>JAMQPH010000906.1 GCA_023717605.1 Pyrinomonadaceae bacterium
GCTGGCGGACTCCATGCGGTCGACCTGGCCAAGGCGTTACGCATCCCGCGCGTAATCGCGCCCACCGCGGCGGGTGCGCTCTCAGCAATCGGAGTGGTGACCGCCGACGTGGTGAAGGATCTGAGCCGTACGGTGATGCTGGAGGTCGGGCCGGGTATCGATAAGAAATTGGAAACCGCGTTTAAGGAGCTTGAGAGCACCGCTGGCAGCGCCCTCAGGAAGGAGGGGTTTTCGGAATCGAAACAGCGCAGCGAAAGGTCGTTGGCCGCACGCTACAAAGGGCAATCGTTCGAACTCAACATCGCATCGTCGAGAAGAGGCGCCGGGAATATCGCAGCGCGTTTTCATCACGCCCATCGAGCCCGTTATGGTTCCGCGCAGGAATCAGAGGTCGTTGAGATTGTCAGTACAAAGTTGAGATCGATCGGTACCGTGGAGAAATTCAAGAACCCACGACTCTCAACCTCTCGAGGCAGTGTATGGGCCAAGCCGCATTCGTTCGGAGTCGCTTACTTCGACGGCATAAAACTTCGGGTTGGTATCTACCGGCGCGATGACTTGGGCGGCGGCATGAAGCTCAGAACTCCCTGCATTGTGACGGAGTATTCGGCGACCACCGTTATTCCCTCGGGCGCACAAGCGAGCATCGACAGCTACGGCAATCTAATTATTGCTACGGAGGTGTGAGTGTTCGAGGGCATTCACATAGATGACTCACTTGGAGATGTAGTGAGTTATGCGGAGGAAAGGAACGATCCACGAAACCACACTAAACAACACGAAACAATTTGTTCGTGGTATTTCGTGGATCGGTTTATAGGTGAAGGGATTCAGTATACTGTTACGCAAAATTTCAGAGGGTCTGCATGGCCTTTGACACTGCTCTCTAGCGCTTCCGGTTTCTAAAAGTTACAGCCGAAGTTGCGTGGAGTTTGATTGACTGAATTGACAATGAAGAAGTTCGATCCCACAACCTTGGAGATCTACCGCGCACTCTATACCTCGGTGGCCGAGGAGATGGGAATTGCCCTGCGCCGGACCGCCTTCTCCCCAAACATCAAGGAGCGGCGCGATTACTCATGTGCAGTGTTCGATAGCGGCGGCCGCGTGATTGCCCAGGGCGATCACATGCCTGTGCACCTCGGGTCAATGCCTATGGCCGTTGACGCCGCGCTTAGTGAGGTAAACATAGCGCCGGGCGATGTGGTCGCTCTTAACGATCCTTTCGCGGGTGGCACGCATCTGCCGGACGTTACGTTGGTGATGGGGGTCTTTGGTAGAGACGGGGAGAAACGGAGAAGGGGAGACGCGGCGAGAAAACAACCTCCACCTTCTTCGCGTCTCCGTGTCTCCCCGTCTCCCCGTCTCCCGATCTCCGCGTCTCCCCGCCCCATGTTCTTCGTTGCCAATCGCGCACATCACGCTGACATTGGCGGGGCAACTCCGGGTTCGATGGGTCTCGCCACCGATGTTTATGGTGAGGGTTTGCGAATCCCACCTATTCGCCTGGTACGCGCGGGTGAAATAGTCGAAGACGTGATGCACCTGATTCTCGCGAATGTGCGCGGACATGCGGAGCGTCGCGGCGACTTTCAGGCCCAGATTGGTTCATTGAAGACCGGAGAATCGCGGCTGCTGGAAATCGTGGCACGACGCGGAGTCGCTGAAGCCAGGGAATATGCCGGACACCTGATCGCATACTCCGCGCGACTGATGCGGCATGCGGTCGAACAGATTCCGGACGGCACTTACGAGGCGGAAGACTGGTTAGACAACGACGGCATCAGCGAAGAAAAGGTTCCAATTCGTGTGAGGATCGCAATCGATGGTAGCCGGGCCGTGGTGGACTTTGGCGGCAGTGCTCAACAGGTTGCCGGCGCCATCAATGCTGTAGAAGCAATAACGGTTTCCGCCGTTTCGTACGTCTTCAGGTGCCTGATCGGGGGAGACGTGCCTGCCAGTGCGGGTCTGATGGAACCAATTGAAGTGATTGCCCCGGCCGGCACAGTAGTCAATGCCGTTCATCCTGCCTCAGTCGCCGGCGGAAATGTCGAAACCTCGCAACGCATCGTAGACGTCCTGTTCAAAGCCCTGGCCCAGGCGGTGCCGGATCGCATACCCGCAGCCAGCCAGGGCACGATGAACAATCTAACAATGGGTGGCATCGATCCCCGCACCGGGCGCGAGTTTTCTTACTACGAAACGGTGGCAGGCGGAATGGGTGCGCGGGCCAATCACGACGGCATGAGCGCGGTCCACACTCACATGACCAACAGCCTCAACACTCCCGCCGAAGCGCTTGAGTATGCCTATCCACTGCGAGTGCGGGAGTACAGCATCCGCACGGACTCAGGTGGAAGCGGTAAGCGGCGCGGTGGAGATGGGGTCGTTCGGGAAATCGAAACGCTGGCGCCGGCGCGTATGTCGCTGCTAGCTGATAGACGAAAGCATGCCCCTTACGGTCTCAGCGGCGGCGAGGAAGGAGCGCCCGGCCGCGACACGATCATTCACCAGGGGTCCTCTCATCAAATAGCCGCGAAAGGTAGCTGGCAACTAAAGCCGGGCGACCGCGTGCGAATTGAAACGCCCGGAGGCGGTGGTTACGGGAGGCAGGGCACTTAGGCTGCGAGGCCCATCCTCAAGTATTGAGGGTTTCAAGTTACGAGCATGATCCCTCAAGCTGCATGGTCTCAAGGTCGGGAAGGGCGGTTTACCCCCGCTCAAGATTCGTAGCCATTCATCCTTGAATTATTTAATTCATTGTTGAGTGGCGGCGAATCTTGAGCGGGGGTAAACCACCCTTCCAACCTCAGAGACTTTCCGAGTCGACGCCCTTACTTAGATTTGAAAGTTTACAATCTACGTCTCGATGGCGCTCTTCCGCGCTGGTTCGCTCGCTCAGTGCAAAGGGCGAATCACCCGCACCTCAGCTTTGCAGGATCTGCCCGAGCTCGAACCCCTCAATGTCAGTATTCATTTGCATCCAGAGCGGCAGGTGATCCGACATCTGGTATGTAAAGGGTTCCTTTGTCATGCCCGGGAAAAGGTCTTTTATGTGATCGGCGTCAATATAAAAATCCAGGATACCGCCCTTGTTTGTGAAGGTGTCAGGATAATCCGAGTAATGCAGAATTTGATCGTAGCGTTTGTCCTTTGCCAGGTTGCTTCCGTGTTCCAAACCCGCCAGGGCTTTGGGTAGCTGGAGGCCGTGTTTGGTGATGGCCTTGAACAGCGGACTTGTCTTCGAAGGTATGTTGAAGTCGCCCATCACGATCAAGTCCTTGTCTTCCTTGTGTTCTTCCTGCCGCTTGGCTTCGATCCAGTCAGCCAACCGCTCCAGTTCAAACTTGCGCGGTTCTTCGCCTTCGCCCCATCTAATGTGTGTAGTGAACGCAACGAAGTCGAAGCTGCCCGACTTGAAGGAAGCCATGTAGGGACTGCGCCAGAACGATGATTCGGGTAGGTATTCGAAACCCTTTTTCTTTCGTGGTTCGCTGGCTTCCGCAGCCAGGCCATTGAAGACAACGGCACGTTTGTCGTAGACAAAAGCGATACGCTCGCGGTTGCCACCAGCGTCGGGAATCATGTCGGAATAGACTGCGCGCCAGTATGATCCGAGGATTTTCAGGACCCGGCCCAGGTCGGTCAGGTTGTCGCGCAGCTCCACCACGCCGATGAGATCAAACTGGCCGAGGATTTCCGCTATGTAGTGAATCGCCGGCTCGGTGCGTTTCTTTTTCCCAAACTCACGAATGTTCCAGGTAGCAATGTTAATGCTTTCGTCGAGCTTTGAAGAGGGGATGTTGGACGCCGCGATGCGTTCGTGAAGAGCGAGTAGACCCTTGGCAATTTCGGGGGAAACGTTTCCGTGGTTCATGGAATTGTCCTTTCGTTGATGAGGTTTTACTAATCAGGTGGTGAGCCGTCTATAGATCCCAGGCAACCTCTCTGGCAGTGAAAGTACATCGTCAATGATGGTGTAGCCAATTTCGCCGTAGAGGTCGCGTAATTCTGCCTCGGATTCCCGATCGATGGTAATGCAAAAGGGGGTGATGCCTTGAATTTTGGCCTGCCGTAAGGCCTCGCGCGTATCCTCGCGAGCGTAACGGGCGTCACCATAATCGTGATCGTACGGACGCCCGTCCGAGAGCACAATCAACAGCCGCGTCCGCACTTGTTGTTTTGCCAGCTTCGCAGTCGCGTGGCGAATTGCGGCGCCAAGTCGAGTATTGTTCTGGTAAGTAATCCCGCCGATACGCCGCTTAACTTCGTCAGAGTACTTCTCGTCGAAATCCTTGACCACATAAAACTTCACATTCCGCCGGCCCTCGGATGTAAAACCGTTTATCGAATATATATCGCCCACTGCCTCCAGCGCCTCGCTCATCAAGACTAGACCTTCTTTCTCAATTTCGATGATGCGTCGGCCGGGGTGTGTGTAAGGCTGCAGCGGATGCCTGCCGATAGTGCGGGCGGTGGACGAAGACTGATCCAGCAGGAATGAAACTGCCACATCACGACGGCGGCGCAAACGCTTCATATAAAGCCGCTCGGATTGATGCCCACCACCGACCTTGGCAGCACGGCGGTCGAGGACGAAATCGACCACCGCGTTGAGATCATATTCTTCACCGTCAAGTTCGTTAGCCACTCGTGTCAGTTCGTCAGGTTTCAGCAACTGAAACTGCCGTCGGATTGACGAGATGACACCCCGGTGGCGGTCCCGTGTTTGGTCCACGAACAGCCGATCCCCATGCTTCACCTGTTTCTCGATCACCCGGCACCAGGCCAGTCGATGATCGGTGAGTTCACGATCCCACTCGTCGTAGTTGTAGGCCACCTCACCTTCTTCCAGGTTTTGTTCCGGGCTCTCAGCCTCGATCCAGGCTTCGCCACCTTCGAGTTCGTCAGGATCTCCCTCGGCGTTGGGATCGTTCCAGGCGTTGAAGAGTTCGCGCGCGTCACGCCTCTGCGGATTGCGATCTCGAGGGCGCGATTTGAGTGTCTCGCTGAGCGCTGAGGTTTTGTCTTCGCTGTCTGACGGATCTTCCTGTGTCTGTAATTGCTGCAAAGAGTCGTCCGCTGGGACCACTGATTGAAATAGTGAGTAGACACGGCTAGTGGCCATCAGTGTGTCGGCAACAGTAGCCGCGGGATCTGCCAAATATTCAGTGGCTACTGTCTCCAACTCGGAAACTACCTGACCGTAGTACTGCCGTGAATCTTCAAGCGCGCCGCCCAGCAAGGTAATCTGAAAAAGCAGCTCAAACGGAACCATGGTAGCTGGAAGATCGAGGATGGCTGGGCGACTGCGGCGCAAGTGTTCGCGAATCAGATCGAGATCTCGAGCGAGACCACGATACTGCCGGCGAAGCCGGGCGTCGATACGGCCATTTTCGAGTGTGCCAAAAATCCTGCGTGCCAATTGCGGGTGAGGGAAGAGCTCGAGTACTGCACGGTAGTCGCTGTTCGCGGGAAGCTCGTGCTTGTCATCCGGTCCATCCGTTGCCTGCTCTCCCGGCGTTAACGCTGCTTCGCTCTTCTGAGGATCGTTGATGTATCCATCAAGAGCAAACGCGTCCCGCGCGTCAACATTGGCAGGATCATAAGTTTCCGCAATCGCGGAGTAGGCAGCCCGCAGTCTAACCGTGTCGCATTCCTGAGTAGCGAATTCAATTTGCCCGGCGGCGTGCGCAGCCAGTGCTTTGTAAAGACGAAAATCGAGATCGTCGTCACCAAACTCAGCTACCACCGCAGGCAAGTGGATCGTGCGGCCGTCACCAATTCTCGTCTCTGCCGGGACGGCGGCGATGGGCGCCAGCTCCACCTCTCGTCCAGTTAGGGCCTCGACGTAGAGGCGCAACAGATGCTGGATTGAATCAAGCGCAAGACCACTGGTGTCACTATGGAGCACCTCGTAGCTACCGCGAGTCTCCAACGCAAAATAACTCCGTCGAGCCCGCGTGTCGTTAGGTGAAAATGAAAGTCCCCGCCTGGTCCATTCTTCAAACTGCTCGATCGCCACCGTCCTCAGTACGCCTGGACTTGTACGAAAACATGCCAGCGCTGCCTCTCCGTCGAGACGTGCGATTTCTTCGGTCAAGGATACGACTCGCTTCGAGAGCTCCACGGCGCGAGTGCGGTCCATCCCGACCAGGAAGCCGCGCACGAATCGTGGAGTACTCCGCACAAATGCCACCAAACTAGCATTGCCATGTTGCGCAACCGCCCACAGCAGCCCAATCCAATCGTCGAACAATTCCGGCAGGATGCGCAGAACTTCACCGCCGGAAAGCATGAGGTGTAGGGCGCCGCCGCCACCGCGCTCGAGGAAGTCTCCGGTTCGATCGAGCAATTTGAGGGCTGCTTCGGATTTCAGATTCGCCAAGGCAGTCGGCATGGCTGCCCAGGCGTCCGCAGCGATTCCTCCAGCCCGGAAAGCAAAAGCAGAAGCGAGCGCTAGCGCCCGCTGCTTAACGGCTCGATCATCGAACTTATTGAGACACTCAACTACCAGCGGAGTCGCGGTGAGAAAATCTGCACTGTGCTTCGCGGAGCGCCTCGAGATCTCTGCCGCGGTTTCTAATGTCGAGATGAGTGTCTCGGAATCGTTTACGGTTTCTGATAGCGCTCCAACTCTGCGGAGCGTTACAGTCGCAACGGGAGCAGAAAGCGTCATCTGCCGTGAACACAATTGGAAGACAATTGCCCGGGCGTCAGGAGGAACATCCTTCAAATCGCCGACACCGGCAAGGAAGAAGCTGATCGCGGTCTCGACATCGGTGATCGCCAGGCGCCGGCCCATCTCGCCCCACAGTCGCAGCTCGCCGGCCGCGAGAATCTCCGCTGCTTCCGGCGCTGCCCGCAGGAACTCGACGCTCGCGCGTAACGAAACACCGGCGATCATGGCACTGGTTTCGAGAGTCGCCGCGGCGTGATCAAACGACAGGCGCGCCAACTCGCGCGTTAGCTCCAGAATCGACTGCCGTTCTGTCGCATTCTTAACTTCTGAAAATTGTTTCTGAAGTTCCTGTTCAATCGACGCCGAGGAATGCGTCTCCGAGGATGAGGCGTCGTCTAACTTTGGTTTCAGATCGGAATCCATGACAAGGACTTAAACCAGGACTAGATCACAGTGGTCACGATCTCGCGAATGCTGCGCTGCAATTCGCGATCGTCGGTGATTGGTGAGCACATTGCGACATCCGCGGCAGTGGTAGGTGGAATACCGAGCGCGATCATTTGGGCGGCGTAAATCAGCAGCCGCGTGGACACGCCTTCTTCCAGTCCATGTCCCCTCAGGTTGCGAATCTTCTGGCCAATCAGCACAAGGTCGCGCGCTATGCCTTCATCCACACCGCCTTCGCGGGCTACGATTTCAGCCTCAAGCTCAGGCGGCGGATAGTCGAAGTCAATTGCCACAAAACGCTGGCGAGTCGACTGCTTCAGGTCTTTAAGGATTGACTGGTAACCGGGATTATAAGAAACGACCAGCATGAAATCGGACGGAGCGTCGAGAATCGTTCCGCGCTTTTCAATCGGAAGACGCCGGCGATGGTCCGTAAGAGGATGGATAATGACGACGGTGTCTTTGCGTGCTTCGACTACTTCGTCGAGGTAACAAATCGCGCCATTGCGCACGGCCGCGGTGAGTGGTCCATCGTGCCAGACCGTGTCCTCACCTTCCAGCAAGAACCGCCCGACCAGATCCGTCGCCGAAAGATCTTCGTGACAGGCAACAGTGATCAGTGGTCTCTCCAGTCTCCAGGCCATGTGCTCGACAAAACGTGTCTTGCCGCAGCCGGTCGGCCCTTTGAGAATAACTGGCAAACGAGCTGAGTGGGCAGCGGCGAAGAGATCAACTTCCCCACCAACAGCCAGGTAATAGGGCTCCTGACCAATCCTAAATTCTTCTATTGCTTGTTCGGGCATGGTTCGTAAATCGCAAATCGTGAATCGTGAATCGTGAATCGTGAATCGTAAATAGGCGGGTTTGCGCCTAAGTGACGCCTGCGTTAGCTTGCGGTACTATTACAATCGTTTTTCGGCAGGGCTCGCCAGCATCTTAGCATTCGGTTTGAAAGGGCGGCAAACCGACGGTAAATCAAGTGGTGCTGGGACTTTTTATTCACACCGTGGCTTTAGCCCGGTGGTGAGAGCAGCGCTCCAAAATCGAAACCGTTTAAACGGTTTCGATGCCTTCGGAACACGGATGGACACCGGGCTGAAGCCACGGTGTGACTAAAAGGGCTAGAATCCGAGCTGGACCGTTGTGAGAAGGGCCTCTTCTCGATTCACGATTCGCGATTTACGATTTACGAGACTATGAAGATAGCGGTAGCAATGAGCGGCGGCGTGGACTCTTCCGCGGCGGCTGCAATTTTGAAGGAGCAGGGGCATGACCTGGTCGGCTTCTCGATGCAGCTGTGGAATCAGCGTCGCGGTATCAGCGTCGACGAGAATGGCGATCCGCTTCCTTC
>JAMQPH010000015.1 GCA_023717605.1 Pyrinomonadaceae bacterium
CTCTTGTGCATGAAAGACAAAGATTGCGGCGCCCAGGATCATCCTGATAAGGAGAGCTGCTACAAAGATTCTTAAGAGGAAAGATCCATGGGCGCCCTGTCGATACGAGAACAAACCGGCCAGCAGAGCCAGAAATCCACACAGCAAGACGGCCTTGCCGGTATCACCCGCGGTGATTTGGCCGTAGTCATGGACAAAGGGTGCCACCATGTTTGGCACCACCAGGATGATTAGCACGCACGAAACCAAAGCCAAAATCGTCAGAACAGCGTTCATAGCTAAAATCGCATTGCCGTAATCCGGATACTTAGCGTCTGCTGAGCGCCGAGACTGGAACTCTTGCTGCTACAGCTTCTCGCTCAGCCAAATCCCGCTTCCTCTTTGCTTCACGCTTCTCGAGCATCAGAACGTAGCCTACGGCCACGAAAATAAAATAGAAAACAAGCAGTTGCGCCCGCTGCCGATACGCGGTGCCAACGTTACCCTGGAAAACTGAGTATCCCAGGGAAAGCATAGCGGTAAAAATAAGGATCGGAGACATTAGGCGCAGGCGATACCTGATTGAAAACCATAAACCAAGTATAAGCATCGGAAACGAAGCCCACCAAACGATCATCTCCGGCAGAGTGATGCTCTGACGCAACGAGATCACTTGCCAGGGAAATGGAGCGAAAAGGAGATAGACTAACCCTATAGGAATGGTCGAAAGCGCACCAGAAGCGCTGGACACGTCGATGTCTTTGCCGAATCCCGAGTCGGCCGACCGGGCGGCATCCTGCCGGCTGCGTTGAACTGCTTCCAAATTGCCGAAGCGCTCGAGTTGAATGCTCGCGGAACGGGTAAAACCCACGTACGTCAGCGCTAAACCCAGCACGCAAAACGCAGCAAGCTGACGCAGGAAACTTGTAGTCGTAATCGACCTCAAGCCGATGATGAACGCTCCTCCGATGGCGACACAGATCATGTAGAACACATAGAATCGCAAACTCAGTAAAGACAACAGAGAGCAAGTCAGGATCACAATGTATTTTAGACTCAGCTTGTCGCCCAACTTCAGCGTAGCCAGGATCGAGAGTGTCAGAAAAAAGACTATTGGTCCGTCTTTTAGTCCCTGCGACGACCACAGTACGAGTGATGGATAGAAGGCCACCGCCAACGCTGCCAGCCGTGCCACCCTCAGATTATCAAAGACGTGGAGCGCACATAGGAAGACTAGCACTCCAGTTGCTGCGCCAAAAACTGAGTTAACCAGTTGCACGGCCAGCATGTTTTGCCCGACGATTCCGTAGATGGCGGCAACCAGATAGACCATGCCCCAACCGCCCGCAGCTCCGCTGCGCACAAACCTGTTGGCGACCGCCTGCCAGTATCTATCACCCGCCCATCCATTCCATTGGGCGAACCCATAAAAATCGTAGGTTATAGCATCACCCCCAAAGAAATCCTGCCCTCTAAATACGAATATCACGGTCCCTACAAGCATGCGCACCATGAGAGCGGCGAGAAATAGCTTGAAGAGAAAGGGACCGTTCATCCCTTGCTTGTAAGCATAGATGCCCGCCACGCTCGCTAGCGCCGTGCATAAGAGTACGGATTGAGCCGAGTCGAAGACGGTCACTACACCGTAATCTTCAACATAAGGCATCACCATTAATGGCACCAGAGCTACGATCGCCGCGCATATGACCAGGTACAACGATACGAGAACGGTATTCATTGGGAGGACTCAGTGGTTAGATATCATCGGGTAAATCAGGTCGCGTTTTCCGTTCAATTAAGAACTTATCTTCTTCGCTTAGTCTCTTCACGGGCTTCGCCGGAACTCCGGCGATCAAATACTCCTCTTCCGTCAATCTACTTGTAATCACCGAACCGATGCCGACCACGCACCTCGAAGGCAATGATCCACCGGGAGCAATTCGGATTTCCGAACCAATGTAAGCGAACTCTCCGATTTCAATTGGACGAGTTCGCTGCCGGTTATGAGTCCAGAGGGATGAATTGCGTCCACCAATTATTGTCCGACGGCCAATCTCGACCCGGTCAGTGAAGTCTATCTTGTGGCCCGTTGTTATTATACTCCCCGCTCCGAGCAGTAATCTGGGATCAGTTTCATTAACCACGTCGGGCTCAGGAATAGAGTTTATCTCGTTCAGGCGAATGATTTCGGAGTAGCGGCCCAGACTCACTTCATCGCCGCCGCGAATAATATTCAAGTGCCCGATGCGCGCATGATCACCCACAATCAGCTTCCCTAAACCAATTACTACATTTAAATGGCCTATTTGAACATCATCGTCTATCCGGCAGTCTCGCGCATCGATGATGCTAAGCCCAACGCGGACACGTTTGCCGATCTTGTAACCAAAGAAGAGTCGATATGAGGGACGTTTTAAGAGGGAGGGGAGCAGAGCAATCAAGGCGAGGGTAAACAACCTGAATTTACCTGTTCTGTGCATTGATCCTCGCAGTTCCAAGCATCACGTGCAGCCTTTCTCCCATCAACCAGGCAGCGTATCACTCATGAGCAACCATTTTCGGGTGATCGTTCTTCGTCAAGTTTAACCGCAAGGAAATTGGCGAGAGTGGTTAAGGCGAGGTTGGTCAGAGCTGCCAGCCTTACGCTACCAAACACGTGAGCCCTGTGCTGCTTCCCGCAGAGCGGCGGCAAGTTTGTCGGCTTGCGCGGCGAGTCCGTAGTGCTCCAATGCCCAACGTCTTCCGGCTGCACCCATTTGCCCTCGACTCAGACCATCGACAATCAAAGTTGACAGTGCTTCACGCCATTCATCAGGAGTCGTCGCGCCGTAATGGGTGGTGCCGACCACTCCAAGTTCTCTTACTGCCCCTACCGGAGTGGCTACAAACGGTATCCCCACTGCCATGTATTGAATAGCTTTGAATCCCGATTTTCCCGCTGCCCACTGTGACGCATATAAACCTGGATCGATCGGATAAAGTCCAATGTCCAGCGACTGAAAGTCTTTCACTTCACGATCCATTTTCCACTCGAGATTCTCAACCTCAACTCCGGGAATGCGTATCTCACTCTTCCCAGCGCCCACGATTTTGAGACGGAACTGGTGATACCGCGCCAATTCACGCAAAACTGAAAAAGTCGATTCTAGATATGGAAATGTCGAGTGGGTGCCGACCCATCCCAGCACCAAACCTTCATCCCGCCGATCCCGCGGCACAGGACAAAACACATCTGTGTCTACTACCGTCGGAATTACTCGAGCCCTGGCTCCTTTGCTGGTGACATACTCGGCAATGGCGCTATTGCCGCAGGTCACCAGACTGGCCCACCGGATGAGATCATCCGTCTTACTAAACCATTTGAAGGCTTTTCCGAGCTTGCCAAACGTCGGGCTAGTATAGGGGATATAGGTTGCGTCATCCAAATCAAGCACCATTGGACGTCCATTCAAGTGCGTGCAGAGCCACTCAATCACTGGAGGTCCAAAGATCATCGCCTCGCGCTGAATAAGAACAACGTCAGCTCGGCGAGCTGCAAGCACGTCTTTAAAGCGGAGTAGTCCGGCCGCGAGCAGACCAAGCACGGTACGCGGCAAAGCGTTACGTCGGTACAGGGACGCAAATAGTTTTGCATCGATGAACGGTAGAATGGAAAGCGAGATTCCCCGCTCATAGAGCGCACCCCGAAATTGATCCAAACGATAACGAGTTGCTGCTGCTTGAACCGGGTATGATGCGAACGCCACAACTTTCATGCTGAGAGATCGAATGGTTTGGGGATCGTGGCTAATTGCTCCAGCTAACTATCGCGTGCCAGCACCGTTTCGTACAGTCGCGAATAGCGTTCGGCACCGGCAACCCGAACGTCAAACAATCTTTCGGCAACGTCGCGGGTACGCGTGCGAGTCAGATCCGTATCCCGCGCTAGCTTTTCAATAGTCAGTATTGCCCTTGCATATTCCGCCTCGGAGAAGTCGGTTACAAGCGCACCTACTCCTTCCCGGGTAATTAGAGCATCAGAATCGCCAATGCCGGCATTGATGATTAGAGGCAGGCCACAAGCGAGGTACTCGGCATTTTTTGTCGGAGAAGACGCAAGCTTTGAGAAGCAGGGTTTGATAAAGGCCAAACCGGCATCGCTCGCCGAAAGATACGAGGAAACATCCTTTGGCGCTGCTGCCAAAATCGTGTATCGGCTCGACTCAACTCCCCGTTCTTTCATTAGAGTGTCGATGCGCTGGCGCTTGCCCGGGCTGAGCCAAAGGCAATGGGCATCCGAACGTTCTCTGGTAAAGGCGCAAAAAAAGTCCGCCATCTCGGGCGTCAAATACCATCCGTCGATCGAGCCACTGTAAACAATGATGAAGCGATCACTGAGTGCGAGTTCTGCACGTCGTCTTTCACGATCTGCGGAGGAAAACTTGAACACCTCCAGATCCGCGCAACAAGGCACTACTTCGTGGGCGACAGTGCGGCCACGCAGCCCATTCCAATCCCTAACGACGGGCCAGATCCTTTCAGTGAGTGTGACGACGCCGTCGGAAGCGGCTAGAGCCCGGCCTTCCATGGCCTTCGTTAGTCGATAAGGAACACTACCGTGGCTCCAATGTTTAGCATCTACGTACTCCTCTGCCATTAGTCCGCGTACGTCAAAGATCATCTTGATTGGGAACCTCTTTTTTAGCGCCAGCGCAATCGTCGCCGGAATGTGACTGCGGGCATGCACCATCTCGATCCTATTTCTCCTCACCAGCTTCGCCGCGTAACGAATGCCGGACAGGACGTCATAAATAGTCGCGGGAAGGGATGGTTTCTGATGATAGCGTAGCCAGTGCCACTCAATGTTGTCGGACGCCAGTTGATCGCGAAGTTCCGCGCATCTTGCAAGTCCATCCGTTTCGAAAGCTGCCGGGCGTTCAAAACTAAGCAAAGTGAAAAGTACGCCCCTTTTCCCCAGTTCACGTAGATATGGAATGACCTGGCTCTGGCCAAGAGGATCCAGCATTCCGTTATATGAAACATACAGCACGCTCCGCCCTTCAAGCGCCATCGGTGACACCCATAGTCGGATCGACTCTATCTTTGAAGAACCATTGCAAACTGCCAATCAGTGCCGCCGCATCAACCACGGTTAGGAGCGGCACGAGGAGCCCCAGGCGGAAGATATTGCGGCCTAAACTAGCTGGATAACAGTTTCGATTGCGCCAAATCGCCACCAACCCGCGCGCAACCATCATAAGCAGCCAGAGCATAGGCATTAAGAGTAACCAACGAGGCCCCAAGAAGAATGCCGGCAAAGTCGAAACCAAAAGCAATCCGTAGCGCTTAAAAATTGCTGCCTGCCAGCTGCTCCACAAACCGGCTCGAATATTGTTACGGGCATAGGAAACAAATCGTTTGAATGTGAGTCCAAGTGTCGGCTGCAAACTCCAGCGGACCTTCGCATTGGGCGCATAGACAGTGAGGAAGTGAGTCTCCGCAACTTTATTCATAAACAGGAGATCTTCGGCGGAGCGCAAATGCTCGGGGAATCCGCCCACGAATTCCCAAACATCCCTGCGCATGAGCGTTGACGCAATAGATCTCGGGCGCATCAGGGAATCTCCAATTTTCGCAGGTGGAGAAACGTAGGCAATCGCGGCACATTCTTTAAAGAAACTGTCTATAGCGGGCTCCCATGCTCCATAGACAACGTCTGCATCTTCCGCTTCTGCTCGCTGGGCAAGTCCAGCCAGCCAGTCGGCTGACGGACGGATACCTGCATCGATGAAGGCTAGCCATTCGCAGTTAGCTTGCGCCGCAGCCAAATTTCGACCGCGCCCCGGCAGCGCGGCCTTGTCTCGAATCAAGCGCACTGGAAATCCACGTCTGGAATACTCTTCAATTATCTCTGGCGTCTTATCTGTCGAACCACCATCCGTGATTAATATTTCGTTCGGCATACGCGTCTGACCGAGCAAACCATCGAGCAGATTGTGAATGGTCTTCTCTTCGTTACGAACGGGAACTACGACGCTGATTTCCATCTGTGTAAGTGAATCTAAGATAGCAGTCTCCTCCCCAGGCAACTTCTGAGAGGCGACAGTTCACTGATTGCTTGAGTAGTTAACGGACTTCGCCCGATAGTGTAAAGCCGCGGTTGTTCTGGTAAGTGTTTCCCCTTGAGCCAGGCAGGATTAACATCGTTCCATCCACTGGCCCTGCCCCACTGTAGCTAAGACTGTTGTTAATGATTTGGCTATTGGTGGCGAGGACGGCAAAACCCACTGTACCGCCGCCGCCAACATCGGTTAACCGATTATCGATAACCTTAATCTGAGTGCCCTCGATTCTAATCCCGCTTTGGCCCGTCCGCGTGATGACGTTATTTCGGATTGTCACGTTGCGCATACCGCCAAAAACATAGATGCCATTGCTCAACACGTTGGTGATGGTGCCTTGATTGGAGCCACCGATGATGGTGTTGTTCTCGATCAGAATTGGACCAACGTAAGGTGTGCCTGAAGTCGCCTGCGCCACTATGCCGTTACCAGTAGTTGGCACCTCTGAATTCCTGACATCGATTGTGTTGTTGCGAATAGTAATATTTTCGAGATGGTCGGCGCCTTCATTTACTTCAAGGTCGATATTGGTGTTGCCTGGTCCGCCTCGCTGGCCCGAGGTCAGGAAGCGGTTGCCTTCGAAGACGATGTTTTTTCCGTTAACGAGAGCGAGATTTTGCGACGCGACGCGCGTGAACAGACAGTTAGTAACCTTTGAATTCTCGGCGAAGTATCCTTCCCTAGAGGAGCCGCCCAACTGAATACCAATTGAGCGTGTACCGTTGATCCACACCTTATCAACTGTACAACCCGAGCAGTTTCCCAGAGAGATCGCCTGGGGCGCCGAATTAAAACCTGGATTGGCCCCTTTAATCTGAACATCGCGAATGATGAGTGCTGAATCCGGTTTACCATTAATGACTGATTGATTGTATGCGGAGATTACCGTGAACTGGTTTGGCGCTGTGGACTCAACAATGATTGATTCCCAACCAGAACCAATCACCGATGAACGTGATTTCATGAGGATGGGAATATTGCTGGTCCTGGTTACATAGGTTCCAGGCAAAAGTCGCAACACGTGATCAGAAGAAATGATCACCTGCGTCGAGATTACGCCGCCACCCTTGACTACAATTTCGCCGGGCTTCGAGCCGAGGGCTTTATCCGCGGCATTGATCTTGGCACCCAGGTCGGCCCCCGGGAAGTCGTTCGCCGACACCTGGCTGCCCGGCCGCCTTTGTGCGGTGGTGCTAAAACCGAAACCCGAGATGATCGAAGTCATGACTGCACCCAAAACTAACTGCCTCACAAGTAGAGACGGAGTTACTAGGTGCCGTTTACACCGGGTTTTTAGGTTTTTGAACATGTGACAACCCCTACGCCCGAAAGCTGCTAATCGCATCCACAACATACCGCTGTTGCTCTTCGGTAAGCTCCGGAAAACATGGTAACGCCAATGTTTCGCTGGCGGCGCGCTCTGCTTCTGGAAACTCACCTTCCTTGTACCCCAAATACTCGAAACAATCTTGCCTGTGAAGGGGCACCGGATAATAAATCTTCGTGCCTACACCTTTTTGGTCAAGGTGTTTGATAATCGCATCGCGGTGCTGCGAAATGCGTACTACGTATTGATGAAAAATGTGTCGGGTCTCCTCCCGAACGAAGGGCGGGATTAATTCAAATTCCAACTTGGCCTCCTGAAACAGTTGGTTGTAACGCTGCGCCTTCTTTTGACGTTCTGTTGTCCAGCCGTTCAAGTATTTAAGCTTCACACGCAAAACTGCTGCCTGCAACGTATCCAAACGACTGTTAATACCAATTTCCCGGTGATGATACTCCTTGTCGCCTCCGTGCACCCGGAGCGTTCTTAAGCGCTGGGCAAGTTCGGAGTCATCGGTTGTCAGCAACCCGCCATCACCGGCGCCACCGAGATTCTTTGTGGGGTAAAAACTGAAGCAAGCGATCTTGCCCATTGAACCGGCTGGGCGTCCGCGATCCTCACTTCCAATAGCCTGAGCAGCGTCTTCGATCACCGGCAGATGGTGCCGCTCGCTGATTTCCAGCAAAGGAATCATCTCCGTACATTGCCCGTAGAGGTGTACCGGCATGATCGCGCGGGTCCGAGGAGTGATCGCCGCCTCGATAGCAGCCGGATCAATGTTGTAGGTGAGCGGATCGATGTCCACAAAGACCGGGCGTGCCCTCAAACGAGAAACTGCTGCGGCCGTTGCAAAGAACGTAAAAGGGCTGGTGATTACCTCGTCGCCTGCCGTAACTCCAAGCACCATCAGCGCCAGTAGTATCGCATCAGACCCGGAGGCACACCCCACCGCATGCCTTGTCCTGGTGTAGCGACAAATCTCATCTTCAAGTGCCTGAACATCCGGACCCAGAACAAACTGTTGGGTGTCCATCACTTGGTGGATGGCGGCAAGCAGTTCATCACGCAGAGATTCGTGTTGCGCCCGCAAGTCTAAGAGTGGGACCTTCATTCAGCTTTAACCGCCGAGTTTAAGTTAGGATTATCAGCGCCGAGGGTAGAAGCCAATTAGCAGGGGGGACCATAATGAGAACAGCGCTTTGAGTCTGTGATTTTTCTTGTAATTTCGTGGATCGACCTTGCGCGGTTAAAAACCTCGATCCACGAAATCACACGAACCGGACGAACCGCACGAAACAAAGCCTTAGGTCAATTGAGAGACACTACACTAGCGCGTTTCGGTAGCCGCACCATCCGAGCCTTCCGGCGTTTCGGCAGGTTCTGCGTCAGAGTAGTAGCTCGAATAGTAACCGGAGTAATAGTAGTCCTGAGTTTCAAGCTTCACATTGTTCAGGACCACTCCGAATATATTAGCGCCGACGTCAAGCAATTGCTGCTTAGCGCGACGAACGACAGCCCTCGAGCTCTTGCCGCTATGCACGACGAGAACCACACCGTCGGCCATAGTCGAGAGGATGGAGGCATCGGTAAAGGAGATCGCGGGTGGTGAATCGATGACGATGTGTCCAAAACGCTCACCGAGCACACTCAACAGCTTCCGCATTTGGTCTGAACCAAGGAGCTCAGCCGGATTCGGTGGCACCGGGCCGGAGGTCAACAGCTTGAGATTAGGAAGCTTGTCGTAAGCCTGAAGCAGCTGATCGAGATCAGGCTCTCCAGAAAGCCAATTGGTTAACCCTCGTGAATTGGGTATACCAAAGTGGGCATGGAGTCTGGGCCGACGTAGATCGCAATCGACAATCAGCACGTCAGCTCCGGTCTGCGCCAGCATGACCGCGGTATTAATAGCCGTCGTAGTTTTTCCTTCCGATGGCTGGCTCGAAGTCACGAGTATGGTCTTGGGTGGCTGACCCGCTGAGGAGAGCAACAACGAGGTGCGAAGATGCCTGTACGACTCAGCGATAGGGGAACGTACGTCGTCGATCATCGCCAACGCGGTTGCCCCCGATGGGGCCACTGGCAACCCGCCCGGAATCCCAATCAGTCGTGCTCGATCAGATCGGCTCGCCGGGATCAAAGCCAACGCCGGCAGGTGGATGTAACGATCGACGTCTTCGATCGACTTCACAGTGTCATCCAGGAAATCCAACAGGAACGCCAGGCCGATACCCGCAACCAAAGACAAGATGAACGCGATTATGATGTTGCGTAGTCGTGGCGGCCCGATAGGCGTGGTCCTCAAACGGCTATAGGTGGCGATGGAGACCTCATTGGGCCTGTCGTTTGAGGTCACTTGCAGTTCGCGCTGGCGCTGAACCAAAGTGTTCAGATACTGTTTATTTGTCTCAAGGTCCTGAGTGATAGCAATCAGGTCAATCTGATCCCGCACTTGTTGGGTTGTGGTTCCCTTTTGCTGTTCATAAGATCTTTTCAGGCTATTCTCTTTTGCGACTGCGGCTTCGTACCGTCTTTTCATCGACGACACGATTTCAGTGGGAGCCTTGGCGAGTTCTGCCTCGATCGGTTTGATTTGAGCATCAACCTTCTTCACCTCAGGCCACTCAGGCGTGTAGACCATGAGCAGAGCCTCACGCCTTTCCTTAAGCGCCGAGATTCTCTCTCTCAGTTTCTCTACTCGAGCCGAAGCCTGCACGTCCGGAATCGAAAAAGAGTCTGACTCTTTCCTGGCTGCATCATACTGTGCCTGAAGATTCTTTTTGTCATTCTCAGCGTCGAGTAACTGGCCGCTCAGTGTGGCCAGTCTCTTGGCCTCCAGATTGCCGTTGGGATCGGTGGTGAGCGGTAGATTGTGGGCCTTGGCGTAGTTGAATTGCTTCTCCTGCAAGGTCTTGATCGTCGTTTGCAGATTGGCAATTTCCCTGGCCAGAATATCCTCAGCCTTCGTCGAACCGATGGTGGCCCGGGCCAGGTTATTATTGACGAAAACTTCGGCCAACGTGTTTGCAATTTTTTGGGCCAACTCCGGATCGGAGTGGGAGAACTTTATCTTAACAAGATTTGTAGTAGGGATTGGTTCTATGGTTTCGCCGCCTATGATCGCGTCCTCATAAGGTTCAAGTTTTGCGAGTTCTTCAGCACTGAGAGCGCGATCCGCGAGTTCGCTTTCTCCGACAACCGAAAGTGCCGTTGAGTCTGGCGACAGGTCAGATTTCTTCTTGGGGGTCGAGAAGATTCTGCGAAGAGAGGAAAAAATCCCTCCCTGCTGTTGACCGCCAAAGAAGTTCGGGTTGTTCTGCAGATCCAGGGTAAGCACCACTTGGCGAGCCAGGGCCGGATTCTCGAGAAGCTTGAGTTGCGTACCCCAGAAAGCAGGGTCGCTTTGGGCATTAATTACGATATCTTTTGTCTGCAGCACACTTCTGGGCTTTGGCTCAATTCGAATTGTTGTCTCTCCCGCATAAATAGAAGGCGAGCGAAACATCTGAATGGTCACCAAAGAAGTGACCGCCAGAACGAGACTGAGAATCAACCACTTACGCTTCAGGACTACAAATAAATAATCGCGAAAGGTTGTGGGCTCGAGAGCCGACACACCATAAGGCTTTGCCTGGGCGATATCCGCCAGCGGTCGGTCCAAATGCCGGTCGAGCGGGCTGACTGGTATGAGACGATTATCAGGCGACATCATGGCTTTTCAGACCCTCAATTAGACCATTCGATTAGGGGAGTAGAATAATAGCAGAGACTCGCCGTGTGGCAAGGTGGCGACTGTGAAAATTCAACTTTGAGCAGCCATTTCAGCCCTTTTTTGTGAAGACACATGTACCCGGAGCGCGTCCTTCCAATTTGGTAGTGGCTCCAACCCAATAGCCTCGGACAGCAAACACTTCAAACGCGAATTGGAAGGACGCGGGGCAGGTCTATTAAGAGACTCCATGGTAACGGTCTCGAGCTTCGTCTGGTCACAACCTGCCGCTTCCAGCGCCGCTCGAGCAAATTCTTCATAGCTCGCACCCGGTCCTGAATTTACGACGTGAAAAACTCCTGGAAGGTCGAGACTGGCCAATTCCCTCAATCGCGAAGCCAGATCAAGTGCATAGGTGGGGGTTCCCCAGGCATCGCCAATCGCCTTTAAGCTTCCACCTCGGCTGGCGAGTTCCACTACGGTACTCAAGAAGTTTCTCCCACCAGGACCAAAGATAAAACCGGTCCGAACTACGATAGTCC
>JAMQPH010000026.1 GCA_023717605.1 Pyrinomonadaceae bacterium
TTCACACCGGCATTTACTACGACGAAGATTCGTCGGCGGACGTTTCCAATGATTTCGACTACAGAGAGCTGACAAACAGGTTCCGCAAAGAATTTTACCAAGGGGACGGAGAGGCCGTTCCGCTCGACGAGCACCTGGTCGAGACGGAAGAGAATCCGCATGAAGCCTACCGGGCATTGCGCGGGGCGGTGTTACGAACCGAGGTCTACGGGCGTGATGGGAGCGGCAAGGCCGAGCACCCCTACCAGGTTACCGAAAACCGCTATCGAGTTACACAACTACAGCCGCAAGACGGCAATCATCACGCGGTCTTCTTGAGCCATCCTATAGAAAGCCTGAGCTACCACTACGAGCGCAACCCGGCCAATCCGCGGGTCAGCCATGCGCTGACGTTGGAGGTGGATGCCTTTGGTAGTCCGCTAAGGTCGGTCGCCATCGGCTATGGCCGTCGGCAGCCCGATCCCGCTCTGCCCACGCAAGCTGACCGAGACAAGCAGACCCAGACACTCATCACCTACACGGAGAATAGTTATACCAACTCGATTAACGACTCGATCCTTGACCCGGACAACTATCGGACGCCGTTGCCCTGCGAAACACGCACCTATGAGTTGACCGGCTTCAAGCCCGCGGACAATGCCAAACGGTTCAGTTTCGACGTATGGGTGAAGGATGATTTCGCGCGGCTCAATGAGGCAGTTGAAATCAGCTACGAAGAAACCGCCGACCTCATCGAGGAACAGAAACGCCTGATCGAACATGTGCGCACGCGCTATCGCAAAAACGATCTGACCGATCTGCTTCCTCTAGGCGCGCTCGAGTCATTGGCGCTTCCGGGAGAGAGCTACAAGCTCGCCTTCACAACGGGACTCCTCACCCAAGCCTATGGCACGCGAGTCACGGACGCGATGTTGGCCACAGAAGGTGGCTATGTCCACAGCGAAGGGGATGCCAACTGGTGGATTCCCTCGGGGCGGGTTTTTTACTCGCCGAATGTGACGGATTCGCCGGCCCAGGAACTCGCCTTTACGCGGCAACACTTCTTTTCCCCGCATCGCTCGCGCGACCCGTTCGGGAACACCGCCTTTGTGAGTTACGACCCGTACGACCTGCTTCTCAAACAGACGCTTGACTCGCTCGGCAATCGGACACTCGCCGAACATGATTACCGGCTGCTTCAACCTTTTCGGATGACCGACCCCAACGGCAACCGCGCTG
This sequence comes from Pyrinomonadaceae bacterium, assembly GCA_023717605.1. GTDB lineage: Bacteria > Acidobacteriota > Blastocatellia > Pyrinomonadales > Pyrinomonadaceae > PSRF01. The sequence goes on from JAMQPH010000026.1 coordinate 1,219, forward strand.
AGGTGATGTTCGACACGCTGGGGCTGGTAGCTGGAACTGCCGTGATGGGAAAGGCGACGGAGACGAAAGGCGACTCCTTGGTGGGATTCGTGCCGGATTTGACCTCGCAACAGCGACAAGATTTTCTCGCTGATCCCTTAGGCAACGCCGCCGTCCTCTTGGGACAGGCTACCAGTCGGATCGTGTACGACTTGGACCGATATCACACGACACAACAGCCCGTCTTCGCAGCCACACTGGCCCGCGAAACACACGTGAGCGATCCGCTTCCGCCCGGCGGACTCAAGGTCCAAGTGAGTCTGAGTTATTCCGAT
>JAMQPH010000064.1 GCA_023717605.1 Pyrinomonadaceae bacterium
AGCGCGAAACAGCTTCGTAGCCTGGGGGTCAAGAAAGTGTGGCACGAACCGTTTCTCGTTGAACGCTTCCTTATCGATGAAGCGATTCGATCATGAAATGAGGAAATGAAATGATTGTTTGGGTAAATCTGAGGCGCCATCTGTGGAAATTCCTCGCGACGGATCACGAGGTGCAGCCGAGGGACCGATCCTCAGCAAAAGCCTGGGTCAGGAAACCGGCCGGCGCGATCTGTCGCAATGACAGGAGGGGAGTCTCTCCGGCCGATGAGACTCCCAGAGTCATGCCCTCGATCCCCGCACCGCGAACCCCTATCCCGTCACCCCTTACCCCTAACCCTTCACCTACACCTGCGGCGTAGAGCGGGCTGGCGAGCCAACTGCCCGGTTCGGTGGGCAGGCTGTCCCGCCCCGCCACAGTGAAGCTGCTGAACTCCCCGCCGGCCAGGGCCGCGCAATGTTGGTTGAGCAGCGACGTCGGGAGCAGCGGCGTTTTCCCCAGCGGCTGAACCTGACCGCTTCCCGGAGCGTTCGGCGACTGGATCGTCACGGTGCCGTTCACCCCGAATTCCGAGGAGGCCGAGATTACACTGTTGGCGTCCGGCAAGAGGCGATTGGTCGTGATGGAGATATTCCCGCCCGGTCCCTGCTTGGCTTGCGCGAGAATCTGGCTGTTCTGCAAAATCACGAACTGGGGATCGATGTTGACGTTGCCGCCGCCGCCCGCGCCGTCGAGGACAGAGGCGCTGATCGTACTATCGGTAAGCTGGACCGTACCGTTGGGGGTGGTTGTGATCTTGATCAAGCCGCCACTCGCAAGGTTGGCTTCTGTCGTTACTGAGCTATGATTTGTCATCTCGAACAGGTTGCCGGCATTGATTTGGATATTGCCAGTGTCGCCGGTTCCGGTGCTGCTGGCTGAGACAGAAGCGTGATCCGAGATCGTGACGGACGACCCGGTGGCAATGTTGATATTGCCGGCGCTGCCGCAGGCTCCAGTACAGAACTCACTCCCAAGTGTACTCGTGTATATTCCGCTCGCGTTCGTACCCCCTGGCACGAATTGTTCTTCAACACCAAAAAGAGAGGAGCGTTCGCCTGTCACAAGGACGCTGTTGGCATTCGTGATGTTGACATTCCCTCCTTCGCCAGAAGTGAAGGTCGAGGCATTAATCCGAGCGCCGGTAAATAACTCCAATCGGGGCGTGGTTACAGTGATATTGCCTGCATTGCCGAAGTTACCAGCTCCACCGAGAGACGTTGTGTAGAGGCCGCTTGGGGGGAGAGACGTAGGCATTGTTGGATTGTCTATAAAGCTTACCTGTTCCGACGCCCTGACAATGATGTTACCTGCGTTACCATCACCAAACGTCTGCGTGGCGATCAATCCACTGTTTGAAAATTCAACAGTTCTGCTCGTAACCGATACGTCTCCTCCATTTTCAAATACGGTGGTGGCAAGAATTTGCGTATTGTTGTCGAGCACGAACCGATCAGCTTTTATCGTGATTGGATTATTGCCCAGCGAACTCTGGCTAGAAATAATACTGCCATCCCCAATGCTGAGGAGACCGGCGCTCTCCATGTTTATTGACCCGGCTCTGCTCATGGAATCGATTCCCCAAGTAACATTATCAAGGATGAGTGATTGGGCTTTGACCGTAAGATTTCCTGCCGCGCCAGGTCCAAAAAATGTGGTGGCGCCGCCTGTGTCTATATTTATGCTCGTGAATTGCGCATCGCCTGCAGTAATCGTAACGTCGCCTCCCTTTCCGTCCCCGCCAGTGCCGCTGAGGATAAAGTTCCCATTCTCTAGGGAGGGGACTTTCGTCGCCGAGAGCGCTCCCGTGGTGATGGTGACATTTCCGCCATGGCCGCTTCCCGTCGTGTCGGAATCAATTAATGAGACATGAAACGGGTCTGTAAACGGGTCTTTGCCAAACGTGGCATTTAGGCTGCCGCTGGAGATCACGATGTCTCCGGCATCTCCCGCGCCGGACGTTTTAGCTGTCAGAGCAGGAAGGTTGGTGTTTGAGAGGGATACAATACCTGTGACGTTGATATCGATCCCAACTGCGCCGTCCGCATCGGAAGTGTCAGCGGAGATGGTGGCCTGATTTATGACCAGCTGTCCGCCGCGAATCTTCACTGAGCCACCAGCATTACCTGACACGTCTAGCAGCGCCTCTTGGGAAAGGCTGATATTTCCCATTGCGGTGAAAGACTGTCCATTGATGTTCGGGGCAATTTGCAAGTCAGGGAACATGATTTCACCAGGCGAAGCCACGCTGGCCAGGTTGATTTGACCCCCGGATGCTGAGAGGGTGCCCCCGGTCATCGTGACTCCGCCTGGTACGGGTGTAGAGGCTGTATGGCCTGTATCTGGATCGGTATACTCGAATCCTCTGTTCCCCCCTACGAGTGAAATCGATTGGCCGGGCGCAACGGTCAAGGTGCTCCCCTGAATGGCGATCGCGGCCGCGTTGGATCCCAGGAACCCAAAGGCAGCAACTGGCGCTGCGCTCAATAGCGCATCAGCGGCTGCATTAGGGGTGGCATTGAACAGCACTCCATTATTGAGTCGGAGGTAATCCGCCGAAGTAAAGGCCACCATCCCACCGACGTTCACGGTAGCGTTCGGTCCAAACAGGAACCCAGCCGGATTCATCAGGAAAAGATTGGCGGTTCCGAACCCATTCGGTCCATTGGTTTGAATCATTCCAAAGATAGCCGAAGGATCTCCCCCGGTCACCCGACCCAGTATGTTGGATGTGGGCAAGTTCGAAGCCAATACGTTGCCGTTGACATCTATCGATCCCGCGTTCAGAAAGTTCGCGATGTTGTTGGTCGGGACGCTGAAGTCTCCAAAGCTGTGGAACAGATTGGCCCCACCCCCTGGGCGGGTTCCGCCGGTGATATCGTACTGCACATGCCCAGCAGGCGGAGTCGCAGAGAGATTGACCTGCGTGTTCAATCCAGATGGGGTGATCGGAGCCGCAGCGTGGCCTTGCCCTACGGACGTCACCACAAGCAGTGAACCGCATAAGATGACTGTCAGGGATGATACCGTCATCCAACCGCGAGGGCGAGCGGACAAATTTCGTAAACATTCGGCAGACGCAGCATTCATCGTCTTGCCTTCCCTAATGGGGAAGTTCGACTGATCTGCGAGCCAAGCATAGCATCCGCCTCCCAGCAAAATCCTTCTATCCTATGTCAGCCAGTGATCGAGCTGCAGTTCGTATCACGTAAATACAATAATGATCATTCATCCTCATGGTGGACACCCACAAGTACAGTTGCCATAGATACCAGAGGTGGGGGTGAAGCGGGTTTTGCAAAGTTTATTGGGTGGAATGGGGCACGCCTTAGAGCCGGGGGCCGACTGACACATCCAAGTACTGGTATTGCACCGTTTTGAATGGTCAGACCCCATCGCTGTGTTAGTCGCCATGTTCCAGGCGTTATTGTACAAATTCGGGTCAGTAGTATTGTTCGTCAGTAGGGTTTGATTGCATGCCCCTGGGGCGGGCAGTTCGATCGACCTTCCCCTACCCGCCTGGCAGTTGTCAACGTCAACCTGGACATTTACGTTGACAAAGGGTTGGTGACATCCACCAAGCAGGCCAGCCAGCAAGAGACCAAGACTGCATGCGGTTCCCATGAACTTAAATAGCTGTCGCAAAGTTCTCATCGTCTCCTCCTGTCTGAAAAGCAAGTTCTAGATCGCCTCTTCCTTTAGCAAGTGTCACGGCGATTGTGTCCGTGTTTGCGCTTTATCCGTCTTGGGACGTGATTTTTTGGGGAGATCCAAGTCTTCATACAGCCGTTTGAGTTTAGCGAGATACTCAGGGTTAATCTCTTGGTCCTTGCCGCGCTCCCCGTTCAATAGTCGGTCCTCGAACAGGATTTTGAGTGTGACCACGTGGTCTTTAATGCTTCCAAGATAATGTCTATTGAGATCTGTGATCCAAAGGAGGAAATAGTTCCCGCCAGAAGCCCCGTACTGATTCATTGCCTGAGACAGTTTGGGCGCGCCGACCTGAATGATACGCCAGGAGGATCCATCGCCAGATTGTTCCATTGTCACGGACGACCAGATGTCGCCTGCTTCGGAGGCGCTGTCATGCCCCTGGAGCAAAAAGACAATTCGCTTTGGGACTAAGCGGCCAGCTTCGTCCTCCAGCCAATTGTTCGTGTTGTTGACCAGGTCGAGAGGGTTTGCTTTTGCTTTTGCTTTTCCTTTTCCTTCTCCTTCTATCAAACTCAATACCTGCTCCCGGCGAATAACCATGATCGCCAATGGTCGATCGAGCATAATTGAATTGCTCACACCGTCGCCAAATCCTAATTGATGAGCTAAGCGCGCATCATCGGCCAGCAGTTTAGGCAAGGTGTGATCGAGAAAACTTTTTGCGAGATTTTGAGATTGCTCAGGCACATATGGCGGGGCGGCTAATGCTTTCTCGATTTTATCAATTTCGAACTGTGCTCCCCACACCACTGGGATAGGTTGGGGAAAGAGCGTCGCAAGCAAGGCGACGGCAATGAAGTGCTTCACATAGGAGGGAAGCACTCTCTCACTGTACCGAGATATTCTTATAGTCTGCAACATGAGTGAACACTCGCGGGTCGCCAAGATACACCTCGTAGGGCCATATATAAGAGTCTTCTTCCTCTGTGTTGTAACCGGGGTCGTACACATGGACCCATTGCGATCCGTCTTCGAGTTCGCTGTATCCTCCGATCACGACCGCGTGAGCTCCGCCGCCTAGCTCAAGTGCGTATAGTATGACGGCGATCATCGGCCGATCGGCACAAATTTCTTCGACGATTTCTGCCCAATTTAGACCGTGGGGATAGGGAATTGACCAGTCGTAATGGACTCCATCGAAGGTCGTGCGGAATTCTTCCGTGGCAAAGATAAAGTCAGGCCAGCCGTTCTGATAGCAGTGCCTCTGAGCAATCTCTACGTTTTTCTCTCTTGGGTCCAGATCTTCTTCTGGCATCTTCATGCAACAGTTTGGAGGATCCTGGGACGACGGTGGCTCCAGGGACCAGTCGTGCGCTAAATGACCCTGGTAGACCGCGTGGAGGAGCTCGCATTGTTTAATTGGCTGGTTCTTCAAGTACTTGATCACCGTATGGGTGCTCGCGGCCCAACACCAAACATTTGTTTCCTGGTGTTGATTTGTAAGTTCTCGTTGTAGCTTGCAATGGGTGCCTGTTAAGTCGCTGCTAGCGGCGGGTTGGCGTACCGACACATAGACATTGGTGCAACCTGACGCCGTGAACAGCAGGAGAGCGAACAGGATGATCACGATCGATTTCATTCGATTTGTCCAGCTCAAGACTGCATGGCGCGCAGAAAAGATGTCAGAAAACTTTTCTCGCGTTATGCTCGTGACTGTTAAAGTCGCGATACGAT
>JAMQPH010000067.1 GCA_023717605.1 Pyrinomonadaceae bacterium
CCCATAGTCGGAAAAGCATTGTTGACTTTCATTCACACCGTGGCTTCAGCCCGGTGATCGGGGACGCGATAAAACAGAGGTGAACCGTTTCAACGGTACCAATATATACTTGGCTCACCTAATACCCATCGTGAGGCCAGCCCACTCAACGCACAGAACCATTTGCGGTAGCCAATGGATCCCTCCACTCAACCCGACCAGGCCAAGGTTCCGTGTAAGGGCCTGCTTAAATTGAGTGCTAGGTTCCATTGGCTACCGCAAATGGTTCTGTGTGTTGAGTGGGCTGGCCTCACGATGGGTACTAGGTGAGCCAAAACATATTGTGAGCCAAGTATATTGGTACCGTTTCAACGGTTTGCCTGGCTGCGAATACACTTATTTCAGCTGGAGCGTTCAGCACACTGACAGAAAACCGTTGAAACGGTTCGTACACTCGGGGGGCCTTGTAACACCGGGCTGAAGCCACGGTGTGAATGAGAAGGCTATTCCTCTGTCGTAGATGTTGTTCGGGGTTGAGCCCGTGAAGTGGGCGAACCGAGGTCTTTGGCCAATTGCGCTATCATCCGTTTCACGGGCTAATCCGCTTCTGATTTTGATCCCGCCGTTACTGTCAATTTTGACAGTTAGCATCGCCATCAGATCCTGCCGGAGCCACGGGGACGAAAGCTCATCCAGGTTTTTTCGTTACCTGTCAAAACTGACAGTTAACTTGTCGTTCCGGCGCTGCTATCTTCTAATGCAAAACTCAACCCGTGTGTTAAATGCGAAAAGGGGGAACATGAAAAACTCAAGGAAATTCGCAAATGTCATAGCAGCAACGGTACTCTTTGCCGCCGCTCTGTTCATCACTGTTCGTGCACACTCTGACGTGCAGGCTTCTGATACGGCGGCGTTTTACAAAGCAAAGTGCGTTGCTTGCCACGGAAAGAGCGCAGAGAAGAAGTTTGATTCGAGTCTTCCCGAGGAGCAATTGATCGATATAGTCCTCAAGGGCAAGAAAGCTGCGAAACCCCCTCACATGCCGGGCTATGGCGACAAAGGTGTGTCGAGCGAACAAGCCAAGGCTTTGATTGATCACATGAAGCAGCTAAAGGCAGGCCAGTAATACTTCAGGTCCGGTTGCTTGACTCCGTACCAGTTAAGGGACCATCTTGACGCGCGTTGATACGCTCGGACTCCCCTGATCTATGTTTTCGCAAATCGTAGACACGGAAGGCACGAGCGCCGAAGCATTGGTTCCATCTTCTATATGCTCTGTGTCTCTCTGGTAAAACTTTCGAAGTAATCACAGACACAGAGCACAGAGAGAGAGTTCCGATTAGGGCACTAAGTGGTTTTCCGCAACATCATCAAGCCAACCACCTCTGAATCCCGCACGCAGCAGTCCGGTGACAACAGCGGGGCAACGACGCATGAGGTTCCAGAGTAGGCCGGTGCGATAGTTCTCAATCATCAACACGACCGGTCCTTGATCGATTCCGAAGTGATAAGGCGTGACCCACCACCCGGTCGCACTGTTCTGCACATCAAACGATTGATTGAATGATGGTTTGAACCCATAGGGTCCCGTTTTTCCCAGATCCATTCGCGCAAATTGATCCACAGTCGGTATGACGATTTCAGGAGCAAAAGGCAGCGAGGCGACGACAACCCATGGGGCGACAGTGCCGTCGTCAGGACCGAATGGGGCGCCTCGAGCGGTATAATCGAAAAACTCACGTTCGACGCCGTTGACCGCACGCTTTGCCCAACCGGGTCCGTCGCAGGCTGTAAATCCCCAACAGTGTTCGCCGTAGCCGACGAAATTCATGGGATTCCGGATTGCATACTCTTGCTGTACAAACGTCGCTTGCCGGCTATTCTCGAAGTAATCGCTGCCGCGCTCACGCATGAATTCGTCGCGAATACCACGAAAGTCAATCCACATATGCGAGAGTTGATGCGTGAAGAGCGGCCCCGAGTAAAGCAATTCACGATCGTAGATTTTCTTCCACTGGTAGGTCGCGCAATAGGCAGGATAACTCTCCGGCGGCAACGGATGCGTTGGTGAACCGAGTCCGAGGATATAAAGCAGCAAACCTTCGTCGTAACCATGATAGCGGTGTGGGATGAACCCGCTCTCCGGCCGCCAGCCATGGGTTAGAGTCGCTCCACCATCCCGCGCCCAATTCCAGTCGGCCCGGCGGTAAAGCGCATCGGCCAGGCTTCTGATCTCGATCTCGTCAGGCGTATCACCGTCGAAATACGTGCCGGCTGTCAACGCGCCCGCGAACAGAAATGCCGAGTCGATGGTGGAAAGCTCGCACTGCCAAACTCGGCGACCCGTTTCGATGTGCAGGAAATGGTAGAAAAAGCCTTTGTAGCCCGAGGCATCCGGCTCTGGACCCTGCGGGCATCCGACCAAGTAACGGAGTCTTCTCAAGGTGGTCTTAGCGGCGAAATCTCGGTAGAGGACGCCACGCTCGACGAGGACCGGCATCGTCGCCAGCGCCATGCCACAGGCGGCGATACTGACCGGAGCGGTCGGGTCGGTCTTGTCGCGAACCAACCCATTGTCCGGGTTGCTTTCGCGCAGATAGTAAAGAACCGTGGAGAGCTGCAGCAGCCCCATATCTCTGTCTGTGAGATCTTGCTTGAGATCTTTTTCGGCGCCGTGAGTGTCAGGCATTGCTCAGTTGCTCCCCGTCAGCCCAATTTTACGCGGATGTCGTGAGTTCTCGAGTCGTCTGTTAGCGGCACTGTGTCGTTCGGCAATCGCAGCCCGTCCAATTCGACCGATCGGACGCCGCGACCCGTGCCAGCCGAGTTGTCCACCAGAATCCGATATGTCGCGGACCGATGGTGATACTCCATTTTAAATTCCGGCCAACTCGGAGGAATGCATGGCTCAAAACGAAGTGTCTCGCCCCGCAATTGGAAACCCAGGATCGTTTCAATGGCGACGCGGTAGAGCCAACTCGCCGAGCCGGTGTACCACGTCCAGCCGCCGCGGCCTGTGTGCGGCGGGGCGCCATACACATCGGCGCAAGCCACATACGGCTCAACTTTGTAATGCTGCACCTCCTCAACCGTAGTGGCGTGGTAGACCGGGTTGATGAGGTTCCAAAGTTCCATGGAGCGGTCGCCGCGACCCTGCAACGCCGTCGCGAGAGCAACCCAAACGGCGGCGTGGGTGTACTGACCGCCGTTCTCGCGGATGCCGGGCACATATCCCTTGATGTAGCCGGGCTGAAGCGCGCCCTTGTCGAACGGTGGGTCGAACAGTTGGATCAGTTTGTCGTCGATACGCACCAGTCGTTTTTGAACGGCGTCCATTGCCGAATGAGCCCGTACCGGGTCTGCTGCTCCGGAAATGACCGCCCACGCTTGTGGGATGGCGTCAATTTGGCACTCATCGTTTTGAGCTGATCCCAAGGGAGTGCCATCGTCGAAATACGCTCGGCGATACCACGCGCCGTCCCAGGCATTCGCCTCCAGAGCAATCCGTAACTGCTCGGCCCGCTCCCGGCACCAAATCGCATCGTCGGCCTGGCTGCTCCGCTCAGCCAATTCCGCAAACTTGCCCAACACGCTTACGAAGAACCACCCGTTCCAAACGCTCTCGCCCTTTCCCTGGGCGCCCACTTTATTCATGCCATCGTTCCAATCACCGGTGCCCATGAGGGGCAATCCGTGGGAACCCAGCCGATATCCGTGTTTCAGCGCGCGAATGCAGTGCTCGTAAACGGTCCCAGTCTGCTCACTCACAGCGGGCAAGTTGAAGTCTTCCTCCTGCTCTTCGGTAAGTACCGGCGAAGCGATGAACGGCACTACTTCATCTAACAAGTCCGCGTCGTCCGTTGTCACAACATACTGGTGAACCACGAGTGGCAGGAAATAAAGGTCGTCGGTGATCCGCGTGCGAACCCCGATCCCGGATGGGGGATGCCACCAATGCTGGACATCGCCCTCCTCGAATTGCCGCGCTGCCGCCCGCAAGATCTGCGCTCGCGCCTCTGCCGGAGCGCTGTAGACCAGGGCCATCACATCCTGCAGTTGGTCTCGAAAGCCGTACGCTCCTCCAGATTGGTAAAACGCGGAGCGTGCCCAAACGCGGCAAGCCAGGATCTGATAAACAAGCCAACGGTTGAGCATCAGGTCCATGCCCGGATCAGGCGTAGTCACCTGCAACGCGTTCAGGTAAAGCTCCCATTGCTGTTGGACGCGCGTCATTGCTGCATCGGCTCCCTGGGATTGTGTGTATTCGCTAATGAGTCGATGAACCTCCTCCAAACTGTCCGCCTGTCCCAGGGCAAAAACCACTTCTCTCGTCTCACCAGGAGCCAGCGTCATTTCCGTCGTCATTGCTGCACACGGATCAAGGCCCGGGCCCGCGCATCCGGATAGCCCGGCGCGCCTCAGAGCAGCGGGCGTTGAAACCGAGCCATGTTCCCCGAGAAACTCCGTACGATCAGCGGTGACCGATTGCGCCGGCGTACCAGAGGCCACGAAGGCGATCTTCTCCGCGAAGTCGCCGGCCCAGGCATTCCGCGCCAATATCGCGACGCTCTCCGGATCACGCTCACAAACAACTTGGAGCGGAGCGTTCTCACGGACAGTTCCAAGAACCCATTCGGCGTAGTACGTTGCCGACAAACGCCGGGGCCGATCAGCATCATTTCGCACCGTTAGGCACACCAACTTGA
>JAMQPH010000071.1 GCA_023717605.1 Pyrinomonadaceae bacterium
TCGCCTTCCGCCGTAAATCACCTTTTCTTTATTTCCGTCCGCGTGATAGGTAACGTCCAGAACTGAGTGTGCAATGAACAAATTTGGTTTGCCGTCAATCCTGATCGCAGTAGTACTGCTTCTTGTTGCGGTCATAGCCGAGGCGCAGCAACCAGCGAAAATCCCCCGCGTGGGAATTCTCTTCATGGGCGGTCGCGACCAACCTCATCTGGAAGCGTTTAAGCAAGGATTGCGGGATCTCGGCTACAGCGAAGGCAAAAACATCAACTTGGAATATCGCTACGCCCAAGGGAAATACGATCGCCTCCTGGACCTTGCCCAAGAGTTCGTGCACGAAAAAGTTGATGTCATCGTCACCACGTCGTCGTTCAGCGCTCAAGCCGCGCGCAAAGCGACAAAAACTATTCCGATCGTTATCACGAGCGGCAATCCGGTCCAACAAGGCCTGGCAGAAAGCTTCGCGAAGCCCGGCGGAAATGTCACAGGCTTATCGGTTCTCCTCCCGGAGCTGAGCGGCAAGCGCGTCGAGCTTCTCAAGGAAGCCTTTCCAAAAATCAATCGGGTGGCGACGCTATGGAGTTCGCTTTCGAGTGAAGCGGTCCTCGGAGTAAAGGAAACTCGGGAAGCAGCGCGAGGCTTGTCCGTGCCGCTCTACTCGATGGAAGTGCAGACAGCGACTGATCTCGACAAAGCATTCGCCAATTTGCCGAAAGCAAAAGTCAACGCTTTGCTCGTCGTCTTGAGTCCTTTGGCCACGCTCAATTCCAAAAAAATCGTCGACCTCGCGCTGAAGTTTCGGCTTCCGGGTATGTTCCCGACCCGCCAGTTTGCCGAGGAAGGCGGCCTCATGGCCTATGGACCGCTCATGGGTGATTTGTATCGCCGCGCCGCCACATATGTCGACAAGATTCTAAAGGGCGCGAAGCCAGCGGACCTGCCAGTGGAACAACCGATGAAGTTCGAGTTCATAGTCAACCTCAATGCAGCGAAGCAGATCGGTCTGACGATTCCGCCGAACGTGCTGGTAAGAGCAGATAGGGTGATCAAGTGATGGCAGAAAACCAAGCAGCGATGCCAGGATTGAATTGAATTCTCCGTCTATCAAAGTTTGAGTATCCGTGTCAGCAAATCCGCCAAGCGGTATCCCGCCAGAACCATCCTTCTCTCGGCCACCGGTTTCGCCGTCGTGATATAGCCAGCCGGCAGCACGGTGGCGACTTGTAGGTCCGCGCAGTCACTTGCATGACCCTTCGGCGTCCCTCGAAACGTGCCGTTCCTATAAGCGATAGTGACCCCCTGAGTGAAACTTTCTTTGGCCCAAATCCAACATCCGTGTTGCCTAGCTCGGTGAGATTGCTCTTGGCGAAGTCGGGCCGGTTTCTAAGTGCCGTGGCAAGGTTCAGTAGCCATTGGGAGAGACACGAGTTGTATCTTTAGCACACGAGCAGTACAAGGTAATCAAAGGGAAATAACGAAGGAGGGTTTATGGAAGAGATACCTGAAGTGGCGGCGCTGTTTGGCATAAAGGCCGATCTGGGTGGAATTTCCCCGATTGAACGTTTGCTGAATGAGTTTGAAGCGCACGAAATGAAAGAACAAAAGTCGCTTGAGCAGTACAAGGAACTCATGGGAGACCTGCCGAACCCAGTCACA
>JAMQPH010000103.1 GCA_023717605.1 Pyrinomonadaceae bacterium
GTGGATATTTCAAAAAGTGACATCGCACAATTGAAGGAGTGGATAGGATGGGACGATGCAGCGTGGGCACAATTCCCCAGTCCCGAGGACCCCGATCCCCATAAAGCGGCTGGACTTCCTCTCCGAATTGTTCGAGGTTGAACCCAATTAGCGGTGACAGTGAGATGATCTAATTGTCGGTAGCACGTATTTTAAGGTGACTTATCCCGACTCCACAATGTGCACCCCAATCGTCATCACGTACAGATACCTCGGTCGAGATCCCGAGGGCCTCGAGGAAGATGAGCCAGGTCCGCATTACTACTTCAGACATCTTCCTCCCTTTCAGTCTGACAACGATGAAGATGATGCCAGGAATTCCCATAGATGGGCCTAGGTGTTTCCGGACGGCTTCTCCAGATGGGACGAGTGTGCACCAACGTCATTCTTGCAAGAGATGTTGTCTGGCTTTGAATCTCTCACCGGTTTGATCGAGGAACTAATGCAAGTTCGCAGCAGGTTGGATAAGCCGCGCAATCCAACTCAATGAAAGAGATTCAGTTCAACATGGAGGAGCGAAAGAAATGAATCGACTGGATGTCAAACTAAGTAAACTACCCCTCATCCTGGCTGTGCTGCTCGGACTCTTCTTTGTTCCGGTCGGATTTGGTCTGTTAATCAGCGGATTGTTAAAAGGGTTTGAGGTCGTGCCGTTGGGGATTGGAGTCATGCTCCTGATCACCTTCGCCGTGGTAGTTTTGCTGATTCGGAGAGGGCAGGTCAGATCGGTCAAGTATTTTTCAGACGACGGTCTGGTGCGCAACGACGGACGAAGCTTTGCGTGGACGGAATTGAACCGCGTAGTCGACCAGGTCAGGGTAAGCCCAGCGGGTAGAAAATTAATTTGGCGAACTGAGATTCAGTTCAAAAATGGCGATTCGGCATGGTTGATTCCGCCAAAAGTCAGTAACTATCCCGAAGTAGGCGAATTCGTTAGAAGTCTGCTATGTGAACATACGGAGGTCGTTGTTGGCACCTTGTAAACTATAACGATGGTATGAGTGATGGTAGAAATAATTGATTTGAGTCAGGAAATCTTCACAGGTATGCCGGTGTTTCCCGGACTTCCGGAAGTGAAGATCACCGTGCACGCGTCGCATGAACAGTTGGATGGTATTACCGACAGTGACGTAGTTTCACCCGCAGTGAACCGGCTGGAGTTTGGCGAACATACAGGTACGCACGTCGATGCCATCAACCACATGGCACGACAATACCGAGGGAAGTCTATCGACACGATGCCTCTGACGATGTTCTATACAGAGGGCATCTGTTTAGACCTTTCTCATAAAGGTCTGCAGGAGTTGATTGAGGTAGCGGATCTGGAACGCGCTCTCTCCGTGGCGGGTCTTGAAATCAAGCGTGGTGATACGGTTCTACTTTGTACGGATCATTATCGACGCGCATTTGGAACTGACAATTGGCACAATGGACCAGGGGTCAGCATTGACGCGGCCCGCTGGTTAGGTCAACAGAGGATCGCGGCTTTTGGCGTAGAACCCGCATCACCGGGTGTCAAAGGCGTTTCTAATAAGGAGGTTCATCACATTTGTGGGGAGTTGGGCTTTACTCATTACGAGAACATGATCAATTTGTACTTGCTAGTCGGTCGCGGACGTTTTCGCTTCATCGGGCTGCCGCTCAACATACGTGGAGGAACCGGCTCGCCCGTGCGGGCAATTGCCGTCTTCGAAGGGTGAGATAAGTCACACAGAACCAGAAAGAGGCCCCGCGAATTACCTTCGCGGGGCTGTTTTGTTTTGTGCCTGGCTGGCGCGCCGAGTTGCGACGGCGGGGCGCCTATATCTCAGTCGAGCGACCGAAAATTGTGAGGTGCGGCGTCGCGTCCGAGGAACCCGCCCCACTTTGCAGCGTATAGCCGGTGGCGCAGAACAGCCGCTGGTTGGCGTAGTTTCGTCTGACGGCCATGTAGTCGCCCCATTTGTTGTCAGATGGCCCGCGCGTGCCGGTGAAAGTCGTCACCTGGCGCAGCGTACCCGTCAGGATGGCGACCACGTGTGTCGGGAATCGCGTGCCGCCGCCGATGGTATAGGAGGCGCCCACCTCTTTGTTGGCATTGGTTCCCAACGCTGCGTAACAAAGGGCAGAGTTAGGATCCCAAAGATTGATGTTTTGAATCAACGACATGGTCGTGGCGTTGATACGGGCGATTTGTATGAACGGGTTAGGTCTGGCGTTGGCCCCGCCCTTGGCTGACCCCCATGCAAACCACAGCTCATTACCTGCCAGAGTTGCGCCCGTATGTCGGCCATCAGCGCGCAACAGCCAGTTGCGCCCGTCAGGCGTGATGGAGCTATAAGCGCTCGATGACCAGGACGCGACTGTCACGTTGCTCGAGGTCGGCGCCGCGCTAGCTTCCGGCCATTTGAAGACACGCAGAGAACTAGTGGAGTTGTGCGCAACGAAGAAGGCTATGGTCTCGCAGTTCTGTGCGACACGCAGGCTCGGGTGCGTCGTCGAGACTGAGCGTGTCGCCGATAGCGTGCCTGAGGTAAAGCTGCTCAGCCTGATCCGGACCACCGCCGAGGCCCGCCACGAGCCGGCTGTCGTGAAAGCGTTCGTCGTCATGTAGAGCATGTTGGTACCAGTCGCGAGATCTGGGAAGTCCAGCCAGATACCGGAGCTGAGCCCGAGACTGGCGGGAGTGATATCGAAAAACCGCCAGGTGCCAGTTTTCACGCGCGCTGTGGTAGCAAAAGCGATTCGCTGGACGTTTTTCCCCGTCGAGTCGCGCGAGTATTGGAGCAGCCAGAAGAACGTGTCGATACTCTTGACGTAGTGCACGACCTGATCGCAGCAAAAGCTCATGCCCGGCGGGTTCGGGAACGTGGTGAATGGGTCAACGAACTTGAAGGTTGTCCCACCGTTCGTCGAAACGGCTGCGAACCAGTTCCCGGTGTAGAAGACCACGTTGCCGTTAATAGCGGCGCTCGGCTCACAGACGTGCGAGGCCGTATCCGCCGTAGCCACGTCGTTGAGTTGCACGTTTTTGACGAGGGAAATCGTGTCGGTTGGGGCCAGCGGCCTTGTTCGCGCCGCAGCCATCGCCGCCGGCGGCACGCCTTCTTCGAGCGCCAAAGGCGCCGTGGGCAGTGAGTCCATGATCTTTGGGCCGGCTGGCGGTTTGGGGAGAACCTTACGGGGATGTATTTCATCCTTGTTTCGCGCTGCTGAAAACTTGTACGCCGTTTGGATGTATCTGACTTTGACCTCCTGCGCCTTTGCCGGCGCCACTCTTGCACTGGCCAAGCGAGGTGTAGCGGCAAAAGCACGGGATGGCTGCAACTTTGCCGCCGCCTTCGTGGCGCCCTTCGTTGACGCGCTTTTCGCGGCCTTTTTGGATCCTTTTCTGGCCGCTTTTTTTGTTGCGGCCTTCTTTGAAGTTTTCTTTGGCGACATGCTTGTTTGTCCTTTCTTGGCTGGGTGAGTTTGAGGAATAGGAAGATTCTCTATTGTTGTACTACCCTTTGCTCGAAGGCGAGGTGAAACCGGTGAATTGTTTAAGCCCCGGGCTGACTCTGGCGGTGCCGCACTGGCAAGATTTAGCTTAATCTAGTTCGACCGGAGGCGAGGGTGTTTCATCTGGCACCATCTCACCTTCGGGCACCGGTGGAATTTGTGCCCGCTCGTGAATTTGATGCTTCGGCGGCCGAGGGGCGGGCGACTCCCTGTAGCGGACTTTGGCTTCCTTGCCAGGCTGCTCCGGCAGTTCATCCGTCTTTAGCGAATCTGGTGGCGACTGCGGTTCATTGTTCCGGTTCTCGCACACGGCGTCTCCTTAACTCTCAACGTGAGTTGTCCTAATATCACTTAATTTGCCGGCCTGCAAACAATTTATGAAAACTAAGCACACAGCACCCAAAAATATAGATGAATATATTGCAGGCTTCCCAAATGATGTTCAAGCGACTCTAGAAAAGATCAGGGCGACGATTAAAAAAGCGGCGCCGGACGCGGAAGAAACCATTAGTTATCAAATACCAACCTTCACGCTGAAAGGCCATTATTTGGTTTACTTTGCGGCTTACAAAAATCACATTGGGTTTTATCCTGTGCCATTAGGAAATGCGGAGTTCAAAGCAGAGATGTTGGCTTATGCGTCGGGCAAGGGCACGTTGAGATTCCCGTTTGATAAGCCAATTCCTTTCAAAATGATAAGCAAATTTGTGAAGTTTAGGGTAAAGGAAAACCTAGCGAGAGCAGCAAAAGGAAAGAAGAAAGATGGACAGCGGTTTTAAATGCGGATGGTGCGCGGATGAGATTCCTGAGGATGCGGAGCTTCTTGGTATCCCAGCCAAGGCCCGCGCTGACATTGATATCACTGAGATGGAGGGTCAAGTGATTGATGTCTTTCTGACCCTGAGAGAGCGAAACGTTCAAGCGCTGGTTGTAGCCAAAGATTCGCCAGCAAAGAGAGAAGGTAACGATTTGTTATTTGTCGCGTGTAGTGAAAGTTGTGCAGAGGCCTTGAAGCAAGCCGTTGGGAGAGAAATAGAATTGGATTAGGTTGAGAGTTTGCGACACGAGCAAGAGGGGTTGGATGATGAGTCAAGTCCTTAAGGGCAAAGTGGCGTTGGTCGCCGGGGCAACTCGCGGCGCTGGCCGCGGTATCGCTACGGAACTGGGCGCGGCTGGAGCCACGGTGTATTGCACTGGTCGCACCACGCGCACCGAACGTTCCGAGTTAAACCGTCCTGAAACGATTGAAGAGACGGCCGAGCTGGTGCAACAGGCTGGGGTGAAAACGGGCGGCAAGGGCATCGCCGTGCAAGTCGATCATTTGGCCCCGGCTCAAGTGCAAGCGCTGGTGCAGCGTATCGAGAGGGAACAAGGTCGCCTGGATGTCCTGGTCAACGTTGTATGGGGAGCGGATTTCTTGATCGAGTGGAACGTGCCTGTGTGGAAGCACTCCCTTGAAAGAGGACTGCACATGCTGCGGCTCGCCATCGACACACATATCATCACCAGCCACTTCGCACTGCCTCTCTTGATCAAGAATCCGGGCGGACTGGTCGTCGAGATGACGGACGGCACTGCCGAATACAACAAAGCAAAGTACCGGTTGTCGATGTTCTATGATCTCGCCAAGACCTCGGTCATTCGCATGGCTTGGGGGTTGGCGCAAGAGCTGAAGCCCCATCAGTGCACCTTTGTTGCCCTGACTGCCGGCTGGCTGCGTTCCGAGCAGATGCTGGATAACTACAGTGTCAGCGAAGCCAATTGGCGTGATGCCATCGCGAAGCAACCGCACTTTGTAATCACCGAAACACCACGGTACGTCGGGCGTGCCGTCGCGCACCTTGTTGGTGATCCTGATGTTGCTCGCTGGAGCGGTCAGTCACTATCAAGTGGCCAGCTTGCAAAGGTCTACGGTTTCACTGATCTGGATGGGTCCCAGCCCGATGCCTGGCGTTACGTTGTTGAGGTCCAGGATGCCGGCAAACCAGCCGATGCGACCGGATACAGGTAAAAGAGCAAGGCAACGGCTTGGCTAATGCATCACAATGTTGACATTATTTCTTTCTTTGACGCTTGTGCTACTTGCCGTCTTTTGGTTAGGGTCGCGACTGATTCGGATTGAATAACAATCTCATCGGAAACGCTGGGAGGAAGATGGAAAGCCATCCGATTACTTTTGGTCTGTGCCAGGCAGCTATGTAGCTCGGCTGGCGGTCTCAGCGTCATGGCTCTTCGCGACGCCTGATTGGATGAAAAGTGAGCCCCGTGCGTCGAGATTAGTCATTTGGTATCGAGTCTTTTCTTTCATTTGGATTGTCGGCTGGATCATCATGGTCATTTCTTATGCGCGCCTAAGTCAGTAACGTAAATCGCTGCTCGCATGGCCGACGCCTATAAACGCTTTTAGCTGACACGAACCGAGCGTTTCTCTCATCGATAACTCGCCGCACGATGAAGTTGTTTTCCGGCCACTGAGGCACGACGATCGGCAGACTGATCGGGCTACAAAAGAGGTGTTAAGTGTTGTTCCCGGCTATGAACCCCTGGTTCGCGAAGGCGATCATCCTCGTGGGTACCCTCGCGATCCTGATTATCCCAGCGTCCCTCCATCATCGGGAAGCCAAGAAGGTGGTGAAGAGCCGCAAAGGACGGATGGAGCGGCTCCTTCTGACTCTTACCTCGATCGGGTTCCTGCTCCCC
>JAMQPH010000113.1 GCA_023717605.1 Pyrinomonadaceae bacterium
GAGATATTCAGTCGGGAGCTTCTCAAATGGAATGTTGGCATGAATCGCCGGCTTCGGGTCCAAGCCGGAAACCGCTGGTCCGTCACCTTTGCCCGTCGCTCCGTGACACTGCGAACAATATTCTTTATAAATCACCTTCCCACGATCGACGCTGGCCATCCCGAACTCCGGACTCGTCCAGGGCTCGTAGTACGTGAAGTCCTTTACCCCCTGCACCATTAAGAACCCGATTACCGCGCGGAGCTGTGGCTCCGTCGCATCGGCTAGAAACTCGCCGCTATGCGGCACGAAGTCTTGTGGATTCTGCCCGAAACGGAAAAGCCAATCCTGGTCGTACCGTTGTCCGGCCGTCACGAGGGACGCGCTCTGCGGACCCCCGATGATCTTGCCGTCCTCTTCGATCACGTGACAACCGAGGCAGGCGTGTGCCTTGAAGGCCTTCCCCCCGAACGTAGCCTCGAACTTCGTCACCTTCGAGAGATCAAACGCGCCGACGTTGACTCGCGGATCCTTGTTGTGCTCGGCAAAATAATCGGCGATGGCATTGGCCTCCGGCTCAGTAACCATCGGATGCTTCGACGAAACCTCGGTCAGATCCCATCGATAGCCCTTGGCATATAATGGCGCTTCTTTGCCCGTCAGCCATCGAATCAACCAGGACCGCTGATACTTGCTGCCGGCCCAGATGAGGTCGGGCGCCTTGAGATTGAAACGAGAGTCGGCCTTGCCTTCCAGCTTGTGGCATTGCACGCAGGTCTGCTGAACAATTTCTTTCGCGCGCGACTGATCGCTCCCGAACGACAGATGAGGGGACGACATCAGCCCCACCAGCGCGATCACCGCTCCTCCAATCAACACCCCTCGCCTCCCCATCATCTATTAACTCCTTTCATCAGTCGTGCTCAGCTGGTCGTTCACCTCGTCACTAACCATGCATGAATATCGGCAATGTCCTGAGGACTCAGCACTGAACCCCACGCAGGCATCGCCCCTCGTCCATGCAGGACTGTCTCCCAAAACAGGTCCTCCTGTTTAAGAATCGGAGTCTTCACCAGCTTCGGGCCCATACCGCCTATCGCCATTGCTCCATGACAGGCCTGGCAATTGTGTTCAAAAATACCGGCTCCTCTGGCCGCGACCCCCGTGAGCGGACCTTCAGACAACAGCTCCTGCGTGAGCGGCTCCGCCTTTCTGAATTCACTGTCGAGCGGCGGCAGTTGATCCGGTGCACCCGGGTGATACCGCGCCGACAGATACCGCACGAGCAGATCTGTCTCGTCGTTGGAGATCTCCGCACCCCAATGTTCCATTTTCTCGACCGTGGCCTCCCATCGCGCGCGAGGCAACCGCTGTTGCGCGACGAGATCAGCGCTGTGACAGACTGAACAGCGCGCAATAATCAGTCCCTCTGCACGTAGCGCCAGCGCAGCGCTCACCGTTTCCATATCTTTTTCTTGCGCTGCCATCACAACGGCCGGACCCACGAGACCGATCACTAATAAGAAGACCATGCTATATCCGCTGTTCGTCATGCCGCCACCGTAATGGTCACGCGATCCCATCCATTCCACAGAAACCCGCTTGGATTCCAAGGAGTCGCTGCCGGTTGAGCCGCTCCCCGTGCATCGGTCGCGCGGCAGAGAATGGTGAACGTGCCGGCGGTCTCGGCCTTCCAGACCAATTGCCATTGTCGCCACGCGTAGGGATGATCTTCCCCCACCAACCGCGCTGTCTCCCACGTTCTTCCTTCGTCGAGCGACACTTCGACCTTCGCAACCTTGACTTCTCCACCCCACGCCACGCCTTGAATAGTAACGGGACCGGACTTCACGGTCTCACCCTCTTGCGGCGCCGCAACGAGCGACTTCACCACCATGGCTTCCACCGGGATCGACTGTCCGCTCGCTGCTGTGCCCTGTTCCACGGGCGTCGTCGGCACACGATAGGCCGTCTGCATGTAATAGCCCTGCGCCTCTTCGGCCTGCACCGTGATATCCGTCAGCCACTTGGTGCACGAATCCGCCATCCAGCCCGGCGTGATCACCCGCAGCGGCGCTCCATGCAACAAAGGGAGGGGACGCCCGTTCATCTCATAAGCGAGAATCGTGTCCGGATGAAGGGCTTTCTCCAGTGGAATACTTCTGGTAAACAGCGGCACAGAGGCCACGACCGGTCGATCCGCTCCTTGGAACTGCACATGATACGCCCCGGCTTGAACCCCGACCTCGGCTAACACGTCCCTCAGCCGCACCCCCGTCCATCGCGCATTCCCAACCGCCCCACGCTCCCATTGAACGCCAGGGACCTTGGGCCGATGAAATGCGCGACCATTGCCGCTGCATTGCACGACAGCCGTGACGGCGACTTCTTCGCACTGTTTCAGCTCTTTGAGCGTGAACGTCAGCGGTCGGTCCACCATACCACACACCCTCAGTCTCCAGTTCGGATCGAAGAGCAGTTCTGCTGGAGGCGGGCCGAAATGGCTGCGGACAAAGAAGCGGGAATTCGGCGTGAGGTAGGAGGCGAACTCTTGCACCGGGGTTTCAGCATCCAACGGTCGCACCACATGCACAATAAGGCGGTCGGTCTCACTCTTCGAGACATCGCGCTCCTCAGCCTGCACACGTGGGATTACGTGGCCCAGCGCGAGTGTCACGCCCAGTCCATGGATGACCCTTTTCAGCAAGTTCCGCCGCGACACAGACCGGGAAGCCGGTTCTTCATTCACGATTGCTTCTCCCCACGGTGTTGGGGATTGAGTTCGA
Organism: Pyrinomonadaceae bacterium; assembly: GCA_023717605.1. Lineage (GTDB taxonomy): Bacteria > Acidobacteriota > Blastocatellia > Pyrinomonadales > Pyrinomonadaceae > PSRF01. Next base: position 2,766 of record JAMQPH010000113.1, read on the forward strand.
TCGCCACGCCGGCAGGCATCGCGATAGATTGATGCACAGTACAGCCATGCGCCACTTTGAGAAGCCGCTCGCTTTGTTCGGCCGTGACGCGATGCGGCAAGTGAATCGCCAGTGTCACCTGGCCCACCCGATGCGGCTGTTCCGCCATGGTCCATTCCGCCTCGACGCTCAACCCTTTGATCGAGATTTGATGGCGGTCGCAGTAGCGACCCACGAAATACCCCACACAACTCGCTAGTGAACCGACGAAGAGTTCGACGGGACTCATGCCGGCATCCTGCCCGCCATCTTCGACCGGCTGATCGGTGACGACCCGGTGCTTGCCGCTCGTGATGTCATACCGAGTTCCACCATGGTAGGCCACGGTAAGTTTCATTGCGGCCTCTCCCGACGCTTCACGTTTAACGTTTAACCTTTCACGACTCACGTGCTAATACGGCGCGTCCGCGGGCTTTCCGCCCTTCGGCCAATCATTCGCTTTGCCTGGAAAATCAGGTCGTGGCTGGGCGTTGATATACGCGGCGACATCGTACGCATCTTCATCCGATAGGCTCCAACCCCTAGCACGCGGCATATTTGCTTTGATGAAAGCGGCGGCAATGCTCACCCGTGCCATACCTGCGGCAATGTTGTAGGACTGCGGTCCCCAGACAGGCGGCGCCGCCATCGTCCCCAGGCCATCGGATCCGTGACAGAAGGCACATTTGTTCGCAAACACTTTCTTCCCGTTGTCTGCATCGAGTGGGCGCCGTGAATCAATGCGCTGGAGGCCTCGCCAGGGTATTGTCGCACCGCTCGGTACTCCGCGCGAGAGCCAGGTGATATAGGCCACGACGGCCTGCAGCTTGGAACTGTCCGGCGGAAGCGCCCGCCCATTCAAGCTCCGCTCGAAACACTCGTTGACACGATCGGCGAGCGTATTCATCCTCGCGTTGCGGGCGCGGTACTCGGGATAGACTGCAGCAAGGCCGACGAATGAGGCAGCGTTCGGATTGAGCCCGCCGTCGAGATGACAGTTGGTGCAGGTGAGGCGATTGCCGACATAGGGTCGGGCGTATTCCTGCGTATTAACGACAATCTGATAGCCAAGCCGGATCTGTTCACCCAGTTGACTACCCGGAATGGTTTCCAGGGAGGGCGGAGAGAATTCTATCGCTTCACTCCCGGTTTGGTCAGCCCCCCGAGGCTCCTCGGTCTTGACCCGAGCGCTCTCCCCTGAACAGCTCAGGAGCATAGCCATCCCCACAATAGCTGGCAGCAGCCACATCATACCGGTCCCTTGTGCCAAGACCGTGCCATTAACAGGAACAACCTGCCTATCGTTTTACCCTGTCAAATCAGACGATTAGCCGTCAGATTCAGATCGTCCTGGAGCTAAAAGCCACAGTACCGACCCTGTAATTGTTGCGGGATGCCACAGGAGAAGACTGTTGCCCCGTTTCATCTCGGCTGGTAGTCCGACGCACACTCTTCGCTGTACAACTCGACTCGGTTCCGCCCCCTGCGCTTGGCGTGATACATGGCCTGATCCGCGCGTGCAATGAGCGTCTCGACTTGGTCAATTTCAGGAGATAACATCACGACCCCGATACTGACCGTTACCGCGGTGGCATGGTGTTCCCACGCGAACTGGTCCTGTGCGATTTTCAGCCTGATGCGCTCGGCAATCTGCAGGGCGCCGGCTTGATCGCACTCCACCAAACCAATCACAAATTCCTCACCCCCGTAGCGGCCGATCATATCGGGCGGACGGATGATTCCCCCGGCCGACTGCACCACGTGGAGCAGCACGTGATCGCCGAATACATGCCCGTGCCGGTCATTGATCTCTTTGAAGTGGTCCACATCGAGAAACAACAGCGCGAACGGGTGCTGATAGCGTCGGCTCCTGTGAAATTCCATGGCCAGCGCCTCCATCAGTGCGCGCCGGTTGTTCACCAGCGTGAGAGAGTCCCGTCGGGATAGGCCTTCAAGCAGTCGATGGGCGTCCTTCAGTTGAAACAGGCTATCTTCCAGACGCTGCATCGTCGCATGGTAATACGTCTCCACGACAAAGATCTCATCGAGCCTGAGCACCTTGTTCAGCGTGACGGCCAATGATGACAGTCTGCACGTGTTCCCCGAATAACGAACCGTGAGCCGTTGCAGGATTAACTCGAAGAGCTTGTGGTACGCACCCAAGTACCACTTCTGCTTGAGCCCGATTCGTTCGTGAGTGAGTCCAACCTGAAGCCGTGCCTCCGCATACTCGACGTCATCGCCGAGTTGCCCAAGGCTGAGCAAGTACCGGCGCTGTGATCCCTTGAGTCGCTCCACGAGCTTCGGATCGGACAAGATCTCACGCAATTCCTCGAATTGCAGTAAGTGATCGTAGAATTCTCCGATGATCTCCTCAACGCGGGAAGAGATCACTTCGCGGATCTCGACGAGATTCCGCTCGTCTTGTTCACCAAAGGAGAGAAACGCCAGCCTGGTCTGCAGCTCCTCTGCTGTGATCTGCAGTTGATCGCACAAACTTCTCGCC
>JAMQPH010000129.1 GCA_023717605.1 Pyrinomonadaceae bacterium
GCAAAGACTCGGATTACGTCGATCACTTCTCGCTTTTGCCGTCACAGAGCTGGTGTTGCTCCTCTGGATTAGAGACAGCTTACTCGTGGAGATTCTGATGTTGATCCATCCGATTGATTGGCTCAAGGCATGGCAAATGGGGCTTTAACTGGTACAGATGGAGTTAGACCAGTTCAGGAGGTCACTCCACTACAGAACCGCGAGCGGTAGCGACCGGATCAGACACTCAACGACGATGAACCTCTATCAGTAAGATGAGTGTAGTATCCGGTCGCTACCGCTCGCGGTTCTGTAGGACTGTGGACTTCATCAGCGACTTTGAAACTGCGCTAGTACCCGTTAACTCTTGCACTTGCCATCTCAGTCCAACGAAATCTCTACTGATTGACTTTCTGGAGTTAAGGGTTGTCGGGGCATCGGCTGCAAGCGTGGTAGTCGCTCAGTGATCGTCATCATCGTCATCATCATTATCATGGTGATCGTCGAGAGGCCGCAGGAAGTTCTCGAAGACCCAGCGGGCCACTTGTTGGCCCTGCTTCCGCGCGGCTTCGTCCGCGAAGCGGAAGTGGATGCCTTCGTACATACGGGCGTCGACCACTTCCTGCCTCGCTTCCGAGAAGCGTTGATACGTGCGCGTGTCCTGGATGGTGGGGCCCACGTTGGTGGTCGTCGCTGAGAAGGTCATTCGGTCCCTCCCGAAGAAGAGCGCAAATGCCTGGGTCGCGGCGCCGGAATTATTGTTTGCGCCCGAGGTGTAGTCAGGATAGGCCGGGGTGGCGATCAGCGGCAGCCAGGTTGAGTCGCCGGCAGTACGCGGGTTGCCGTCGGTGTCCCCCAACTGGATGGCGGTGACCGGCCGCCAGAAAACATAGTAGGTCTTACTGTTCCAGGAAGTGATTTGTGCATCGGCCATCGCCAGGGCAACCAGGGCAAAGAGCCGGGAACTCTCACCAATGTTGTCGACGTGCGCGGCGGCGATGTCCCTGAGAACCTTGTTCCAGAGCACTTGGGTGTTACCGCCCCAGAAATGGGCGATGTCGGTTTGCTCTGGGGTGCGGGTGCTGTTGTTAAGGGCTCACAGGACTTTAACCTCGTTATAGTCCCTGGCGTACCTGAGGCTGGTCAAAGCCGGCGGCGGCTGGGCACGGAATTGTGAAGGTCTTGTTAGCGTGAAGGGAGTGACGTTGTCCAGCCACGGCGTGACCATCGGCGCGAAGGCCGGGGGAGTCGGACGCCAAACGCCGGGGTCAGTGCCGCCGACGAAGGGCGACGGTGCGGGGTTAGGAAAACTGCCGTCACACGCCCGCAGGGCGATGATCCCGGCAGCGGCTTTTGCCCCCACCGCTACCCCAGGGTCGTTCTCTGACAGGCCATTGTTGGCCAGATATTGCTGGTAGGTCATGTCGAGGGATGCGGCCTGCGCAGGAAAGCGGTTGACGAGCACATCGTGCGCGGCTTTGGCGGCAGCGGCCACCGGCGAGCCGGTGGCCCCCGGGATTTCGACGTAATAAGGTTCGTACCGTTTCTCGATGGCCTGTACTGCGTCGTACACGGCGGCCTGGACCGTAGCAATGTCGAGGTTGATGGTAGGGTTTGGGCGCCCGGCGGTTATGGTCGCTTGCATGGCGATGGCATTCCAATCACCTACGGCATCGGCGCGAGCGCCGTTAGGTGCTGCAAGCACGATGGCAATGATGGCGGCTGCGTAGGTTTGTAGTTTCAGTTTCATGACGGCTCCTTATCTTTGGTTTTGAGTTAGTGATCGTTCCGAAAGCTTGCCGTTTCGAGATGTGCTCTCTCAGGTCATCCTGGGTTCTCAGTGGCTCTACCACTGCCTCATCTACTGACGCGTAAAACAGGGAGAAAACGGCTAATGGTTTTGGTGAAAAATGTCTGATGAGGCTTTTTTGGTGAAGCGCGAAACAAGCTTTGACTTGCTCCGACCAGAGTCATATGCTCTGAACTCCTTCCAGGCGAGTGCTTTCTGATGCAGGAGGCCACCGATGACTCTCACGTCACACAGCGTGACCCAGATGCTGCTCGACTGGAGCGAGGGCGACCGCGAAGCGCTGGATAAACTGATACCGATTGTCTACGGTGAGTTGCGTCTTAGGGCAGCCCGCTACCTGCGTCGAGAGCGACCCGGTCACACCCTGCAAACCACAGCGCTGATCCACGAAACATACCTAAGACTGGTCGAGCAAAAAAAAGTACAGTGGCAGAACCGCGCACATTTCTTCGCCATCGCCGCACAGTTGATGCGCAGGATTTTGGTCGATCATGCGCGTCAACGCGATGCTGCTAAACGCGGCGGCGCAGACTTCACACTAACGCTCGACGAGGCGATGGGGGTGTTTGCGGGACGAGACGTCAATCTCATGGCGCTCGATGAGACACTGACTAAATTGGCGGAGATCGACCCTCGGCAAAGCCGGGTCGTGGAGTTGAGATACTTCAGCGGACTTTCGATTGAAGAGACGGCGGAAGTGTTGGGCGTCTCGCCGGCGACGGTCAAACTCGACTGGAGCATGGCGAAAGCCTGGTTGCGGCGAGAGATGAGCTAAAGGTGAGGCGCAGTGACACCTGAGCGTTGGCAACAAGCGAGGAAGATCTTCAAGTCAGCCCTTGAGCGCGAAGCAAGTGAACGGGCGGCCTTCTTCGACGAGGCTTGCGCCGGGGACGAAACCTTGCGCCTCGAAGTCGAGTCTCTGCTCGCCTCTTTGGAGGAAGGCGGAAGCTTTCTTGAGACCCCTGCTTACAGGATCGCGGCTGACCAGGCGACTATGATGGACCAGGAGCAGGCGACGGTGGTGGTGGGCCAGACGATCAATCACTACCGTGTCACCGCCCCCCTCGGTGCGGGTGGGATGGGCGAAGTTTACCTCGCCGAGGACACGCGGTTGGAGCGCAGAGTTGCGCTCAAGTTTCTGCCTGCGCTTTTCACTCAAGATAAGAGACACCTGCGCCGGTTTGAGCAGGAAGCCCGCGCCGTCGCGGCCCTGTCTCACCCGAACGTCTGCACGATCCATGAGGTGGTCGAGACTGGAGAAGGCCGCCACTGCATTGTGATGGAGTACGTCGAGGGGGTAACGCTGCGGGAGCGGATCGCGGAGGGACCGATGAAAGTCGGCGAGGCGCTTGATGCCGCCATTCAGATCGCTTCGGCGCTGTCCGCGGCGCACGAAGCGGGGATCGTGCACCGCGACATCAAACCCGAGAACATCATGCTCCGCCGTGACGGGTACGTGAAGGTCTTAGACTTCGGGCTGGCGAAGCTGATGGAAAAGTCCGAACCATTTGATAGCGAAGGCAAAACGCGGGTGCTGGAGCTCCAAACCTCGCCCGGAATGGTGATGGGAACGGTCGCCTATATGTCGCCGGAGCAGGCGCGGGGCCTCCCGGTTGATGCGCGCACTGACGTCTGGAGCTTAGGTGTCGTGCTCTATGAGATGGTGGCCGGACAGCAGCCGTTTGATGGGGCGACACCAACGGATGTGATCATCTCAATCGCTGGGCTGGAGCCAGAACCTCTGGCGAGCTGTGCGCCAGAAGTACCAATCCAATTAGATCAAATTGTGAAGAAAGCTTTGGCGAAAGATCGGGAGGGGCGGTATCAAACGGCGGAGGACTTGCTCACTGATCTGAAGGGCCTGAGGCATGAGTTAGCGATTGAAGCTGAAGTGGAGCGCTACAAACAACCGACAGCGAATGGCGAGCCGGCAGCCACAACGAGCGACCGCCAGCTGATTACTTCCCGGTTCTTTCCCCTCGGCTTGACGCGAAGCCGCATCCTGATCTTCACCGCCATCATGGGAATGCTGATCATTGCGGGGTTGGCTTCCGCGCTATTCTCTCGCCAAAGTTCGCCATCAGTACTGCAAACAGAAATTAAGTCGCTGGCGGTGCTGCCGTTGGAGAATCTCTCCGGCGACACTTCACAGGACTACTTCGCAGTTGGGATGACCGACGCACTGATCACCGACCTGGCCAAGGTCGGCGCTCTCCGGGTGATTTCACTGCAATCGGTGATGCAGTACAAGGGCGCGCGCAAGCCGCTGCCGGAGATCGGTCACGAGTTGAACGTGGATGCAGTGCTGACAGGTTCGATAGTCCGCTCTGGCGAGCGCGTCCGAATCGCCGTTCAACTGATCCACGCTGCGACGGGCCAAAATTTATGGGCCGACAGCTACGAGCGGGATCTTCGCGACGTGCTGGCGCTACAAAGAGAGGTGACACGAAACATCGTCGGCGAGATCAGGATCAAGCTGACGCCGCAGGAGCAAGTGCGATTCGAGACCGTCCGTCCGGTAAACCCGGAAGCATTCGATCAATATCTTCGCGGAAAGTTCCATCTCCACCGCCAAAACAGAGATGATAATCAGGCTGCCATAACAGCTCTGGAGCTTGCCGTGGCCACAGACCCGACCTTTGCCGCTGCCCATGCGGAGCTGGCCCAGGCATATGTATGGAAGCTCTTTTTTTTCGTCCCAGAGGAGCGGCAGTGGGCGGAGAAGGCTTTTGTGGAGGCGGAGAAAGCGCTCTCGCTGGACCCGAATCTAGCCGTTGCCTATCTGGCCCGTGGCATTTCGCTTTGGACGCCTGCCAACCATTTTCCTCATGAGAAGGCCATCCTGGAATTTCGCCGCGCGGTGAGCTTGAACTCGACCTTGGATGAGGCCCGAAATCAACTCGCTCGCGTCTATCTTCACATCGGGGCTTTTGACGAGGCGCTGCAGGAATCGCAGGAAGCGGTCAGGACTAACCCGAGCAATAACCTGGCACAACTCCGGATCGGGCAGATTCTAAATTTCCAATTGAAGTATGAACAGGCCCTGTCCGTTCTGAGCGCCATTCCTCAAGACGTCAATCCGCCGATTCTGGGGCACCAGATTGCTTGGGCTCTCTTCAATCTCGGAAGGAAAAAGGAAGCTTCGCTCTTGCTTGAGCAACTGCTAAAAGATCACCCGGAGGACAGTGGCGGTGGGTTTACCAGTGTGCAGGCGGTACTGGCAGCTTCATCCGGGCAAGAACGAAAGGCGGAGGACAAGATTAAGTTGGCTGTAGAAAGGGGAAAGGGATTCGGTCACTTCCATCATACGGCCTATCACATAGCCTGTGCTTATGCGCTCATGAACAAACCTGAGCAGGCCATCAAGTGGTTGCAGGTGACGGCTGACGACGGCTTCCCGTGCTATCCGCTTTTCGAGAGGGACACCAATTTGGACAACCTTCGACAGGATGCCCGCTTCATCACATTCCTGGCGAAGCAGAGGCAGCAGTGGGAGCATTACAAGACCATTTTGTGATAAGTGGTGAATACTCCGCGGTCACCACTAACCGAGCATAAGGCTTGATGGAGTGGATCTTGCCCGCTTGCTTCCCCCTGAACCTCGTCGTATAATCCACGGCTTGCTCGAAGCACGGCGGTTTCGTCCGGTGGGTTCGCGCCCACTTTTTATTTTGGGCGAGTGTTTCTTGGGGGTAACGGTGGGCGCCAGTTCGATTGAAAAGCGAGTGCGGGAAATCGCTGAAAAGGTAGCAATTGACCACGGACTGGAGCTAGTTCATGCGGAAGTCGCCGGACCAGAAAATAAGCCAATAGTCCGTATTTTCATTGACAAGCCGGAAGGTGTCACTCACGAGGACTGCTCCGAAGTGAGTCATTACCTGGGCACTATCCTCGATGTGGAAGACTTCATTCACTCCAGCTACACGCTGGAAGTATCGTCGCCAGGTCTGGATCGGGGCCTCTATAAACGAGCGGATTACGAACGCTTTGCCGGCAGCCACGCAAGAATGAAGACGCAGCGGCCGATCGGTGGACAGCGCAACTTTCGAGGCCGTTTGATTGGAGTGGACGGCGAGGAAGTGCTCTTCGAGGACAAGACTAGTGGCCGCATTAGATTGCCGCTCGACTCGATTGTGAAGGCAAATATTGAAATCGACGTTGAGGCTGAGCTTAGGGCAAGGAAGTCCTGAGTACGCATCGAAGCGCAAACGACGGTCGCAGGCTAAGCCCGCGCTACTTACAACTGAATAACAATTGAATAGGCTCAACGACACAGAAGCTACTGGGTGTCGAGCCACAAGATAGCGAGACTTAAATGAGTTCATCCATTGCGCAAAACATCGAGGCACTTTGCCAGGAACAAGGCATCGAGCGGGATCTGGTCATCGAAGCCATGAAAGAGGCTGTCCGCGCTGCTGCCAAGAAACAGTTCCGATCAGGCGAAGACATTCAAGTCGACTGGAATCCGGAGACCGGCATTGAATTGTCTGCTTCCAAAGTTGTCGTTGACGAAGTGGCCGATGCAGCCACGGAGCTTTCCATCGACGAAGCCCGGGAACTCGCGGGCGATGAAGTAGAGCTGGGCGATGCCCTGCTCCGGCCGTTGCCAATGGAAGAACTAGGTCGAATCGCGGCGCAAACTGCGAAACAGATCCTGTTCCAGAAGGTGAGAGATGCCGTTCGCAGCAACGTCTACGAACAGTACATTGACAAGATCGGCGATTTGGTAAACGGCTATGTGAAGCGGTTCGAGCGTGGCAACATCATTGTGGACCTGGGAAATCTGGAGGCCATTCTCCCTCGTTCCCAGCAGTCTCGCGGCGAGCAATGGAACCAGGGCGAGCGCATCAGGGTTGTCATCAACAATGTTTCGAAAGAATCCAAGGGACCTCAGGTAGAAGTTTCGCGCACCTCTCCAGAGTTGTTGCTGCGCTTGTTCGAAATGGAAGTTCCGGAGATCTATGACGGCACGGTGGTGATCAAATCGGCGGTCCGCGAGCCTGGTGAGCGCGCCAAGATTGCCGTGATGTCCAACGAACGCGATGTGGATCCCGTAGGCGCTTGCGTAGGTATGAAGGGTTCTCGCGTTCAGGCCATCATTCGCGAACTCCGGGGAGAGAAGATCGATATTATCGAATGGTCGGATGAACCTTCTGTCTTCGCCGCTAATGCGCTCTCGCCCGCCAAGGTAAACCAGGTTCGCATCACCGATATCGAGAATCGCCAAATGGAAGTGATCGTGAACGAAGATCAGCTTTCACTCGCGATTGGTAAGCGGGGACAGAATGTTCGGCTCGCCACGAAACTGGTGGGTTGGAATATCGACATCCGCAGCGAGGAAGAGATCAAACGCGAAGTAACCGAACAAATGGGTGCTCTGATAGCTTCCGGCGAGTCGGTGCCGCTCTCGGTCATCGAAGGTGTCACTGCCCAGCAGGCTGACGCACTGGCGGAACACAACATTAATGACATCGATGCGCTGGCTCAAACCTCTGTAGACGATCTGGTCGAGTTTCTTGATCTGAGTTTGGATGAGGCTGAGACGATCTTGAATGCAGCTAAGGCGGTAGTTGCTCTGCGTGACCGCAGCATCCAGGGTGCGACCGAAGAATCGGATGAATCAGAGCCCTCCGACGCCCCGGCTGAGCAGCATGCAGTGCCAGTGGAGTTGGACGAGTCGCTCGAGATCGATGACGAAGAGGCATCTGAAGATCCTACGGCGGAAGGCTACGATGAAGCCGTAGAGACTCGCAGTCCGTTCTCCGCCGAGCCGGAGATTTTAGCGGAGTATTCCGCAGATCCGGTGGCCCTCACCGAGATAGAGCCGCTCACTGAGTCAGAGCTCATATTGCAGGAGCCCGGCCGGGATTTGCGTCCCGACACGATTACTCCCGCTCCCGACATCACCTCAACCGGGGCAGCTGCCGTCGAATACGTGAATGAGATCACTGAGAATGGGCTTTCGCTTGAGGAGATTGCTTTGAGCGAAGAGGGCGAGACTGAAGCAGCTGCCTCTGAGGCCGCTGAAAACTTAAAAACATCTGCTCCCGAGCTTACGAAAGATGCTGCATCGGACGGGGGCTATGACGAAGAGAAGCAAGATGCTTCCCCAGATGCGGCCCAGTAAACTTAGCGCACTCACTGGCTTGTCCAGTGTGTTGCGCTGCCCGCTCGACCACCCCGCGTCGCACTTCTGAGTACGCTTCAAGTGGTTGAGAGCGGGAGTTCTTAATCACACTTGAAGAAGGCAGGACCTCGACCTACATGAGTGTCCGAGAAGGAGTGCATGACAGTTTCCTCCAAGATTCGTATTTATGACCTGGCCAAGGAACTGAAGCTCGACACCAAGCGACTGATTGAAGAGGTTCGTCGCGAAGGTGTTGACGTCAGCGTTCCGTCCAACTCTGTCTCCAAGGATTTGGCGGAGAAGATCCGCAACAAGTACTTCCCCAAGAAAGAAGCATCGGTAAAACGAACCGTCAAGGTTGTCAAACGAGCTGCGCGTCCAGTGGAAGAAGCTCCTGCCACTGAGGTGGAAGAGCCTGTCAAAGCTGCCGAACCTGAGCCCGTCGAAGTCGAAGAGCCCCCACCGCCTCAGGAAATACCCGCCACCGTTCCCGGTACGGCAAAGCCCCGTCCAGCGGCTAAGCTTATGAAAAAGCTGCCGCCGGCGGCGCGGGCTGAACAGCCAGCCGCAACTGGTGTTGAGACTGCTCCGCTTCCAGAGCTCGAGCCTGAGGCCGAAGACCTTGAAGAAGACGTAGTACCGACTGGGCCACTGAACGCCGATGCCCCGGGCGTGACAGTCGAATCGGCAAAGACGGCACCGGCGATATCACATCAGATCAGGGTCATGCGACCCACTGCCGCCGCTCTTAACGCCGGCATTCGCCCCGGTGAGCGTGCCCCCAGCCCCGTTGTGCCCCCTGTGACACCCAAGGAGCGGGCCGAGCGAAGTGGACGCGTTAGAGATCGAAACTCCTTATCAAGAACTGAACGCCTGGGCACACCAGGCGAAACTGCGACTCCTCAGACCACCTACATTCCGCCTCCTGATTCAGGCCGGAGACGGTCACGTCGCACGCCTGCGCGCGGCGGACGGAAAGTGGAGGGTAAGGCGAGCCGGTTTGATAAAGGTGATTTCATTCCACCGCCGAAAGCTCTGTCGCTCGAGGACCGCATTGCCGGGAGGATGGAGCCGTCAACCGGCGAGTTGAAGTCTGCCCGCCTGATTGAGGGTTCCACCGTTAAAGAGTTCGCCGAGAAACTCGGAATCAAGCCCAAGGATGTCGTGACGCTGCTTTTGCAACGCGGGGTCTTCGCCACTATCAATCAGCCTTTGAACGACGACGTGGCCGCGGATCTGGGTAAGCGCTTTGGCTATGACGTTACCTTCGTGCCGTTTGAGGAGATGGTCGCGGAAGAGGAGTTTGAGGAACTGATTGCCACGGATGCAGACGACGTTGAACTGCCTCGCGCGCCGGTGGTCACGGTGATGGGTCACGTCGATCACGGCAAGACTTCGCTACTCGATGGCATTCGCGCAACCGATGTGGCCGGCGGAGAGGCTGGTGGTATTACTCAGCACATCGGCGCCTACAGTGTGCAAGTGCCCAGTCCGGATTCTCCGGGCGAAACGCGCAGAGTCGTCTTTCTCGACACGCCGGGTCACGAGGCTTTCACCTTGATGCGCGCTCGGGGAGCCAAGGCCACAGACATAGTCGTACTGGTTGTGGCGGCTGACGACGGCGTTA
>JAMQPH010000137.1 GCA_023717605.1 Pyrinomonadaceae bacterium
TCGTAGCTCTAGGCGCTGGCCGAAAACTGTGCTCTGCATGTGTGATGAACCCGTTACCTGTAAGTCCTAATTGATGAATCTCACGACATCGTTCACAGGAAGATGTATCGCAACACCGTTCATATATCACCTAGAGATGAATTTGAGAGCCAGCTCACATTGAGATGACCGACCATCGATGGCATTTTGGAAAAGGAGCCATCGATGGAAAGAAAGCAAGTCCAAGATAGGATTCGAGCCATTGAACGCTATCAGCGTGGGGAGTCTGTGACGGCTATAGCTCGTTCCATGGGGTATTCGCCGCGTTGGATCTACAAATGGGTGACGCGATATCAGCGACGAAGCGAGACGGTGCAATGGGCCGAAGATCAATCCAGTCGTCCTTGCCACAACCCTCGGCAGATTTCTAACGAGATTGTCGAGGCCATTAAGCTGGTTCGTTTGAGTCTGTATAACCAAGGGTTGTTTTGCGGAGCCCAAGCTATTGAGTGGGAACTGGAGTCCCTGGGAGTTGCACCGGTACCTTCGTTGCCAACGATCAACCGGATTTTGAGTCGGCATGAATTGACGCATCGCCGGACGGGGCGCTATGAATCGAAGGGGAGGAAATACCCGAAGCTGTCTAGCCAGACGGTGAATGAAGTCCATCAAATGGATTATGTAGGCCCGTACTTTCTGAAAGGTCCGGTTCGCTTCTACAGTTTGAACAGCGTCGATCTGGCTACCGGCCGCTGTGCGATCAGTCCGGTGCTGAGTAAAGCTGGACAACATACTCTCGACGCCATCTGGTCGAGTTGGTGCCGTTTGGGAATTCCGCAGAATGTCCAAATTGACAACGAGATGGTGTTCTATGGCAGCAGGCAATATCCGAGAGGGATGGGGATTTTGATTCGTCTGTGTTTGCTCAACGACGTTCAGCCTTGGTTTATTCCTGTGGCGGAGCCCTGGCGCAACGGAGTCATTGAAAAGTTCAATGATCACTTCCAAACAGGGTTTCTGCGGAGGATCGTGATGCGAGGCGAAAAGCAGCTGCGGCGACAATCGTTGGCTTTTGAGGAAAAGCACAATACGCGCTACCGCTACAGCAAATTGAAAGGTCAGACGCCTCAGGCCTGTTTGACGCGAAGTCATCAAAAGGTTCGCTTCCCCGATTCGCTCGGTGCCCCCTGTCATCCGCTGCCCAAGCCCGACAGAGGCCGATACCATCTGGTTCGCTTCATTCGAAGCGACGGCGTGTTGGACGTCTTCGGAGAGAAGTACTCTCTGCCGCCAGAAGCGGCTTACGAATATGTGGTGGCCACCGTAGATGTCGCTCTGCAAAAACTGATTGTTCAAATCGAAGACCAGACGCTGGAAGAATACAAATACGCTATGACCTGAGGGAAACCAGACGCGGGCAAGAGCCCCTCCAGTCGCCCTACGGGCTTCTTCCGCAGCTCTTGCCCGCGTCCTTGCCCCCAGCCTTGTGAACGACGTCTTGATACTTTTCGGTGTGAACGATGTCATGAGATTTGAGACGTAGCCCTTAAGGCGCAGGTTGGACCTTCGCTTTGCTCAAGGATGCACCTGAACAGGACACTCTCGTTGGAGAGAGTCAACCAGCGGC
>JAMQPH010000145.1 GCA_023717605.1 Pyrinomonadaceae bacterium
TGAAGTTGCTTGCAGCACGAGAGCGAAGGATGAAGCCGCAGCGGGACGACAACATACTCACGAGTTGGAATGGGATGATGGTGTCCGCCTATCTCGATGCCTATCATGCGTTCGGGGTCCCCGCGTATCTGGCGGCAGCGGAACGGGCGCTCACATTCCTGCTGGACTATGCGGTTGAGCACGGGCGAATCTATCGTACGGTTAGGGCGGGGAAGGGGCGCTTGAACGGCTATCTGGACGATGCAGCCTGTCTCGCCGCCGCGTTGCTGGACGCGTTTGAGTCGACGTCGCATCGGTGGTATCTGGATCAAGCCCGCGAGGTGACGGACCATCTGCTGGAGCGATATTGGGATGAGGAGGCGGGTGGGTGTTTTTATACCAGCCGTGACCACGAAGCCCTCCTGCATCGCATGAAGTCCGGGACCGATAGCGCGATTCCATCCGGTAATGCCATTGTCGCCTTGGTTTTGCTGAGACTGTACTCTTTCACAAGAGAGCAGAGGTATTATGATTGGGCCGAGCAGCTGTTCCGGGTGTTTCGGAGCGGGATGGGGCACAATGCCTATGGTTCATCGGCCATGCTCTGTGCGCTTGATTGGTACCTGACGACGCCGCAAGAAATTGTTGTTGTCGGGACTCGTGGCGATGCGATGACCGAATCGTTGCTTTCAACAGTCCATCGACGCTATCTGCCGAATCGTACGGTGCTGGTGGTCGAAGCCTCTCGTCGCGCCGGGGAATCCGACTTGGCGCTCGCCGAAGGGAAGACGAGTGTGAACGGGCAGCCGACGGCATATGTCTGTCAACGCCAGACCTGTTCGTCTCCGGTAACGGACAGCCACCAATTGGACCTGTTATTGTAGGGGGGTGCCATGGGCGTAGGCGACTCGGGCAAAGGATTGTACGATCACCTCTACCGCCGATTCTTCGAGAATCGCGCGTCTCACCAAGGCTATGAATTTCAGCATGCGCCCGGTGGGAGCGCTCCACTACCGGGCATCACGTTTCGGGATCGTCTTCGATGGTGGACTTGGGGTCGGTGGCAACGGCGGAAGGCCATCTTGGCAGCGCGCGACCGGTTCCAGCAAGACATTCTCGATATCAAGAAACGGCCACCAAAGTAAGAAGAGATCGAGACGAGAGATGTGAGAGAGCGTAGCATAAGCGTGAAGCCTGGGCGTATCGGCATGGTCTCCGTTGTACTCGGAGTAGCCGTGATCGCGGGTGAGTGGAGCTTCTGTGTCGAGCGGTCCCAAGGTATTCAGCCAGAAAGCCGGGCGGAAAAAGAAGCCAACTTGAAAGGTCAGGCCCAAGGGGGGTTGTTTAATCGGTGGACCTTCGACCAGCAGAAGTCTGGCGAGGCTCCTGCCTCATTCTCGATGCTGGAGTTTGGCGAGGGGCCGGCTGCGGCCTGGACGATCAAGGCTGATACCGATGCCCCCTCGGCGTCCAACATTCTGGACGTGAACTCATCGTGCCAGGCCGTGACCTGTTACCGTTTGATCGTCGCCAACGGGTTTCAGTATGAATATCCAGATGTGTCGGTCAGGATACGATTTCCCGTCGATGTTGCGACGGGAGTGGGGGGAGTGGTGTTTGGGGTGAAGGATGCCACACACTTCTATGCGGCGGTGGTCGATCTTGCGACAAAGACGCTGGAAGTGAGTCGGGTGGTGGATGGAAAGGAGACGAGACTAGGGCGGTCATCAATTACGCCCAAGGCGGTTCCCTGGCATACGCTGCGAGTCCAGAGGAACACCATTCTCAGCAAGGACTTTATCGAAACCTTCTTTGACGGGCAACTCGTTGTGTCGGTTGAAGATCAGTTGCTGGCGATCGGTCAAGTTGGGCTCCTGGTTCGCGGACACACAGCGCTCAATTTTGATAGCTTACACGCCATTCCGCTTTTTTCTCAGCGACCGCTTTCTGCCCCCGCTGCCTACTAGATGGATCCACTGCTTCGCGCGTGATTGCGTCATCGCTTGCATTTGAAGGGGCTAAGGAGTAGAGTACCTCTCGTGTATCATCGCGAAAGGCCTGGTGGTGATACCACAGAGTGTGACAAGGCCTAAGACAGATGTTGTTTTGGTTCTGCCCGGGAATTTGATCGGAAGCCAGCCTTGAGCCGCTATGGTGTTTGCATCTTCGGCCCATTCCTTCCTCACTTTGTTCTCGAGTCCAAGACAACATATATTCTCAAAGGAGGAGCCCAATGGGTTCGAAGATCTATGTCGGCGGTTTGCCGTATTCCACAACTGAGCAGCAGCTGAGCGATCTGTTTGCTGTTCATGGAGCGGTGACATCATCCCGGATTATCACAGATAAATTCACCGGTCAGTCCCGCGGGTTTGGATTCGTGGAGATGTCCTCGGATTCAGAAGCGCAGGCGGCGATTACCGCGCTGAACGGCACTGAGTTGGGCGGCCGCACGTTGACCGTCAACGAAGCGCGTCCCCAGGAGCCACGTTCTGGTGGTGGCGGTGGCGGTCGTGGTGGTCGCGGCGGGTCTGGTGGTGACCGGTACTAAGCCGTAACGAGTGTTTACACGCCGGGGCTGCCTATCCGGCAGCCCCGTTATTTCCTTCCGAGAATTGCCCATCAACGCGATGCGTTTTCGGCTCTCTGACCAGGCCGGACCGTGCAGTCCCAGGAAGTGTGCCCCATAACAAGGAGTCTTATGTCTACGTTTGCTGATATGAATCTGCCCCAGTCCCTTGCCCAGCGCCTGATACAGGCGGGCCTGACGACACCCACGCCGGTGCAACAGGCTGCCATTCCACTGGTGCTGAAAGGCCTGGACATTATGGCACAAGCCAAAACCGGGAGCGGAAAAACACTGGCGTTTTTGCTGCCGATTATCGAACAGGTCATGCGACGGGAGGCCTCCGCGCCCGCGCCTGGCCCCTATACCAAGTCCGGGCCAAGCCACGCTTCCGGACCGAAGTTTTTGGTGTTGGCGCCCACGCGGGAATTGGCGCTCCAGATCGAAACGGAGCTGCGCAAGTATGCCCCGATGTCCGTGACTT
>JAMQPH010000177.1 GCA_023717605.1 Pyrinomonadaceae bacterium
GATGGCAGAAAACGAAGCTGCGCTGCCAGGATTGAATTGAATTCTCCCATCAATCGGAATCGAACTGAAGCGTCACCTATCCCTGTTCTTACTACGCCCAAGTCTACGAGACGCAGACTATCCACCAACGCGCACATCATGAAGTTGGGATGAAGGTCTCAGATTTGCCGATCTGATCACAAACATGAATTCAGAAAAGTTTTTTCTTAGCCGGACTTCGCGGATTCAAAGAACTCAAGATCATAAGTAGTTGAAAAATCAATCCGAGGTCTCAAAGGTCTGCACTACAGGGCTATAGCTCAGGTGGTCTGAGCCGCACTGATTTTGGGCGGAGGCTGTGGTGGTAATTGCAGTTTGAGTTTGTCGAGGAGCAATTTTAGTTCGGCCTCAGGCTGTGTATAGCGCGTCAGAATAATCTCGCGGCCGTCGGTGGTAGGCAGATGTACATCGATCATTTGCACGGCGGCGAATTTCTCCAGCACACTTCGTGGCGTGAGTCCTGGCGCGAGCGTACGTAGCCTTTGTCCTAGCGTTACATGCAGACAATAAGCCAAAAACGACACAAAGATGTGCGCTTCGACGCGCTTTTGCTTTTGATGAAAGATTGGCCGGATCGCCAAATCGCCTTTGAGGTTTTTAAATGCTTCTTCCACAGCCACCAATTGCAGGTACAGGCTCCAGAGCTTGGCAGGTTCGGTCTCGGTCAGATTGGTGCGCAGCAAATAACGCCCTTCACGCCGCCATGCGCGACGTAGCTTCTCCCGATTCAACCGATAGCTAAATGAGGCAGCTTGTTTGGCCACCTCGATCTGGACTAAGCGCCAAGCGCTGGGACTCTTTTGTTTTGCCGCGCCCAGCTTCATGAGGAGTTCTTCGCGCGTGAGCGTCATCGCGCTCAGTTCTTTGAGCCGCCCCCACAACCATTTGAGTTGGCGTCGCCGCATCGAGCGCTCCTTGCCGATACGATCCCGACTTTCTGCCAGCACATAGAGCTCGCCCTGTTGTGGTAAAAGTTTCACTTTCACTCCGGGCCGCGCGCTGTGCCAGGGCTTATCCATCAGTTGCTTTTCTAGCCGGGTCAAGCGCCCCTTGGGCGGCGTGCCCACCAGATACTTGATCGGTGGATCACTGTGGCGCATTTCTTCAAGCACCGCTTCGGTCGGAATCCCCCGATCCATCAGCCAAATGCGCTCGGCCTTGCCGTATTGGGTTTCGATTTTTTGCAAAAACTCTCTAAGCGTCGTTTTGTCCGAGGTGTTGCCAGCCAGCACTTCGTAGGCCAGCGGAAAACCCTGCGGCGTGACAATCAGAGCAATCACCACCTGCACACAGTCCGAGCGCTTGTCGCGGCTATAGCCAAAGCGCCGTTTATCATCTTCACTGAGCGGGGGCTCGCTCTCAAAATAGGTGCTGGTCAAATCATAGAGCAGCACCTCGAAGCTGGCGTTGAATAGATCGCGCCAGCGACCTATCAAATGATCGAACAATGCCGGTTTGTGTTTGAGCAAAAGATCGTGACAGGTATAAAGCTTGTGGGAATCGGCTAGGCTGAAGTCTGCTCCCAGTAAATCCCCTAGCGCACAGCTTTTGAACCACTCACGATGCAACCGCCACTCGCTACCCGGCGCGATCAGCCGGTACGCCACTAAGACCAACAGCACCTCAGCCCAACGCGTCCCTTTGCGACTTCGCTCAAGCCGCTCACTCCAGAATCGATCGAGCTCCAATTCCCGCCACAGATGAAGCACCAGCCAGCACGCTCCCCATTCGCGCGCACCGCAAAGCCGCAACTCTGACAACCGCACCCGCACTATCGAGTCATCGGCAATGACTTCTTTAAAGCGATCTTCGGGAAACAGCGCTAGCGTGCTCGGCCGTTCCTCACCGTCTGCGAACACCTCGATCGACTTGCGCCACGACAACTCCTGTGACGAGTTGATCTCACCCAGATACAACACGTGCCGTTGAACCACGCGACCACCCGCCACTCGCTTGTTCTCTACAATGCTGAAGTAGCGGTGTTCTTTACCGTCCTTCTTGCGTGATGAGCAACGCAGAAACATCTCGGAATGCGATTATCCATATCCTACAGACAATGAAAAGGGGCTAGGTCTGCACTACAGCAGATTTCGCTCGAAACGGCTTATCTTTTTCGTTACAAAACAAATCCTTTGCACGACCAAATTTTTTGGCCTCGTGTCGAATCCGTGAAGTCGGGCTAAGTCCCAGGGAAGTGGAGCGATTGCTAGCTGCCGCAGTCAAGCTTCGCGATCGCTGTTTGCTAATGACGGCCTACTCGGCAG
>JAMQPH010000183.1 GCA_023717605.1 Pyrinomonadaceae bacterium
CGCGCCTTCCAGAAGTATTGACTGCCCTGCGGCGGCGGCCGCATTCAGATAGTGTGTCGTATCGCCGATAAAGTTGCCGAGTCGTTCCGTAAGACGCGACATCTCGTTGAAGATCTCATCGACGTCGAGTTTCTCACCGCCATAAGCCTGGATGAT
Source organism: Pyrinomonadaceae bacterium (assembly GCA_023717605.1). Lineage (GTDB taxonomy): Bacteria > Acidobacteriota > Blastocatellia > Pyrinomonadales > Pyrinomonadaceae > PSRF01. The sequence continues at coordinate 157 of JAMQPH010000183.1, forward strand.
CCGGTTCGCATCTTCGAGATTTCGCTCAATCCGTGAACGCAAAACATCAGGCACCAGCGCGTCGGCCGTGCGTATCCCCCGTCTCCCGGCCTTGTCCTCGTAAGCAGGACCAATTCCTCGCAGGGTAGTGCCAACTCTCTCGTTGCCCAGCCGCTCCTCGCTCGTGTGGTCCAGAGCCCGGTGGTAGGGGAGTATCAGGTGCGCACGTGAGCTAATCTTCACCCGTTCAGGTGAGACCTCAATACCTTGAGCCTCCAGTCGATCAGCTTCTTCAAAAAAAGCTTTCGGATCGATCACCATGCCATTTCCGAGCACACAGGTCTTGCCCGCATGAACGATCCCGGAAGGAAGCAAATGCAGCACGAAGGAACGATCACCAACCTGCACGGAGTGGCCGGCGTTGTGCCCGCCCTGATAGCGGACCACAATGTCGAAACGCTCAGCGAGCAGATCGACGATCTTGCCTTTGCCCTCGTCACCCCACTGGGCACCGATCACGACTATAATCTTGGACATTGATCTTTTCTGGTCTTTGAGCTTTGTACTTTGTTCTTTGTACTTCTAATTCAGGATTCAGGCTTAATCGCAGGTTTACGTGCCGAAGAGAAGAACAAAGTACAAAGAACAAAGTACAAAGGACAAAAACCGACCTTCAGCTAGCTTTTCCCAAACGGATCGGTTTTTCTATGAAATAGTAACTGCAGGTTCCGCGCACCTCTTCGATGTCCCGTCTTTCAATGGGGAACAGGCGGCAGGAGTTTGGTCGGTTCTCGTAGATCCCGCAGATCGTGGAGCCATCTGATTGCTTCTTCAGAAAAGGGCATTTGAAGAGCAGCTCGCAACAGGCCCCACACCGATTACAGTCACCACGGCGCAGCGCAAGGGCTTCAATCATCTCCTGCTTGCGAAAATTAGTGTTGATTAAGCGTCGAATCTTCCCCTGAGCTTGTCGCGCACGCAGCTTAGCATCCTCCACCTTGCGTGAGCGCAACCTTTCCGCCAGTCGCTCTTCAAACGAGCGCTGTCTTGCCATTGCGGCCGCACGGAGTGATCTCATTTAGAAGTGTTGCTCAAGTAAACAGGCGACAAGTGTGGTTGCAAGACCTATCGTAGGAATAGCAATGACACGCGTCAGGTCTTAAAACGCGAAACGGCGCGAAGCTCCGTTAACAGTAACTCCGCGCCGCGACTGGAAATCACGCCGTCGCTGCGGTGACGTGTTTGTCAATCATGCGGGAAATGGCTTCTTTGGAAGTTGCGCCTACCACGCGTTCCTCTTCCTTACCGCCCTTGAACAGAATGAGTGTCGGGATACCTTTAATCCCATAGCGTTGGGATATGGACGGGTTGTCATCGACATTAAGTTTGACTACCACTGCGCTGGCCGCATACTTTTCGGCTACCGCGTCCACCGTGGGAGCCAGCATCCGGCAAGGCGCACACCAGGCGGCCCAGAAATCCACCAGGACTGGTTTGTCTGATTGCAGAACGTCTTTTTCAAAACTGCTGTCACTAACTTCGGTTACATGCTCGCTCATTAAAATCTCCTTGTCTTCGTACTAATTGCTATTGTAGCAGCCTTGCGGTCAAGGCGGGCCTCTCTCGCAGCTGGTGTCCTAACCTATTTCTTCAGTAGTGGGTTAGTTTAGGGTTCAAACTTCATTTGTGGCCACAAAACGGCAACCTGAAGGTTGAACTCTAAACTCAGAGCTTCGAAACTTCCTCGTAAATCTCTAAATACTTCTTAGCTGCTGCGGACCATGAGTTGTCCGTGGTCATGCCAGTTCGCTGTATCTGCTGCCACGCTACTGGCTTACCATAAAAGTAAAGTGCTTCGCGTATTTTTTCAAGCAGCGCAGAGGCGGTGTACGGACGAAACTTGAACCCGTTCCCAGTGCCTCGCTCCGGATCGAAGTTTTCCACCGTGTCGTCAAGGCCGCCCGTAGCGCGAACAATAGGGACTGTGCCGTAGCGCATGCTGTACATCTGGTTCAACCCACAGGGCTCGTAAAGCGAGGGCATCAGGAACATGTCCGCTCCGGCTTCGATCTGGTGGGCCAGCGGCTCGCCGGCGTAACCCTTGTAGATACCCACACGCTGAGGCGCGCTGTCGTGCCAGCGTTGTAGGAAATCCTCATATTCTTTTGCCCCGGCCCCCAGAGCAATAAAGAAGGAGCCGGTCTCAAGAATTGCACCCGCTGCCTGGCGGATCAAGTCGTAACCTTTCTGTGCAACCAGCCGGGAGATGATGGCGATGATCGGCCTTTCAGGCTCCAGCGGCAGTCCGAAGCGACGTAATAGATCGAGTTTGCATTCACGCTTGCCGGTTAGATCCTGTGCGGAAAAGTTCCCCGCGATATGCGGATCCGTCTCGGGATTCCAAGTATCGTAGTCGACGCCGTTGGTTACGCCGGCGAAGCGGTCGCGACGTGCTCGCAATAGCCAGTCGAGACCATATCCCTGCTCGGGGGTTTGCACTTCCTCGGCATAGCGGCGGCTCACCGTTGAGAGGGCGTCGGCGGCGATTAAGCCCGCCTTCAAGGCTGAGGCAGCACCCTTGAACATGAAATCGTCGCGTTCCGGCGCGTCGCCAAAACCCAGCCACCAGAGGTCCTGGGGATCGAAGGCACCCTGATAAGCGATATTGTGTATTGAAAACAGGGTGCGCGTTGGCTGGTAAAAAGCGTCGTAACGGCGGCGAGCACGTAGCTCGGTTGTGGCAAAGCCGCATGGCCAGTCGTTTCCGTGAATGATGTCCGGTTGCCAGTCGAGATGTTTACAAAGCGCGAGTGCCGCGCGCGAGAAGAAAGCAAAACGCTCGTGATCGTCTCCATAGCCGTAGATAGAAGGCCGTGAAAAATATTCGGGTGCTTCGATCAGGTAGGCCGGAGCTCCGGCCGCGTCGCTTTGCCAAACCCGGGCGGGCCGAATCCCACCGCGCCACTCCACCGGAACGTTCTGGATAATCTTGTTAGTTAAGAAGCTGCGATCGATTTGGTCGTAGTGAGGAAGGATAACGATTGAGTCCGTACCATGTGCCCGCAGGGCTTTGGGAAGCGCCCCTGCGACATCGGCAAGCCCTCCGGTTTTTGCGAAGGGCACAGCTTCAGAGGAGAGTAGAGCTACACGCATGAATGCAAAGGATGAAGGCGGAAGGATGAAGGATGAAATATCTTAACGAATCAAGACAGGGAGAAGGGGCGACGGGGTGAAACGGAGACTTCCTAGAAAGAACCGTAGTTTCACCCTGTCTCCGAGTCTCCCCGTCCCCGTGTCTCTGCTCTTCTAGCTCTGCATCGAGGCCAGGAAGTCGGCGTTTGACTTCGTCTTCTCGAGTCGCTCGAGCACGACTTCCATCTGCTCAACGGGGGACAGGGGATTAAGGACGCGGCGCATCACCCAGATTCTGGCTAGGTCCTCTTTACTCAACAACAACTCTTCCTTGCGTGTTCCTGAGCGCTGCAGATCGATGGCCGGAAACAGTCGCTTGTCGCTGAGTCTCCGGTCGAGGTGGATTTCAGAGTTACCTGTGCCCTTGAACTCTTCGAAAATGACGTCGTCCATACGTGAGCCAGTGTCAATCAGGGCTGTGGCGATGATGGTTAGCGACCCGCCTTCCTCGATGTTGCGAGCGGCGCCGAAGAATCGCTTCGGTCGCTGCAGCGCGTTTGAATCGATACCGCCGGAGAGAATCTTACCGCTCGGGGGAACCACCGCGTTGTGGGCCCGCGCCAGACGGGTGATCGAATCAAGCAGGATTACGACATCGCGCTTGTGCTCCACCAACCTTTTTGCCTTCTCGATCACCATGTCCGCAACTTGGACGTGGCGGGTGGGTGGTTCGTCGAAAGTGGAGGAGATCACTTCGCCCTGTACTGACCGCTGCATGTCCGTTACTTCTTCCGGGCGCTCGTCAATCAGGAGCACAATCAGAGTCACCTCCGGGTGATTCTGCGTCACCGAATTAGCGATGGCTTGTAGCAACATGGTCTTTCCGGTGCGCGGCGGTGAAACGATCAAGCCGCGCTGGCCCTTGCCCAGGGGTGTGACAAGGTCGATGACGCGCGCCGAGAGGTTTTCGGCCGTGACCTCCATTCGAAGTTGCTCATCCGGATAGAGAGGCGTCAGGTTGTCGAAGAAAACTTTCTCTCGGGCCTGATCGGGGGACTCGAAGTTGATGGCTTCAACTTTGATCAGAGCGAAGTAACGCTCGCCCTCCTTCGGGGGCCGAATCTGTCCGCTTACCGTGTCGCCGGTGCGCAGGTCAAACTTGCGAATCTGCGAAGGCGAAACATATATGTCATCCGGGCCGGGAAGGTAGTTGTATTCAGGCGCCCTTAAGAAGCCAAAGCCGTCGGGCAGGGTTTCGAGAACACCCTCCGAGAAGATGAGACCGCTCTTCTCGGTTTGCGCTGCGAGAACCTTGAAAATCAGTTCCTGCTTGCGCATTCCCGTGGCTCCCGGAACGTCCATACCCTTGGCAATGGAGGTGAGCTTCGAGATAGACATTTCCTTGAGATCGGCGAGGTTAAGGAAACCTTCCTCGCGGTGCTCTCGGCCGTCTCGGCTCTCTTTCTCCGGAGCTTCAGCGGTAGCTACGCTGCTGCCGCCGTTCTCGTCGTTAGCGTCATTATTGTTCGCGCCCGAGGCGCGTGATCGTGGTCTTTGTGGCATATGAATTCTCTATCTTAGTCTAAATGAAATTCGCGGCCTCTCGTGTGAGGCCAAGGATCCTCTGGTTGCTATTGAAATTCGAAGTTGAGAATCGGGAATGGCTCAACGGCTGACTACAGGGCGTCTCCATAACCCATGATCATTCGCGAGGTAAAGATTTCTCCTCAATGATGTTTTGCAATGGATTTCGATGGCAGCGGATTTTCTTGTGCATCGCTCTGATGCGGAGTTGCCCACCGCGCGTGGCCTAAGCAAAAAAAGAGATGTCCAAAAAGGGGCTTTGGGAAGTTTCACTGCAATTGTTCAAGGAACAGGTAGATTCTACGAGTTTTTTACGGTAATTGAAAATCTAAAACTGAGAAACGGCCAGGGCATCCTCAATTGTGCGCCAAACCTGATCCCGCCCACGTCCGGTTTTAGCGGAGAAAGCAACCACGCTGTCTTCACCAAATGCGCGCTTTACGCGGGACATGCTCTCCCGCAACTCGTTGTTAGACAGCTTATCGGATTTCGTGGCAACAATTAATCGTGGCTTTGCACTGTGCTCTAGCCAGTCGTGAAGCTGCAAATCCAGTTTTGTGGGTTCGTGGCGCGAATCTACGATGTGAATTGATAACACAAGCTGAGCACGCTTGGCAAGGTAGCTCGTAACCATCTCGCCCCAGGTGGCTTTAATGCTCTTCGGAACGCGCGCATAGCCAAAGCCCGGAAGATCTACAAAGCTGAATTGCCCATTAATTAGGAAGAAATTTAACGATTGAGTCCTGCCCGGTGTGGAGGATATCCGCGCCAGCCCATGGACTCTCAGCAGGGAGTTTATCAAGCTCGATTTGCCCACGTTTGAACGCCCCATAAAAGCAATCTCTAATCCGAGGTTGTGTGGCCAATCAGCCTCCGTAAACGCGCTCTTGATAAACTCCGTGCTGGAGACCCTCATCGCTTTTGCCGAACGTTCGCGCCACCGAACGGAGGTGCATCCTTATTTCGAAAAGCTCGGCACAGGCCGAAGTTCAGACGCCAGACGCCATTCGCTTTCAACTTTGCGAAGCTGAAGCCACTGCCGCTGCGGCCTGAGTCTTCGCCGCTCGTTCCTCGCGCATCTCCGCAAACTTCTTCATGCGCTCTCTCATGGCTATGAGTTTTTCATCAATATTCGGAATCCGCTTCACTAGCGTCTCGAGATTGCGCAGGAAGTCGGGCGAACCAAACAACGTGCGGATGTCCTCCAACACCGGTTCGACCTTGGAATAGACGAAGATGTGTTCGCCGTTCGTCTCATTGAACAAAGTCTCATCGATTGCACCGTTGTTAACCATCGCCGCAGCCATATCCCAATAGCTAATTACCATGCGATAGTGGCCACCGTGCTCACCTAAGAGCGTGTCGATTACGTCCTGAACGCTGGTGGGGTTGAAGGTGAAAATCCAGTTGCGAGCCTCGCGCATTACCGGTTCGCGTCTAAGGTCATAAAGCTTAAGAATCAACTCAGCATCATCATGTTTGCTCATGTGGGGATCTCCTGGAAAAGTAGTTTAAGAGTTAAGGTAGGCAAGCAGACTTCCGAAGGTCGACGCCTCCCAGGCGACGACCTATCCAAAAGGTAAGCTCGATTTCCCGCTTGTTAGCTTGTTGGAATTCCGTGTGAAGGCTGCTCGGTCGACCACAGCGGAGGCGTCTTCGACTCGTGCGGAGCCTCAGCGTCAGTGGGGCAGACGTCTTCGAGCGCGAGCGCGAGCACTTCATCGATGGTTTCGACCAGGTGGATGCACAATGCGTCGCGCACTTCCACCGGCACCTCGGGCAGATCCTTCTCGTTGTCCTTGGGCAGGATAATGGTATCGATTCCAAAGCGGTGCGCGGCAAGTAATTTTTCCTTCACACCACCTATGGGCAGGACGCGACCACGTAGAGTGATCTCTCCAGTCATTGCCACGTTTCGTCTCACAGCCGCACGGGTCAGCGCTGAGGCCATGGCGGTGGCCATCGTGATGCCCGCGGATGGACCATCTTTCGGTATCGCGCCTTCGGGAATATGGATATGCAGATCGCGCTTACGGATAAAATCCAGACTCATTGCCAGCCGCTCAGCTCGCGCCTTGATGCAGGTGAGCGCAGCCTGCGCCGATTCCTGCATCACATCTCCGAGCTTGCCGGTAAGGGTTACACCCCCGCGACCTTTAACCAGGGTGGCTTCAATCTGAAGTACCTCGCCGCCAACCTCAGTCCAGGCAAGTCCCGTTGCCAGACCGATTTCGCTCTCAGCCGCAACACCTTGCTGCCGGAATTTAATGGGGCCAAGCATCTCACGGACTCGCTCCGCGTCTAATGTGTCTTTGAAATCCGCCGCTACATTCTCGGAAACAAACTTGCGGGCCAGCTTGCGGCAACAGGAACCAATCTCACGTTCCAGGTTTCGCACGCCTGCCTCGCGTGTGTAATGCCGGATGATTTCCAGCAAGCCCTCATCTGAGAAAGTGAACTGCTCCGTCTTAAGACCGTTGCCCTCAGCCTGTTTCGGTACCAGGTGACGTTTGGCAATCTCGAGTTTCTCGCGCTCCGTGTAACCAGAGAGACGGAGGATTTCGAGGCGATCCTGCAACGCCGGCGGAATAGTGTGGAGCACGTTGGAGGTCGCTATGAAAAAGACCTTCGACAAATCGTACTCTACATCAAGGTAATGATCCTGGAAGGTATGGTTCTGTTCGGGATCGAGTACCTCCAGCAACGCGGCACTCGGGTCGCCACGGAAATCAGCGCCAAGTTTATCGACCTCATCAAGCAATAAGACGGGATTAACTGTGCCTGCCTTCTTCATCATCTGCATGATCTGGCCAGGCAAGGCCCCGATGTACGTGCGACGATGGCCGCGGATCTCGGCTTCGTCGCGCACGCCTCCGAGTGACAACCGCACAAACTTCCGGCCCGTAGCCCGAGCGATGGATTTACCGAGACTTGTTTTCCCGACTCCCGGCGGGCCAACAAAGCAAAGAATGGATCCTTTCGGGTTCTTTACCAACTGGCGTACGGCGAGATATTCGAGAATCCGCTCTTTGATCTTTTCCAGGCTGTAATGGTCCTCGTTCAGAACCTCTTCCGCCTTGCTCAGGTCCCTGATCTCTTTGCTCTTCTGTTTCCAGGGCACACTGACCAGCCAGTCGATATAGGTACGGGACACTGTGCCTTCGGCAGACATGGGTGGCATTGCTTCGAGCCGATGCAATTCCTGCAGCGCTTTCTCTTTGGCCTCATCAGTCATACCGGCCTCTTCGATCTTTTTCTTCAGATCTTCGAGTTCGGCTTTCTCGTCTTTGCGTCCCAGTTCTTTGTGAATGGCTTTGATCTGCTCATTGAGGTAGTATTCTTTTTGCGCCTTCTCCATCTGGCGTTTAACGCGAGTCTGGATGGTGCGGTCGAGCTGGCGCTTTTCGATCTCCATCTCCAGCAGCTCAATCAATCGCTGCAGACGCGCCTGGGCGGAAAACAGTTCCAGCAAGCCTTGCTTGTCTTCAACGGAAATACGCAACTGAGAGGCAAGCGCGTCGGCCAGATGAGAAGGTTCCGGGTTGCGAAGTGCCGTTTGGAGAGCATCAGTCTGGGTGTCAGGCGCCAGACGGAGATGCTGCTCAACGAGCTGCCCTACCTTCTGAATCAGTGCATCCAGCCGGGTGCCCTCTTCATTAACTACTGGCGCACGTTTCACCAAGGCCATAAAAGTCCCGTCGGTATTCTCGACGCGAACCGTGGTTGCACGCTCGCGACCTTCTACCACGCCCTTGATCTGACCGTTTTCCTGTTTCTGGGACTGTAGAATACGTCCGAGCGTGCCCACGCCATAGATTTGTTCAGGCGCGGGTTCATCAACCGTGGCATCGTGCTGGGTTGCCAGATAGATGGTGCGATCCGCGGAAAGCGCCTGTTCCAACGCCCGCACTGAACCCTTGCGACCGATTTTGAAAGCTACTTTTGTAAAGGGGAAAATCACCACGTCCCGGATAGGCACCATCGGATACCAGGCGACGTCGGCGGGGGAATGATCTGAATATTCTTCCATGTTCTTATTAAACGATTAACCTTACTCTGTTTGCAGTAGGGGCGAGCCGCTCATTGGCGTCTCGCCCCTCATAAGCTGGGTCAATTGTAGATCATTTCCCAAGTACGCGCCACTTTCGGTATTTCAGCGGATTCGCGCGGCAAAACGCATTAAGCCGCGGCGCCATCAACGCCCGTGAGGCCCTCGCCCGGAATAGCCCTGCGCCGTTCAACCATTTCGCTGTTGATCACAAACTCTTTGATGCGTTTTTGCGACGGCAAGGTATACATGGCATCCAGCAGCAATTCTTCCAGTATCATCATTAGGCCGCGAGCGCCGACCTTGCGCTCCACAGCCTGGCGCGCGACTGATTTCAGCGCGTCGTCCGTGAACTTCAGCTTCACGTTATCGAATTCAAACTTCTTCTGATACTGCTTCACCAGAGCGTTCTTTGGCTCAGTGAGAATCTTAATCAGAGCGCCCTCATCGAGCTCGTGTAACACGCCGCAAACAGGTAGCCGGCCTACAAACTCGGGAATCAAACCAAAACGAATGAGGTCTTCCGGCTGCACCTGGGCCAGCGCTTCGGCATGGCGGTGCGAGCCAGACTTAACCTCGGCATGAAATCCAAGTGATTTGTTGCGCAAACGCCTTTCGATAACTTTTTCCAGACCAACAAACGCGCCCCCGCAGAGAAACAGAATATTTGTTGTGTCTATTGGAAAGAACTCCTGATGAGGATGCTTTCTGCCACCCTGAGGAGGAACATTGGCGACCGTACCCTCTAGTATCTTCAACAATGCCTGCTGCACGCCCTCACCCGAGACATCGCGGGTAATTGACGGGTTCTCGTCCTTGCGGCAGATCTTATCGACTTCATCTATGTAAATGATTCCTTGTTGGGCCCTTTCAACGTCGCCATTAGCCGCCTGCAGGAGCTTCAGGATAATGTTCTCAACATCTTCTCCGACATAGCCCGCTTCAGTGAGTGTCGTAGCATCAACAATCGTGAAAGGCACGCTCAACAATCGAGCCAGAGTTTGGGCCAGGAGCGTCTTGCCTGTTCCCGTGGGCCCAATCAGGAGGATGTTGGCTTTTTGAATCTCAACATCGGAGCGCCGGCGCCCGATTTCGATCCGCTTGTAGTGCTGATAAACCGCGACAGCGAGACGCTTCTTCGTCTCATCCTGTCCGATAACATACTCGTCCAGAAAGCTTTTGATCTCGCCGGGCTTCGGAAGCGGGGGGCGTGTGGCCACGGATTCGGCTTGCTGGTCGTCGGTGATGATCTCATTGCAGATGTCGATGCATTCATTGCAAATGTAAACGGTCGGACCCGCAATAAGTTTCTTCACCTCGTTCTGCGACTTCCCACAGAATGAGCAGCGCAGCGTATCGTCGGTTCGTCTTACCATATGTGTAAGGGAGCTCCTTCGAATTCAGGCCTACTGAGGAACCACCACCGGCGTCTTGGAAACCTTCGTGCCGGTGACCATCTGGTAGTAACGGCGCACGCATTCGTCACAGATGAATGCGCTCTTGCCAATCATTCGTCTGGGAACGCCCGGCAGCCGCTGGGGAGTCCCCGCCATGATGTCCGCCACCTCATCTCTAGACCTTCCACAGAATGAACAGTGGAACCCTTTGGCTTTCATCTTCGCAATCATTCGTCCAGGTCTCCAACGTCGCGCGCTACTCTCGATGCGCGATTACCTCGTCTATTAAACCATACTCCTTGGCTTGCATAGCAGACATTATTTTGTCACGTTCAACGTCGCGCTCAACCGTCTCATAGGATTGACCGGTATGTTTAGCAATGATTTGAGAGGTGAGTTCGCGCATTCTCAGGATCTCTTCGGCCTGAATTCGAATGTCGGTGGCCTGACCTTGAGCACCACCAGTTGGCTGGTGAATGAGAATGCGACAGTTGGGGAGGGCAAAACGTTTACCTTTTGCGCCGGCAGCCAATAGCATCGCGCCCATCGAAGCGCACTGGCCAACGCAAATCGTGGTCACATCCGGGCGAATAAACTGCATGGTGTCGTAAATTGCCATGCCTGCCGTAATCGAGCCGCCCGGCGAGTTGATGTACACGTTGATGTCTTTTTCCGGATCCTCAGCCTCGAGAAATAGTAGTTGCGCCACAATCAAATTGGCGATCTGATCATCGATGGGTGTTCCCAGGAAGATAATGTTGTCTTTCAGCAGTCGTGAGTAGATGTCAAAAGCGCGTTCGCCGCGCGACGTCTGCTCGACGACCATTGGGACTAGGGCCATATGCACCTCTTAGAGTAAAGACTCAAAAATTTCCATTTATCATTTTTCATTTCTCATTGTGTGCTGTGTCTGATCGTTCTGATAAATGGCAAATGAGAAATGGAAAATATGGAAAATGATAAATGGAAAATCTATTCTGCTGCGGACTCTCGCTTTATCGGTTCTTGACTGTCGGCTTCGGGCTCAGTCTCTTCAGTCCACTCGACGTCGGTTACGCGCGCATTTTCTCTTAACACGTCAAGCGCTTTTCGATTTCGCAATCTGTTCGCGATGCTACGTTCGCCCCCATCCTTTGTCAAGACGCCACGCACTTGTTCTTTCGACTGTCGCGAGGCCCTTGCAATCGCATCGATCTCAACTTCAATCTCTTCATCCGAGACGTTGATTTGTTCCTCCTCAGCGATGCGCTCGAGTAGCATTGAGCCGCGCACGTCCTCCTCCGCCTGGGTCTTCAACTCTTCACGCGCGCCTTCCCAGTTGAGTTCCTGACTGCGTGGATCGATGCCTCGTCCGATCATGTCGCGCACAACACTTTCGAGTCGGTATTGAGTCTGATGTTCTACCATGGTCTGAGGCACTTCGAATTGGTGAGCTTCCAGAAGCTTGCGCATTAATTCACTGCGCAGACGATTGTCGGCTTCCGCGATAGCACGGTTTTCCAGGTCCTGGCGAATTTTCGTCCGCAAAGTTTCCACCGAATCAAACTCATCACCCAGGCTTCTGGCCCATTCATCGTCTAGAGCGGGAAGCTCCTTTACACGCACCGCGCTTACCCTGGCTTTGTACTCGACCTTCTTTCCCGCCAGCCCTTTCGATGAAAAATCCTCGGGATAATCGACCACGAACTGCTTTTCGTCGTCGGCTCTTACCCCGGTCAGGTTATCAGTGAACTCCCGCTGAACAGTTGCGCCGCCAAGGGTTACGTCGACATCTTCGACGTTGATGTCTTCATCCTCGGGGTGGTCGACGAACTTTCCCTGAAAACTAACGGTGACCGTGTCTCCCGATTCCGCGGGGCGGTCTTCAACTGGTTGCAAAGCAGCGGAAGCCTCGCGAAGTCCTTCCACCGTGCGGTTGACGTCTTCGTCGGTAACCGGGCGAATTCTGCGAGTAGCCTCGATGCCTTTGTAGCTACCCAGCTCAACCTTTGGCAGAACTTCGACATCTACGTGAAACGAAATCGCATCTTCGCCGATTCGCTCTAAAGCCTCGTTAGTGTCGAGATGAACGTCCGGTTCGCCGATGGCCGCTAGTTCGTGTTTTTCGATTGCATTGTTGACGGCGTCGGGTATCAGCTCCCGTAATACGTCGCCTCGAATCTCACTCTTGAAGCGAGTGCGCACTACCGCGCGCGGAGCATGCCCGCGGCGAAAGCCCGGAACATTCATTTGCTTGGCGTAGCGATCACTAATGCGATCGAACGCGGCGCGGACTACTTCCTGCTCAACCTCGATTTTGATCTCCTTGCGTGTCGGAGAAACATCAACCAGTTCTGTCTTCATAAATGATCCGTTGTTCGTTGTCAGTAGTTCGTTGTCAGTTGTCAATGTCATGTGAACTCAGTACTTAGTACTTGGAACTTAGTACTTGGCTCGCTATTCGATCGCCGCAGGTAGAGTCCGATGTCGAGTGGAGGACGAAGTACAAAGCACGAAGTACAGAGTACCAAGGAAAATTTCGAACAACTGACAACGGACAACTGTCCACTGACAAATTTGGTGCGAAAGGGGGGACTCGAACCCCCACACCTTTCGGTACCAGATCCTAAGTCTGGCGCGTCTGCCAATTCCGCCACTTTCGCAGCCTCTCGGTGCAGCGAAAAAGAATATCACGGGAGTTTATCTTCGTCACAACGTGGGACCCGATCCACGAAATAATACAAACCATCACGAAACCTTGTTCGTGTCAGTCATGGATCTTGTTTTGAGGGAATAACGTTACGCCACCCGGTAGGTAATCTTGGCCTGCCCAAGAAAGTCTTTCCCGGTTTCTTTTTTAACCAACCCGGCGCGCTCCAGTTCGAAGTAAGCACGCTGGATCTCGCCGCGATCCACTGAGAGCTTCTTGGCCAGCGCGGCAGGGGAGGGCAGGGCTTCCCCCGAAACAATCTGGTTGCCTTTAATTTGACTTTCGATCTCCTGTCGCACTTGCGCATAAACAGGGCCGTGAGAATTGTCTTTCAGTTCAATATTCATGACGCGGATCTTGCTGCTTTCATTTTGGAAATCGGATTAAACATTATAACGTCCTCGTCACCTTCGACAACGACCTGGGAGCATCCGGATCCAAACCCTTAGCCTCAGCCAGCAGCGCGGCAAACAGTTGGCCGGGGATTATGTAAGGTATAGGAGCCAGAAACTCATCAATCTCGCGGGGCATTATGATCGCGCGCGAACAAGCGGCCGCAGCGTCGAGGTCCCCGGTGATGACCAGCGTGTCTGCATGCAGTTCCTTTAGACGTCCGATAAGATGTTTGACTCCCGGCAACATCACGCCCGGTGGTGCGAACAAGATCACCGGGAAGTGACGTTCAACCATGGCCAGCGGTCCGTGTAAAAAATCCGCCGAAGAAAATCGCTCCGCTACCAGGTAACAAGTTTCCATTAACTTCAGCGCCAACTCGTACGCATTCGCATAAGCGAGGCCGCGGCCAACCACTACGCAATTTTCCATGAAGACATAACGCTGGACAAGTTCAAGCAGCGCAGGCTTTTGCTCGAGCGCCCGCGACGCAAAGTCGGGTATTGCTTCATAGGGCAAATTGGGCGAGCTGCCGCCAAGTTCTGCTGCCAGCATATAGAACAGCATCATCTGGCCGGTATATGTCTTGGTCGCGGCAACCGACCGCTCGCGTCCGCCATGCATCACCAAAGTTTCATCAACGATGTGGGTCATCGAGGATGCGGGCTCATTGGTGATGCCGACTGTGTACGCACCACACTTCCGCGCGTTTTCCAGCACCAGGTTGATATCTTCGCCCTCTCCCGATTGGGATACACCAATCACCAGGGCATGCTGCAGATTTAGTTTTGCTTTGTAGAGGGTATGGACCGAGGGGGCGGAAAGCGAAACCGGAATGCCGGTCTTAATTTCCAGCAGGTAGCGACCAAAAAGGGCCGCATTGTCTGAACTGCCGCGCGCCACCAGTACGATTAGATCGATGTCGCGGTCGTTTAAGAACTTCCCCAACCGACCAATCTTCGCACGCTCGGCCTCGATCGTGCGAACGAGTCCTTCCGGCTGCTCGGCAATTTCCTGAAGCATTAACGACAAACTGATTCCTCACCTAATCCGGTCTAATGCGCGTATAGTGCGCCCGACCGTTGTTTTCGCACTCGTTTTCGGTTAAAAGGTGTTCCGCGGCGCGGCCAGCAAAACTGAACCTAAACTCAACTACAGTCGCTAATAGTGTCTCGATGACAAACACTCTAACACGGAGTGCAACTGATCGACTGATCTCGCTTGATGTGTTCCGCGGGATCACAATCGCCGGGATGGTCCTCGTCAACAATCCCGGATCATGGAGCCACGTCTACTGGCCCCTGGCACATGCGGAATGGCATGGCTGGACACCCACCGATCTCATATTTCCGTTCTTTCTCTTTATCGTGGGGGTGGCGATTCCACTGGCTTTCGGAAGACGCGTCGACGCCGGTGGCACGCATAAGGATCTTTACCTCAAAGTGATCAGAAGGACGCTGATCATTTTCGGGCTGGGACTATTTCTTAACGGGTTCCCATTTTTCAATCTTTCGACAATTCGGATCCCCGGTGTGCTGCAGCGAATTGCGGTGTGCTACCTGCTCGCCTCAATTATCTTTCTCAAGACGAGTGCTAGAGCTCAAGTTGCGATTGTGTCGGCGTTGCTCCTGGTCTACTGGCTGCTGATGGCTCGCCTAAGTGCCCCCGGTTTCCCCACTGGTGATTTGAGTAAAGAGGGGAGCGTCGCCTCGTTCATCGACCGGGTTGTCCTGGGCAGCCACATCTGGTCGCAAGGCAAGGTTTACGATCCCGAAGGACTGCTGAGCACGATTCCCGCGCTGGCTACTACTTTGTTAGGCGTGCTTACCGGACAGTGGCTGCGTACGACCAAGTCCGACTACGAGAAAGTCGCGGGGATGTTTGTGGCCGGAATGTGTTGCCTGGTTATTGGGTGGGGCTGGAACCCTTTTTTCCCCATCAACAAGTCGTTATGGACGAGTTCGTATGTTTTATTCACAGGCGGCCTGGCCCTTCAGTTCCTGGCGTTTTGTTACTGGCTGATCGACATCAAAAACTATCGCGCCTGGGCAAAGCCTTTTGTGGTCTTTGGCGTCAACGCGATTGCGCTGTTCGTGGGTTCCGGCATCATGGCGAAGCTGATGGGGATTATCAAAATACCCGTGGCAGATGGCTCGCGACCGGTGCTGAAGGCTTGGCTGTTTACAAATTTCTTTGCCTCCTGGGCACCACCCAAAATTGCCTCGGTGGCTTTCGCTATTGCTTTCATTCTGCTGTGGCTGGGACTAATGTGGATACTCTACCGTCGGAAGATTTTCATCAAGGTGTGAGGAACTGTCCAACGTCCAATGCCCAAAGTCCGGCGTCCGTCTGATGATGATGATCTTGGAACTTGGTCTTAGGAACATTGGACGTTGGAAATTGGACGTTGGACTTTTTGGAAGGAGAATCAAGATGCCAACCTACATTGCATTGATGCGTTGGACCGAACAAGGGATCGCGAAGGTCAAGGACAGCCCGAAACGGCTGGACGCAGGCCGCAAGGCTTTCAAGAAGCTTGGTGTGGAAATCAAGGACACTTATCTGACAATGGGCCGCTACGATCTCATCTGCATTCTTGAAGGCCAGGATGATGACAGCGTAGCGCGCGCGTTGCTGACCCTGGGATCTCAGGGAAATATTCAAACTGAGACGTTGAAAGCCTGGAACGAGGACGAATATCGCAAGATCACCGGCTCAGTGTGATTTCAGATCATGGCCCAAAGCGATCACGGTACTCGCCAGAGAGGATAAACGCCTTGACCATTTCGGCGTTAACGAAGTTTCCGCCGAACAGGTTGAGCTTCGCCAACCAAAATTGGTAGCCGTTGTCGTTCCCGTCAGGCGCGTCGGTAGGACTTCTTCTTAGGTAGCCGTAGTACTGCATTAGCACAAACGCCGGGTTGAACTCGGCGTTCGTCAATGAGGTTGAGTCAGCCACGCTCCGCAGCGCCGCGACGCGGCCCGCAGTGCCTCCTGCTCCAAAGGCCGTGATCGCCGCCTGTCTCTCAGACGATGTCGGAGTAACCATCGCAGAGAAGAAAAGAGAGTCTGCGTACTGGTCAGCGCTTAGCACGATCGGAAACCTGGTAATGAAGGCTGAGCTGGTAACGATTTCCGTCGCGTAAGCCTGCTTGTTGGCTTCGAGCACTGCGTCGGCTCCGGGTTGTCCCATCACCACGCCTTCTCCGACCTGGCGCGCATCTCTCATAAACTCCTGATACATGAAGCGAGTCGCCGCCGAGTCAGACTTGTGTCCAAAAGCCGCGCGTTGGACGCGGATGACAAAGAAGCCTGTCTCCTGGAACTCGATGGAGAGGAAGAACGCTGCAGACGTGTTGATCCGCCTGATGTCAATACATTGCAGGTCTCCGGCGCAGGACGTAATTTGGTTAACCCAAAAAGCGAGACCATCCACATCGGGCTGGCGGTTCAGGAAGTCGTGGTAGTGCTGACCAACGAAAGCGCCTGGTTCATCGTTGACGTTGCTGGTCGGCTCACTGAAGTCATCAGTAATCTGAATGGTCGTGGTCCCGATCGGGCCCACGCCGGCGCCGCCTGTCGGGTTACTTAGGCTAACGGTGAATGCTTCGAGGTTTTCAATTTTAGAATCTTCGCTGATCAAAATGTTAATGGTCTTGCTCACCTCGCCCGGTGCGAAGTTGAGAGTGCCGAGGGCTATGGTGAAATCTGCTTTCTGCGTTGCCGTGCCGTCGGTGGTGGCAAAATCAACAGTCGCCGCTCCAGAGTTGTTTCCGGCACGCAAGACCGTCACCCGAGAAAACGTAATATCCTCAGCAACTGTGTAGGCAGAAAGATCAAAGGAAAAGGTAGAAGTCGTCGGACCAGGCGTCGGTGTTGGAGTTGGACTTGGAGTGGAGCCGGGACCGGCCAACCTAATCACAGCCGTCGTAGCTGGTCCGGATCGCGGCAACGCTTCCACCAAAACATATAAGCGGTTAGCGCCTGTTCGTGCGACACCAGTAACGAACTGCAAGTTTAGGCTCGCACCGATCGCGAGCGGCGTCGCCAGCGTCACACTTCCCGCCGACCAGGTACTATTAAACGCGCCACCAATCAGTTGATTAGGCGGCGCCTCAACCGTCGTACCCTGCACGACGGCGTTGCAAGGAGCTGAAGCAGGCGCGCAGGTAGTGGGGTCGTTGACGGAAACCAAAGCCCCAGCCGTTGTCACCGCGCGCAGATCCGCAACGCAGCTAGCCGGTGCGGGTTCAACACTACACCCAATGCCGATTGACGGCCCCGTTGTGACATCGACGATGCGAAAGCGGAGCCGCGTGATTGTTTGTCCGACATTGTTGGTGAGTCGTCGCCTGAAAGTCAGCGTCCCGAAACCGCCAGTTAAGGGATCTCCGGGAGTTGTATTCCGGACGCGATTTGGCGCAGCGTCCTCTGGAACCGTCGAATCGAGTCGCGAGACCACCAATCCGGGGCTCAGGATTCCGGCGACCGGGCTGGAGAGATTCTCAGGTCCGGGCGCACCCAGCCGTTGGCTGGATCCGAGGTTCGTTCCGCCGGTGTCGGCGTAAAGAAAATCGTTTGCGTTATTCCCGGTGTCCTGCGGATACGTACTGGAAGGACCGGGAGTGGTGTTGACTAACGGCACAGAGTTGCAGTTGCCCGAGCCTGAGCCGGTGCAACCCCCGGTTAGTTTGCGGTAGAAACTGCCCTCCAACGCTAAGGAACCGATGGCCGGATAGCCCACGCCCTCCCGATAAAGCGCGTTGGTATCAGCGTTAGAGCCGACGGCGTCGATACGGTTTGCCGGCGTGTAGTTCCCGGCGAAAGAGGTTTCAAAGAGGGCAATGCCTACGTTGTCGGGAATCTGTATCGTGTAATTGATGTCTCCAACTGCTGTGGTCCCATTCCCGGCCGGATAGTTAGCAATGCTGTAGCCGACGGAGTTAACAGCGAGGAAGTGTCCCCGCGCTGGAATCACCGTGCCATTTGGAATGACGAACCTGGTTGATACCAATCCGTCGTTTATGATGGCGTTCGAAGATCCAACTAACGCATAACCCGTTGAGCCGTCGAACGCGCTGACAATGTGGGGAGCGTCGCTATTGTTGTAAATTTCCACGAACTCATCGTTGGGTCCGTTCGGCCCGCGCAAACGAAACTCGCTGATAATCAGAGGCGCAGTCGCAACGGTACCGGCTGGTTCGAATGACTGAGACAATGCAAACGCATTACCCGAAGTGCCGCTTGAGAAATACGGAGCAGCTAGGGAAGGGAACCAGAGAGTGGAGGACAAACAGGCGAGCGTAATAGCTATCGCAATGAGTATGGTGGTGCGGCGTCGGACTGAAGCTGATGACGGTTTCATGAATTCTCCCGAACTAGCGATTAGTCTGTCGGCATTTCCAGTTCTGAGAAGTGTTCTAACTGAGAGGTGGGGGCAGGTCCACAACTACAGTTAGATTTTCTATCCGCAATTGAAGGGTAAGTCAAGGACTTCCATTTTCCGGTAACGCGACGATTGTGCTCAGTCTGGTTGTCGGGATTTCGTTTCTGATTGATGATTTACGCCATTTTCGTCGATCATTAACGCCTATACCGTTAGTAGTTCAGACAAGTTCCACATGCTTAGTCATACCAAGCGAGCGTTACTTCTTGTATCCGGGCCCGCGCAACGGGCGACCTGCAAGTGCTGAAGTTCTTTGACCTCCGTCTACACTGATCTGGCCGTTGACGACTACATATTGAATGCCCTGAGGGTATTGGTTCGACATTTCGAACGTCGCCCGGTCAATCACGGTCTTAGGATCGAAGACGGTAATGTCAGCGAACATTCCTGCGCGCAGAAATCCGCGATCGCGGAGGCCGACTCTCGTTGCGGGCATGCCGGTCATTTTCTGAATCGCTTTTTCAAGTGTCAGCAGACGTTCTTCACGAACGTAACGACCCAAAATCCTCGGATAGCTGCCCCAACCGCGCGGGTGCGATTTCGCTCCGGCGAGTGGTCCGTCGATAGCGCGGGCACCACTATCGGTGCAGAAACTGACAAAAGGCGCGAGCATTGCAGCCCGCAAATCCGCCTCGCTCATCATGAAATAGATTGCCCCGGTCTGTCCGTGGTCGGCGAGGATAAGATCAAAAACTGCATCCAGCGGTTCTTTCTTTTGTTCAGTAGCAATCTCGGAAACACGTTTACCCTGTGTCCACTCCAGCTCGCGTGTAAGAACTGAGCCGATTAATACCCCGCTCGCGCCACCGCTGCCCAGATAAATGTTTTCCCACTCCCTGGAATCAGTTGAGATCTCTTTCTTGAGACGCTCGCGCGTCTGGGGATCGCGGAGGCGTCCAAGCATTTTTTCGGTTCCGCCTTCGAGTGCCCAGGGCGGTAGGCAAGCACTTAAAGCGGTGCTTCCGGCTATATAGGGATAGACATCAGCCGTGATGTCTAAACCCTGCGCCCTGGCTTTCCGGATTTTCTCGAGAACCTCGGGCATGCGACCCCAGTTCTTTTGATAGGCAGTTTTCAAGTGCCAGATTTCGACCGGGATCTTTGCCTGCCGCGCTATCTCAAAGACTTCTTCGAGAGATTCATCGAGACCGTTGGCTTCGCTGCGCTGATGGGTTGCATAGATGCCGCCATGCCGCCGCGCGACCTTGGCCAGTTCAATGATCTCGTCAGTCTTTGCAAAGCGAGCCGGTACGTATTGAAGCGAGGTCGAAAGCCCGAGCGCTCCCTCCTCCATTGCCTGGTTCACTAATTGTTTCATTTCGGCCAACTCGGAAGGAGTGGGCGGCCGGTTATCGAAGCCGATTACGTACGCACGTACCTGGGTGGCGCCGACAAACGTCCCCATGTTGACTCCGATGCCCTGCTTCTCGAGCCGGCGAAAATACTCGTCAAGCGTGCGCCAGTCGACTGTGAGATTGTAGCGGCGGGTGAAGTCTGCCTGCTCCTTTATTAAGCGATCATTAAGCGGCGCTATCGATTCACCTTCGCCGGTAATTTCCGTTGTCACACCCATCATTACCTTGCTCATTGCCCGGTTGTCGATCAGCACATAGGTTTCCGACTGGCCGAGCATGTCAATGAAGCCCGGGGCGACGACGAGTCCAGCGGCATCGATTACCCGAGTGGCCTTCGCGTTTCTTAAGTTACCAATCTGGACGATGCGGTCACCCTTAAGTGCGAGATCCGCCTTGTACCCCGGTCGACCGGAGCCATCAATGATCGTGCCGTTCTTTATGAGGAGGTCATATGGAGGAGGCGAGGCGGAAGCCGTCGTGTCAATCGTCAGAGAAGAGAAAATGAGCATACCGGCGAGGCATAAGCTAACTGAAATTCTGGTTAGCATCGTTTCACCAATTGATTGAGCTGTTCGAGCGAGGAATCGTAATCATTTGGTCGCAGACTTGTCTACATCAGTTAAAGGCCAGCTTGGCTAATGAGACACTTGCAAGACAAGGACAGATCTAGTCTCGGTGAATTGCAAGTCAGGAAGGTGGACCCTGTCCCCGCTCTTGGCTGAGTGGCTTTCAAGGTTGAGGCGGGGACAGAGTCCACCTTCCTGACTGTGAGGTAACTGAGCTTGAGAGGTTGAACATGACCGGTAGCTTCCTAATCTCGCCATGTGACTTTCAACTAACGTCTGCGTAGAATCCAATTACCGAGACTATGCAACCAATAACACTAAAAACAATCGCTACTGCTACGGGCGCTGCGCTAACAGGAAATCAAAACCTGTTGGTATCAAACGTCACCCACGATTCAAGGCAGGCTGGGCCGGGCGTCTTGTTTGTGGCTATTCGCGGCGCGCTGCTTGACGCGCACAAATTCATCCCCTCGGTGATGGGCGCCGGTGCTGTAGGAGTTATTTCCGAACAGGAGCGACCTCAGGACTTCCAGGGTGCCTGGTTGCAAGTCGGAAACGTGCGTCGCGCCATGGCTCTCGCGGCTGCGGAAGTTCAACATCATCCTTCGCGTGAACTGCAACTAGTGGGTATCACCGGCACCAACGGCAAAACGACTACCGCCTATCTGATCGCATCCATTCCGGAAGCCGCCGGCGAACCGGTCGCTATGACAGGAACGGTCGAATACCGTATCGGCAAGGAACGTCGCCCGGCCGAACGAACAACTCCGGAAGCGACAGACATGCACCGGTTGTTACGACGGGCAGTTGAAGTTGGTTGTCGCACGGCCGTGATGGAGTGTTCTTCGCAGGCGATGGATTTTCATCGCTGCGATGCTCTCGAGTATTCCGTGGCTGTCTTCTCCAACCTGACGCGCGATCACCTGGATTACCACGTCACAATGGAGAACTACTGGTACGCGAAGCGCCGTTTGTTCGACGGACGGCTGGGCAGCAAACCGAAGACTTCGGTGATCAACGTAGACAACTCTTACGGAGTTGAACTGGCAGATGACCTAGAGCGCGAGGGTTTGAAAGTCGTTCGTTACGCACTGCATGCCGACGCTGACATCACCGCCCGCAATCCTGAGTTTTCCCTGGATGGAATGAGATTCGATCTTCACACGCCGTCCGGTGATCGAGAATTCGTTTCGCCTTTAGTTGGCCCCCCGCATGTCTATAACACCGTGGCGGCGGTGGCCAGCGGGCTGGCGTTGGGATATGACCTTGACGTGATTACACGCGCACTGGCGCAATGTACCGGCGCGCCCGGGCGTTTTGAACGGGTGGCGCACTCGGGAGACTTCGCGGTGGTAGTCGACTATGCACACTCGGACGACGCGCTATTGAACGTGCTGAAAACGGCCCGTGAGGTTACCAGGGGCCGAATCATCACCGTCTTTGGCTGCGGCGGTGATCGCGACTCATCCAAACGCGCACCTATGGGAGAGGCCGCCGGCAGTTTGAGCGATGTCGTAATCCTTACCTCCGACAACCCGCGCACTGAAGATCCGCAACAAATCCTCGCCGATGCTGAACTGGGGATACAGAAGACTGGGAAGCCTTACCGGAAGATCGCGGACCGGCGCGAGGCAATCTATGAGTCGATAGCGCAAGCTCGCAGCCAGGATTTGGTATTGATCGCCGGGAAAGGCCACGAAGACTACCAGATCATCGGTCGCGAAGTGTTCCATTTTGACGATAAGGAAGTTGCTCGCGAAGCGCTAAGTCAGAACCGCGAGACGTAGAGGATGTATGAAAACTCGGGAATCATGGACAGAAGCTGTTAGAAAATTGAGATGGATTGGGGTACCACTCAATGAAGAAAAATAGCAGATATAGATTCACCCTGTTCTGTTGTTTGTTGCTGGCAATGGTTTCCTGCCAGCAGGCGCCGGTGCCGGAGCGAGCGCAAGCTCGTCCAGCGGCTAGCGCGTCACCCGGATCCTCCAAAAGAACTACCGAAACCTACGGACCAGCAAGAAGGATAGCAGTCTTAAAGGACCCTGCGATCAAGGAAAGCAGTGGCCTGGTTGCGTCAAGATCCACACCCGGCCTTTTTTGGACCCACAACGATTCAGGCGACGGCCCTTTAATCTATGCTTTCAATAATCGCGGTGATCGAAAAGGAGTTTGGCGCGTGGTCGTCGCCGGAGCTCGCGATTGGGAGGATATCGCCGCTGGACCTGGCCCGGATCGCAGTCGAAGTTATCTTTATATCGGAGACATAGGAGACAATAATGAGCGGCGTTTCGATATCATTGTGTATCGGGTTCCCGAGCCAAAGGTTACTGCTGCTGATATCTCCTCAACAAAGAGAAAACCTCTAGTGACAGAAAGTGCTGAGGCTATCCACCTTCGTTATCCCGATGGAAAGCACGATGCGGAGACTCTGATGGTCCATCCAGTTACCGGTAGCATCTTCATTGTTACAAAGGTGGCGTTCGCAAATCCGAGTGTCTATGAAGCTGACGGTCCGGTGAGCTCTGAAAAGACCATCACACTCAAGCGTCTTGGTGAGCTAAACATTCCGAGTCTACTCGGCGGGATAATTACGGGCGGAGATATCTCACCGGACGGGCGTCGCGTCGCTCTTTGCGATTACATGCAGGGATACGAGATTGTGTTGCCGGATGGGGCAGCCTTTAACACGATTTGGACTCAGCCGTTAAAGCCAATCGATCTGGGAAAACGGAAGCAAGGGGAAGCGATCGCTTATCGTCTGGATGGAAAGGCGTTGCTGGCGACAAGTGAAGGTTCGCCTGCGCCGCTGATTCAAGTTTTGCGGCGTTGACCTGTAGGTTGAATCAGAACCATCCGCCAACCTCCGAAGGCGTGAAAAATACAATTCGCGCCCGAATACTAATCAGGATTTGGAAATTCGCAGGTTGGGAAGGGCGGTTTACCCCCGCTCAAGATTGGTAATCACTCAACAATGAATTAGTAATTTCAAGGACGAGTGGCTGCGAATCTTGAGCGGGGTTAAACCGCCCTTCCCAACCTGCAAATTTCTGTCTCTTGAGTGGCATCCCCGATCGATATCTCATCCCGACGGGACGAAGAACTCGCTTACGCCGCCCGATTCTTACGCGCGAAATAAAAGTACACCGGCAAGCCCGCGGCGATGATTGCCAACCCAATCAACGACTGCAGCGGGGCGTTCTTGATAGTAAAGACAATCAGATAGATCGTCACCAGTACGAATAAGGCCGGCACGACCGGGTAACCCCAGGTTTTATAAGGCCTCGTCGCATTCGGTTCGGTTTTGCGAAACACGAAGACCGACGCCGTTACCATTCCGTAGAAAAGCCAAAAGGCAAAAATTGCCAGGTCTGTGAGTTGGTCAAACTTTCCTGAGACCGCGAGGACTGAGGCCCAGACGGCCTGCACGATCAGCGAAATTACCGGCACGCTCGCGCCCTTCGAGACACGAGCCAGACTCTGAAAGAAAACGCCGTCGCTAGCCATTGCATATGGAATGCGTGCAGTGCCCAGGATTGAACTCTGAAGTGAGCCCCACGATGAAAGCATCATCACGGCGGCCATCAAGGTTACTGCTACGGGACCGAGAACCCTTCTGATCGCTTCGGCTGCAACCGAAGATGTCGATGAAACACTGGCTACGTCCGTCGGAGTCATCACGTAGTAGTAACTGACGTTCACCAGCACATACAGAGCGATCATGATGATCATGCTGGCAATCAACGCCAGCGGGAGATTGCGCTCAGGGTGCTTTACCTCTCCCGCCATATACGAAATATTGTTCCAACCATCATAAGCCCAGAGTGCGCCCAGCATCGCGGCGGCGAACCCTGACATACCTCCCCCGGTGACATCGACGCCTTCGCAAGTTCCGCCAGTGTTCGCCAACCAGAGATTGCCCACTGTGCCATCTTGATAAAAGAAAGCCGCCAGGCCGACTGCCAGCACCATTAAAACTTTGAGGATTGTAATAAAGGACGCCACGTGGCCGGTCACACTCACTGCGGCACAGTTAATCAAGGTCGTGACCGCGATGGTCACCAGTGCCACGACTTGCAGATGGCCGAAGGGAATTTGAAAACCGCCCGGAAGGGTTAAGTTGAAATAAACTGTGTCTAGTTTTCCTCCCAGGAGATCGTTCATGAAGATGGCAAACCCGACCGCCAGTGCCGCTGCGGATGCAGTGCGTGAGATCAAAAATTGCGACCACCCGTTGAGAAATCCCCAGACCCTGCCGTAGGCGTCTTTGGTAATGACGTACTCGGCGCCGGCGTGGGGCCGCATGGTCGTCAATTCCGCGTAGGTGAGGGCGCCAGCGAGGGCCAGCAAACCTGCCACGATCCAGACCAGGATCACTCGCCAGGGTGTACCTACGTTACAGGTCATCACCCGCGCCTTGAGAAAGATGCCCGTGCCGATAATGTTGCCGACGTTTATGGAAATCGCAGCGATCGGTCCAAGGCCGCGAATCAGCTCAGGGTGGGTAAATTGTTGCATGAAAGTTTAGGAATCAGTCCAAAGTCCAAAGTCCAATGTCCAACGTCCGAATGTCAGCGTTCTGCGCAGGGGTTTAACTGTATTTGTTCCCGCGCAAATCTGACTGCTTTAAATACTTGATGACCCAGAAAGAAGTTGGCCCACCTCAACTGCCTTAGCTGAGAGGACCTCGAACTCCAATGCGGAAACGTACTGTTGATCTAGAGCCACGTATAGTTGAGCCCGTACTTCGCCGCATGACCCCTTCGCTACACTAAGAAACTGCACGAACTCTTTATCTCCGCCACGCTCGAAGCCTTCGGCGATGTTAGAAAGTATCGAAACGGCCGCGCGGCGTATCTGATCTTTCAACCCGACATCGCGAGCGAACTGCCCTGTCGTAGTGGTCTCGTAGAGCTCCTTTGTCAATTCGCGAGCTTTCTTCCAAGACTCTACATCTTCGAACTTCTTAATCTTTGCCATTCTAACCTCCTGAATGGTAAGGAAACAGGTTAAGGCCGAGTAGACGTTGGACATTGGAATTTGGACGACTTTCCCACACGTCATTCGTTAGTAAGTCGTCGTAGGTATCTCGACGGCGTATTAGTTTCGCCGCTGCTTCGTCGTCAATCATCACAGCCGCCGGTAACGGCCGGCCGTTGTAATGAAACATCTGCGCCAGGGAGTAGGCGCCGCTGTTGAGCAGGGCCAGCACCTCGCCAGGCTGCACGTTGTTTGGTAGGAATCGATAATCAGGAAGTCTGCCGCCGCGTTCAATATCGAAATAGACGTCGCCGGAATCGCAGAGTGGCCCAGCGACTTTGTAACTGTCCTCATGGGGCTCGCCGGCGCTGGTAGCCGAAACCAGATGGTAGTACCACTTGTAATTGTTCATTGACAGCATCAGGTTGTAGCCGGCGTCGGTAAGGAGCCACACATCACCGGTTTCGGGCCGGCGCTTGATGTTGCGAACGGTGGTGAGAACGAGGCCCGCGTCTGCGATAACGCTACGACCGGGTTCCAGCAGAATCGTTACCGCATCCAGCAGATGCTCGGCGGCTGCGGCCCGGGCTGACTCGCGCGCCACTCGCAGCGCTTCACGCAGCACTGCCGAAGGCTCGAGGTTCGCACCCAGCATATCGCGCTCGTGTTCGGGAAGCTGATCTGCCTGAGAACGGTCGCGAAGGTAATTGACGGGGATCCCACCGCCGAGGTTGATATGTTCGAGCGTGTGACCTGTTTCGCGATGTATAGTCAGCAGATGTTCCCACATGCTGCGGAAGGCCTCCGCAAAAGGCTCCACGTCGGGAGTTTGCGATCCCACGTGGATATGGATCCCGCAGACGTGAATTAGTTCAGGATTCTGCAGGCCGCGACGAAAGGCATCGAGCACTTCCGAAGATGAAATGCCAAACTTCGACGTGAGTAGCGCCGTTTGCAGTCCCAGGTGCGAGCGCGTTCCGATCTCGGGGACCAGGCGCAGGGTTATGCGTACGGGCTTCACAGGCTCGGTCCGCTCCGCCGCTACCCTTCGTACCGATTGCTCCACCAGTCCAATTTCATAGATCGAGTCGACGTTTATTGCATAAATCCCCGCGCGCACAGCTTCATCAAGCTCGTCGTCGCTCTTGCTGGTGCCGTTAAAAATGATCTGATCCGGGCGGAAACCCACCCGCAATGCCTTGAATAGTTCGCCTCCGCTGTTCACTTCGACGTCTATGCCGGATTCAAGAACGGTCCTAAGCACGGCCATATTTGAATTTGCCTTCGAGGCGTAGAAGAAGCGGATCGGACGTTCAACTGCCTGGGCGGCGAGTTTTAGTCTTTCCACATTCGAACGGATTCTGGGCGCGGAGAAGACGAAGAGTGGGGAACCGTATTCACTAACGAGTGACAGTGCATCGGCGCCGTTGATGGTCAAATGGCCGTTGGCAACCTCGAGGTAACCGGGAATAGTCCATGCCGGACTTACAGCAACTGCGTGAGACGACATTTAGTTAAGGCTCCAAAATAGACAAGGGTCAGAATCAATAAATTGCAGCGAAGATAAACTGGGGTTTGAGCAGCGTCAAGCAGATTACGATGTGACGGTGTCCCAATTAGTTGGACTTGCTGTTCAAACTGGGGTGCCGCTACGGTCAAGCTTCTTGATCACTTCGCGAATCTGCTTGTAATGCCGAAGCTCATGATAACCAACGAAAGAGATTGTCGCGGCCCCGTCGATCTCTCCCAGGAAGGGATGTTTGAATACTACTTGCTTGAGACGATTTCGGCCGTGGGTTGAACACAGTTCTTTGAGCCTGCTTCGGGCGGCGTCATAGTTTGCGATCACCTCGGCCCTGGCCGGCGGGCTAAGCGGATTAACACTTCTGGGCGCCTGCACCCGCAGCAGTCGAACCGCCACGATGGAAGTAGGAATGAGCCTCCTCAGCAAACCGATTTTTCTGGGCGGACCGGCCAGTTCCGTCTCAAGCTCTTTGATCACCCTCTCTTCAACCAAACATAGGTGATGCACTATCTGGGCAACACTCCACTCTTTGTCGGCCGGCCTTCGCGAGAACACCGAGTCCTCGATTGGGGTGATCGTATCCACCAGCTTTGAGTGGATTGAGTCTAACCGGCACAGGATTTTGTTCATGGCAGAAAGAATCGGCCGCGAACGTGGCATAGACTTCAGTCTGTGTGACCCGCTGAGTTGCCACGACGATTAGGTTGAATCAGGCTGAGTTGAGATCACAGACTAAAGTCTATGCCACGTGTCCGCGGCCGCGGATACTATTGGGCCACGAAATTGTACGTAATTACGCCAGTTACTTTTACTGCTTCACCCATCAGGAACGTGGCTGCAAACTTCGACTGCAATGCGGCGTTAACTGATACTTGATGCAGCAACGGGTGGCCGGAAACCGCCCGGGCCGCGATAACGTTGCCGTATTCATCAATCGTGACCTGTACCGCGACCGTGCCCGCGGCTCTGGCAGCGCGTGCCTCGGCGGGATAATCAGGCTTCGGCAAGATGATCGCTTTCCCATTTAAGACGCCACCCGAGATCGGCGCTTTCTTCCCAGGCTGTTCGGGCGTCGGGGCAGGCGTTTCCGTCTTTTTATCCGTTGGGGTTTCGGTTGATCCTTCCGCACCGCCAGCCGGAGTTTTCACGTCCGGCTTTTGGCCCTGGAAAGTCGGTCCCGGATCAACCTCCTCCTCTGCTTTGGTTTCTTTCTTTTGCGACGCAACGGTTGTTGGAGCTTCTATTACTTTGTCAGGAAGGAAGAATGAACTCAAAAAGCGATCGGTTAGCGCATCGTCTTTCTTGGTGTTGAGGACGACGGCTGCGTAGAAGCGTCTTCTCGTCGCGTAAACATGCGCCGATCCCGAAAGGTCGCCGATGGTGAGTCGATATTCACGGCCGGCGTGGCCGTTCAAGGTCTTCGGGCCAACCAGCGTTAGCTTTGCGACTGCATCCTTCCCTCGGACCTTCTTCGGAAACCATTGTTTG
The DNA here is from genome assembly GCA_023717605.1 of Pyrinomonadaceae bacterium. Classification (GTDB taxonomy): domain Bacteria; phylum Acidobacteriota; class Blastocatellia; order Pyrinomonadales; family Pyrinomonadaceae; genus PSRF01. The sequence continues at coordinate 28,739 of JAMQPH010000183.1, forward strand.
AAAGCGTCAACATAGGAGTTAACGCGTTCCATTTCTGTATACATTGCTGGGTTTGCTTTTATTCCGCTCATCGAAGATACGGCAAACACAGGACCCGTGGGATTGGTCCACAAGTAGATCCGAGCATTCAGGGTCATCTTGTGATACGGCTCCTTGCTCGCCTCGGCCGAGGAACTCTTGGGCATTTTAATGGCAAATTCTTCGCCTTCGGGTCGCAAAGTCTCCCACTCACCCAGAACACTTGTGTTTTGTGCCCGCGTGACTGAGGGAAAGGCTGTTGCTGCTAACAAGAGGAACGAAGCTAAGGTGGCAATTGGCCGCATGTCTGGTACTCCTTTCAAAATGGCGGGGAATCGGATCGCCGAACAAACCTGGGAACCGAAATATATCGCAGTAAGCGTGGAATCTTAAAGCTGTCCCAACATCTCCGCCGGATTCCAGTAAGCGTGCAGGGTCTGGATCTTCCCAGATTCGTTAACTTCGAAAATGTCGATACCTTCAAAGTGCACCTTGCGCCCCTGCTTACTGACGCCTCGGCCAGTCCATTTAACCGCGGCCCCAGTTCCCGCAACAAAGATCTGATCTTCAGTTAAGCCGACTTCCTTGAAGGCAGAGGTAATCGTCTGGAAAAACTCTCCGAGCTTCTCATGGCCCTTCGTAGGCAGGGCCCCAACTGGATCGTAGCTGACTGCATCTTCGGCGAAAGTATTCACCCATGCTTCCTGATCCATTTTTCGGGTGGCTTCAAAATAGGCTCGCACCGCTCTCGAAACGACTTCAGGGGACATTCAGTTTTTTCCTTTCACTCAGAAAGAGATTGCCAGAGCTTCTAGAAACCGGGATTAGATCAATGAACTCTTCAACTGGCCGAATCAAGGCTGGAACCCATTATGCCGTGTTTTCCAGACGTCATGGAAGCCGGATCGGGGTTCAGTTTGCCTTCGTAACTATCTCATTCACACCGGGGCTTTAGCCCGGTGTGAAAAGCGACCTTCGACATCCCGAAACCGTTTTAACGGTTTCCCTTTAAACACCCATTCGAAACCCTTGAAAGGGTTAGAGAAGTCACAGTCAAAGCTTTACCACCGGGCTAAAGCCGCGGTGTGAATGAGAATACGTGAGCTAGCGATCCTCAAGAGGAACGTATGGATGCGGATCGGGCGGCGCTCTGGTAGGGGAATCACTTTGCTCGGCTCCTGCATTCTGGGTCTCTGACGCTCTCCTTCACAAGAGAAAAGCCCGTCAGCACCAAGTTATTGATCCGAGGTGCTGACGGGCTCTTAGTGACAGCATGTATCTGAAGTGGGTTAGTTTGGTCCGAACCTCTGTCTATACTCGCTGGCCGAAATAAACGCCTTAACCATCTCGGCGTTGACAAAGTTGCCGCTGAAGGATTCCAGTTTGTTGCGCCAGAAGTTGAAGCCTGAAAGGTCGGCATCCCGCCGCAGATAGCCGGCATACTCCATGAATACGAAGGCTGTGTTGAGCTCGCGCTGCTTCAAGAATGCGGACTCGGCAACCTGCCGCAGCACTGTGGCGCGAGTTTCTGTCGTGCCATTCAGGCCCGCTACAAGTGAGTCGCGGAAGGCGGTCATCTCCGGGAAATGACCCCGGATCTCGCCGCCCCCAAATTGCGTCGTGTGGAAATTGATGTAGGCGCGACCCTCCTTGAGGTTTGCCAGTTGCGCCGCCAGAGTTGTGTTGTTGCCCTCCGGAGCGTCCCACTTGCCGCTGATTGTGAAGCCTACTCCGCTGCTAAATGCAGCGCTTACCACATCATTGGGATTGTTATCGTTGAACGGGTTGCCAAAGAAACCCCAGACGACCGGCCCATTGGTGGTAGGCGTTACCGACGGACCCGCGTGGATGTGGGCGGCGGTCAGGTTGTCGTTTGCGTCTCCTGGCGTCTGCGTGCCGTCGAAGTCGATATTGTTAACCGTGGCGGTGAACGTCATGGCCGTCCCCGCAGTGTTGATGCTGAACGTGGCCGTACCGAAAGACGCCGCCCTGCGATCACCCCCGGACGTCGTTGGGTTCGCCGGCGGATTCTCCTGAGCGTTTGTCATGTTGACGATAAAGTTGCTGGGCGATAGCCCCGCACTTGCCAACAAGTTATCGACATATTGTTCGTTGGTCAGAGTCGCCGGATACTTGATGACGAACTCAGGTCGCGTGACAAAGTCTGCAAAGAACGCCTGTGTGTTGGCTTCAAGTACCTCATCGGCCCCTGCCGCTCCGAAGCTGAAGTCCTTCTGTAGCGCCTGCGTATCGCGTTCAAACGTGCCATACAAAACGGGCACGGGTGCGCCCAGTCCGAAACTCGGGCCGAACGCGGCTCGGTGGGTTAGATACGCCTCCAAGCCGGTCTTCTGGAATTCGATAGAGAGGAAGAAAGCCGCGCTCACGTTGATGCGTTTGACTTCACGGCAAACAGCATCTGCTCCGCACGACTCGATCTCGTTTACCCAGAAGTTAAGACCAGCGGTGTCCGGTTGGCGGTTTAGGGTGTCGAGGTAGTGTTGGCGCACAAAGAAAGTCGAATCGTCAATCGGATTCGTCGTCGGTGCGACAGAATCGTTGTCGGTGATTCTAAGCTCGGCGACGCTTGGACTCCCCAATCCGACGCCCGCACCCGTTGGGTTCGAGATGGCAAGGTCGACTATCTCGTCGCCCTCGACGAAGGCGTCGTTGACGATCAGGATGCGGATAGTCTTAGAAGTCTCGCCAGGATTAAAGCTGATCTTGCCGAGCGCTATTTCGTAGTCGCTCTTCTGCGAAGCATGGCTAGGCTGCGACTGGTCGAAGGTGTTGAAGTTGACTGTGGCGGGGCCCGAAGCGTCGCCCGCGCGCGTCACCGAAACATCGATAAAGCCGGTTCCTTCACCAATGATAAATTCGTCCGTGGCAAATTGGATGAGCGAAGTGGCCGTAGCGGTCGTCGGTTTCAATGAGCCGAACAGTCCGTGCTCCTCTTCACCGATACCTGCAGAGAAGTATAGTGTGCCAGGGTCGCCGCCATTGACGCCGTTGCCGAATTGGAGGGCCCAAAGCTCATCGATGACTATGCCGTTGCCCGCTTCGTTTTGAAGCGGGCCGAGGAAAGCGCCAGTCGTTGGGTTGAAGGCGTGGATGCTGGGATTACCTGAGCCGAAGTTGCCGATTAGTAGTGCGCTGCCAAAGATACCGAAGGTGGAAGGAGCGATGGTGACACCCCAGGGCGCGTTGAGCGGGCCATTGTTGATTCCGAAAGTCAGGTCGCGCACGCCGTCGGTATTAAACCGGCGGACAAAGCCATTGCCGACTCCGTCTTCGGGTAAGCCGCCCGTGCCCACCTTGGCGTACATGACGTAAAGCGAGCCGCCGATATTCTGAATGTTGTAGGGATGGTAAACGTTTCCAGCCGTCGTAGGGATGGTCGGGTCAACGAAGCCTCCGGTCGTGGTCGTCAACGCGTAGGTTCCGTCGTAGACGTCGATATTTCCGTTCGCGAAGTCTGCGGCGTAGAGTCGATTTCCGCCGGAGTTACTGCCATTGGCGAGGCCCGTGTAGACGCGTCCGCCGTGGCTCGCCGCGATGACACCGGTAGTCGAGTTTGGTCCGGCGCTCGGGTTCCAGCCCACGATGTTGCCAGTAATCGATGCGAAGATGAAGGCCGCTGGACAGGACGCTACGGCACACGGTGTGAGGGCGAAGTCAGTCGTCGCGTTGCCGATTATTCCAGTTGGCAGCCCTTCTGGTATCGTGACTAACGACAAGCCGGGGTTCTTCACCAGCGGGCTCCCCGCGACGTCGCCTCGGTAAAGGCTTGAACTGCTCGTGCCGTTGTTAGCAACCCAGAAGGGGCTTGTACCTCGGAATGCGATACCCCACGGGTTTATGAGCACCGGGTCCTGGACGGGCGCAAGGCCAGGGACGTCCGAGACGAAGTTTGTCTGTCGATAGGCCGAACCCGCTGGAATCATTGGTATCAGCGGAGTGATCTGCGGATCCTGCGCCACTGTTGGCTTAGGCGCCAAGTGTGCGGACGATGGCGCGAAGCTCGGCAAACCGAGACCCACCGCCATGAGAGTCAGCACCAGAATAATAAATTCTCTCCCGCTTCTCTTTAAATGAGGCGTTTGCAACATACAAGTTCTCCTTGAACAAAGAAATGAAAGTTGTGGGGCTCGGATCTTTTACAGCTTACCGATCCGTCAAGCTTGAAATGCAAGCTCTAGGTGAAGTGACTACCGAAAGGGGGAGACTCACGCAGGGACCACCGACATCCGACGCCAGCGACGGCGAGGAAAAAACGAATCTGGGGACAAGCAGACTCGCTAAAATTCGACCGAGGACTCTATCTCTGGTGATTCGGACAAGACTCTATTCACGGAGGCGCAAACTGTCAAGGTTTTTTTGCGTACTCCGGCCCTAAAACCTTGACCATTTCGCCGCCCGGAGAGAAGCCGACAATCGGACTGTTAAGGATGGTGTGGGTGTCGCATGACTCTGACTTCCAGGCGAAGGGTTAGAGGAGAGTTTGGGCCCCTTGGCGATCTCGCTCAACCAGCACCCGTCGCAGAATCTTTCCGGAGGCAGACTTTGGAATCTTATCAATAAACTCTACGCTTCTAATCTTCTTGTATGGAGCCACCCGCTCCGTAACAAAAGCTATTATCTCTTCAGGAGTTGCCTCTCCCCTCAATACCACGAAAGCCTTTGGTACTTCTCCGGCTTCGTCATCAGGGCAGGGAATCACAGCAGCGTCAGCAATCGCCTGGTGCGTCAAAAGGATCGCCTCAAGCTCGGCCGGAGGCACCTGAAACCCTTTGTACTTGATGAGTTCCTTGGCCCGATCGACGATGAAAAAGTGATTGTCCTCGGTGACGTAGCCTATGTCGCCAGTATGCAGCCAACCTTCTGCATCGATGGTATGGGCGGTCGCCTCAGCTCGATTGAGATATCCCTTCATGACTTGTGGACCACGTACGCAAACCTCGCCTTCCTTGTTTGGCCCAAGGGGGAAGCCGGTTTCCAGATCAATAATCTTGCACTCAGTGTTGGGGGCGCAAACTCCGACAGAGCCGAATTTAACCTTAGCTGGGTCGGAGGGTGATGAATGGGTCACGGGACTCGTCTCGGTCATGCCATAGCCTTGCCTGATCCGGCAGTTAAGTCTCTCCATGCAGGCGCGAGTCAGATTCTCATCCAGGGGCGCGGCACCGCAAAAGATCGTGTTTAGCGTAGACAGATCATAGTTATCGACAATAGGACTCTTGCTCAGGGCCAGCACAATAGGCGGAACCAGGTGGGCCAAGGTCACACCATAATCATCGATACACTTCAAAAACTGCTCCAGATCGAAACGAGGCAGGGTAACGATAGTCGCGCCTTTGTAGAGTCCCATATTTAGAATGACGACCAGACCGTAGATGTGGAACATCGGCAGCACACAGATCAACGTGTCGTCATGGGTGAAGTAGTCGAGGCCGTCCATCTGGCGAATGTTCGCGACGAGATTATGGTGCGTTAGCATCACGCCCTTGGGCAGGCCGGTGGTGCCGCTGGAATAGGGCAGCGCAACCAGGTCTTCTCTTGGATTAATCTCCACGGTAGGCACGAGGCCGTTGACGGCAAACAGTGAGGCAAAAGGAGTGGCTCCTTCGGCCTCGCCGAAAACAAATAGTTCCTCAATCGACGCCGCCTCGGCAGACTCACGAGCTTTTTCGATAAACGCGGGTACTGTCACCAGAAATCTGGCCCCGGCATCTTTCAACTGATGAGCAACCTCCTGTTCCGTGTAGAGAGGATTGACCAGCGTGTTGATGCCTCCCAACGACGCGACGGCGTGGAAGATAATGGCGTACTCAGGCACGTTGGGGCTTAAGATCCCAAAGACGTCCCCTTTCTTGAACCCGCGCCGGGCCAGGCCGGCTGCGACTTGATTGATCGCCTCGGCCAGTTGTGTATAGGTGATAATCCGTCCGGTTGGACCTTCGATAAGCGCGGGTTTATTTCCGAGTTCTTGCGCACGTCGAAGGACCAACTGCGTGAGAGAGACTTCAGGTATGCTGACTTCAGGATACGGTCCACGGAAGATCATGATGTTAGATGGCTCAAACTGTGGTTTGAGCAGAAGCTGGAATCACAGACTGAAGTCTGTGTCACTGCAGGAGCGTGCCTACATTAACAGGGTGACCATACATCTGCAAAAGGTTATAGTAACGCCGCCACTCAATACAGATCATGTCTGACTCAGAAACTCGTCCCATAAATCTTGTTTGCCTGGCGACGTATTTTAAAGGCGTTGATTTTATTCGCGAATGCAAGAGTCGCGGTTGCCAGGTGGTTCTCATTACCAAAGAGAAGATGTTGGGCGAAGACTGGCCGCGTGAAAGTCTCGACGATCTCATTGCTTTGCCAAACGATGCCGGTCCCGACCTCTTTATTCATCTAGTAAGCTTGCTGGCTCGCCAGACCAAAATAGATCGGATCGTGGCCCTGGAAGAGTTTGACGTTATCACCGCGGCCCAAATCCGAGAGCACTTCCTGCTTCCGGGAATGAGCGGTGCAACGGCGCGACTCTTCCGCGACAAACTGGCCATGGGAGCCCAGGCGAAGGAAGCTGGACTCAATGTGCCGGACTTCGTTTCCCTGCTGAATCACGATGAGGTTCGTGACTTTCTCGAACGAGTTCCCCCGCCATGGGTAATTAAACCGCGGTCAGACGTTTCCGCGATCGGCATCAAGAAAGGACTGGAGCCAGGAGACGTGTGGCGCGCGATCGACGACCTCGACCGGCGCGAGCGACTTCGCGAGCGCTCTCCACACCACCTCCTGTCGCGGTTTATTTCGGGCGACGTCTTCCATGTCGATTCGCTGGTCAGCAATGCGAGAGTGATTTTCGCTGGCGCGAATGTGTATGGCCGGCCACCCATGGATGTCGCGCACAAAGGCGGAGCTTATATTTCTCACACTATTCTTCGCGCATCGGATGACGAGAAAAGACTTCTCGAGATCAACCTGAAGTTGCTTAAAGCCCTGGGTCTGAAATCGGGTGCAGCCCACGCGGAGTTCATAAAGAACACCGTTGATGGCGAGTTCTACTTTTTGGAAGTTGCGGCTCGCGTTGGAGGCGCGTACATCGCAGACGTATTGGAGGCGGCATCGGGTGTAAACCTGTGGCGTGAGTGGGCGAAGCTTGAACTCGCAGACCAGCCAACTAGCAGGAAGCTCCCGATGCCGCGTAAGGAATACGCTGGCATCGTCTTGTCACTGGCGAAGCAGGAATACCCGGATACCTCCAGCTACAACGATCCGGAAGTTGTCTACCGAGTGAAGAAGAAGCACCATGCCGGTTTGATCGTGCGCTCTAAGAAACTCGAACGTGTGCAGGAACTCTTAACCGAATACGCAACTCGCTTCGCGGAAGATTTTGAAGCCGTCATGCCCCCGCTGGAAAGAGCTGAATGAATAATGCCCGCACGAAGATATGTGCCAGCAAAAGAGCGCTCAATACAGAACCAGGAGCGGTAGCCGATAGATCCTGCAATCAACCCGAGCGTCGGCCACTCAACACAGAACCATTTGCGGTAGCCAATGGATCCCTGCAGCCAACTTAAGAGGAACCACCGACCCGCAGTTAGTTTCCATGCAGTCTCGATCAGATCGCCTAAGGTAAATGTTTGAGCGGCAAGGGAACCACCGACCTGCGGTTAGTTTCCATGCAGTTTCGATCAGATCGCCTAAGGTAAATGTTTGAGCGGCATGTTACGTTGAGTGCCGGGATCCATTGGCTACCGCAAATGGTTCTGTGCGTTGAGTGGCTGACGCTCGGGTTGAGTGTAGGATCCTGTCGCTATCGCTCGGGGTTCTGTATTGATCGGCGTCAGGATGCGCTGAAATCCAACTGAACCCACTAACTAGCAATGGAAACACTTGCTGACCGGATCAAAAGAGTGCTGCGAGATCAAGTTTCCATTGTTCCTTACGATCCCAGCTGGCCGAGGATGTTTGCCGAGGAAAGAAACCACCTTCTCGGTTGTCTGCCTGTAGAGATGATCGGAAGGATCGAGCACTTTGGCAGCACGGCCATACCGGGCTTGGCTGCCAAGCCAATAGTCGACATGCTGGTGGAAGTGAGATCTCTGGAAGAAACCAAAAGCAGAATCGTTCCGGTTCTTGAAGCTCAGGGCTACGATTACTTTTGGCGTCCCACGCACGGGGATGACGACCCTCCTTTTTATGCTTGGTTCATTAAACGAGATTCTGCTGGAGTTCGCACTCATCATATTCACATGGTGGAGAAAGCCTTTGAGCAATGGGAGCGTTTACTCTTCCGGGACTACTTAATTGAGCACCCCGGGGTTGCCAAAGAGTACGAGGCCCTGAAGTTGAGGCTTGCTCGCGATTATCCAAACGACAGAGTTGCATATACAGACGGCAAAACCGACTACGTAGTGCTAATTACTCAAGTTGCGAAAGAATGTTACCGGAGGAAGTGAAGAAGGATTCGGCAGGCGTCAAGGACCAGGCAGCCCAACGCCGCTTTGTGAGTAGCGCTTTGAAACGAAGCTGTTCCGAGGTTGTTTACTCCGGAGGAATGAGATGTTTATAGACCGTAACACCGTGAACTTCCGGCGCTGGGAGCTAGGTTAAATGTCTGCGGCTATAAAGATCTCACCCTTACGGGGTGAAACCGAGCGGACCTATTGCAACTCTTCCAAGGGCCAGATTTCCACGCTGAGTTCTTCGGCATAGTGCAATAGCGGATCGCCGGCTGGTGTAGGCAGCTCGTGTGATTCGATCATGGTTGAATCGAAGGAGACGAGTGAGGCCCTCTGCAGTGGCCAGGGCTGGTGGTAAATGCGCGAGCGATAGATCTCGCCGTCGTCTTCGCTGTACAGGCAATACCGCTCAGTTAGGAAAAACTCCAGCGAGCCGGGATGTGAATAGTGCAGCGACTCGCCAATCTTCCACGAGGCATTAAACTCAGCGGGTGGAGCTTCGGTACGACTCAAGGTGTAGTCGATTGTTTTTCCGTCCTGATTCAGCTTTATGTCTGCGTTGTAATACGGCAAGTGAAAGAAGGTTCGGGCGCCTAAGACTGCCGCGGCACTGTTGCAGTCGAGCGAGAAGAACCACACCCCGGGCACTCGATCAAAGTGTACGTAAGTGCGCACGTTCAACTCATGCATAGCGCTCAGTCCAGGCACTGCCGGGAGGAAAGGCGGGAAGGCGCGAATGTCCCACATAGTAAACGGGGCAATGGCAATCCAAGCGGAACCATCAAAGGTGTCGATCTCGAGAGCTTTGGGAATTAAAGGACGGATCAAATTCTCCTCGATGCGCCAATGGATGAAGAGAAGCTTGCCCCAATTCTGGTGCACGAGTGGCTGACCTAGTGGTCTCTCACGTATGGAAAGGCGATCGATGTCCACGCAAAAAAGTAATGAGCCGCGGATTTACGCGGATGTGCGCGGATAGAATACTAGGAAGTTCCTGATCCGCGCTTATCCGCGTTAATCCGCGGCCTATTTCAGGTGCTTATCAAACCACTCGAGCACTGTGCGATACCAAAGCTCAGAGTTTTGAGGTTTCAGAATCCAGTGACCTTCGTCAGGGAACACGAGCAGCTTGGAGTCCACGCCCTTTCGCTGTAAGGCAGTGAAGAGTTGGAGGCTTTCGGTGTAAGGCACTCGATAGTCCAGCTCACCGGCCGTCACGAGTGTAGGCGTGTTGAAATTCTGAGCGTAGAGGTGTGGGGACCAGCGCTGGTACATCGCGGGGTTGGACCAGGGTGTACCTTTAAATTCCCATTCCACAAACCATAGTTCCTCCGTCGCGCCATACATGCTGGTTAAGTTGTAAACACCAGCGTGGGAAACGAGGGCTTTGAACTTGAAACGCGGATCGTTGTTATGGCCAAGGATCCAGTCGACCATGTAGCCGCCATACGACGCACCAGCGCCACCAATGCGGTTCTTATCAACGTAGCTATTGCGACGCAGCACTTCAGCGATGCCGTTTTTTAGATCAATGAAGACCTTGCCCCCCCAGTCTGCACTGATTTCGTTTACGAACTGCTGGCCATAGCCCAAGGAGCCACGTGGGTTAGGCATGAAGACGACATATCCGGCGTCAGTGAATATCTGAGGGTTCCAGCGATAGCTCCAGGCGTTGTTCCAGGCGCTCTGTGGTCCGCCGTGGATCCAAACCGCCAGCGGATATTTTCGATTTGGATCGAAGTCCCTCGGCTTTAGCAGGAAGCCATGAACCTTTTTACCGAGCGCCCCCGTCCACTCCATCTCTTCAGCCTCTTTAAGACCAGCAGCCGACATGAGTTCCGAATTAATTCGCGTCAGCTGCGCCAGACCAGTGCCGTCGCGATCGACCTGCAATATCTCCGGTGGCGAGGCCAGCGAACTGTTCGCAAAAACAAGTGTTCGTCCGTCGGCTGTGATCTGAAGATTGGTTGCGAAAACGTTGTTTAGGATTCTCTGAGCAGCGCCGCCGGTTGAGGCGACTTTGTAAATCGTATGGAGTCCGCGCTCACCGGCGATGAAGTAAACGGTGGTGCCGTCGGGCGACAACACCATATCTTCCACGTTTAGGTCGAAGCCCCTTAGCAGTTCGCTGCTGGCCCCGGTCGCGCGGTTGTAACTCATCAGGCGCCAGCGGTCAGCCTCGAATCCGGCAGTCGCTTGCGAACGATAGAGGATATGTTTGCCGTCCTTCGTGTAAATCGGACTGTCTTCATAACCGCGGTTTCGAACCGTGATGTTTTTGGCCGCGCCACCTGCGGTGGGCACGATGTAGACGTCGCTGTTAGTGGAGATTGCTTCACCCTTATCTGGGTTGCGCAGGTAAGCAAGCTCCTTCGAATCCGGCGAGAACGAATAATCGACATCACCCGCGACTGCGTAGGGCGGGGCATCGAAATCACCGGGCGTAAGATCGCGTGCTTCCCCGCCTTTGTTGCCGACAATGAAAACGTGCGTGCGTTTGACGGCTCGCCATTCCACCCAGTGACGATATAGAAGACGATCGGTGAGATGGGCCTTTACTTTGCTTTTCGCGGCTTGTTCTTCTTTTTGCCGGTTGCAATCCTCATTCGCACATTCCGGATAGACTTCTGAGGTGAACGCAATCCATTTCCCGTCAGGCGACCAAACCGGACCTGACGCTCCGGTGGAGATTTTAGTTACCTGTTCCTTGTCGTCCCCGTCGTGGTCCATGACCCAGATCTGGCCACCTGTAACGTAAGCGATCTTCTTGCCGTCAGGTGACCAACGCGGTCCGCTCGCTGAACTGTCACCATTCGTCAGTCGCTTTATCTCGGCCCCGCGTGCCAGCGGCATGACGAAGATATGGGTCACCGTCCGGTTAGCGTCGAAGTTTACGTCGCCGATCGTGAAGGCCAGGCTTTTGCCATCAGGCGAGACCTGAGGATCACCCACGCGACGCACCTTCAGCAGTTCTTCGACGGTAAATCGCCGAGTGCCTTGCGCAACGGCTATTGAGGAAAACGCAATCAAGAGAACAGAAATCGAGATAACAAAGCGCTTCATAAATTCCTCTCAGATCGGATTTTGAAAAGTTTTTGGGAAAGCGTCACATTATTGCACGTCAGAACGGCGAGTGGTAGCGACCCGGCTGTGTGAGATCTCGATCTTGTTGCTAGCCAAAGTCGAGCGGGGGTAAACCAGGGTCATTTTTCATTTGTCATTTTCCATTTCTCAGTTGTCATTGTGAGAACAGGTTCGTGGTGCCATTTCTTCTGATGACGACCGTGGCCGATCTCACTGGATAAAATGTCAACGACTCCTTAAATGACATCTGAGAAATGGAAAATGACAAATGAAAAATGACCCTAGTTTACCCCCGATCGACTTCCTTTAATTTCAAGAATCAAGTTTTCACACATAGCCACATGCAGAAACCAGAAACGGGTACAATACCCTCTAGATGACCCGCCGAATCATCGTCGCCCTGCTGAGATTTGCCTTCCGCGTCTATTTTCGGCGTGTCGAAGTCGCTGGTCTCGAAAACGTACCGCTGAAGAGTCCGGTTATCTTCGTTCTCAACCACCCGAACGCGCTGGTAGACCCGGCCTTCCTACTTTGTCTGGCGCCGCGCCGCGTTTCTTTCCTTGCTAAGGCGCCGCTGTTCAAGATGCCGGTGCTGGGATTCCTGGTCAGGGCACTCGACGCCCTTCCCGTCTATCGACGTCAGGACGAGGGCGAAGATGTCTCACGCAATCTCGAAACCTTTGCGGCTGCACGCAAATTACTAGCGAAGGGCGGGACGATTGGCATTTGTCCCGAAGGTGTTTCACACGACGAGCCAAGACTGCGCCCGATCAAAACCGGGGCGGCGCGCATTGCTCTCGGCGCGGTGTCGACGGGCGAAGTCACGGATCTCAAGATTGTCCCAGCGGGTCTTTACTACACTTCAAAGACGACCTTTCGCAGCGCGGTATTGCTCCATTTTGGAAAGCCGATCGAAGTGACGCGCACAGAGTTGGAGGTAGACGGCAACCCGCCGCGACCCGCCGTACGCGAGCTTTCAGACAGAATTGAGTCTGCGCTTCGCGAAGTGATGCTTGATGCTGAGCACGAGGAAGCACTGCACACCATCGCGCGCGCGGAGAGGATTTTCTCTGAAGAGGGAAACGACGCGCAAACCAGTCTCGCTGGAGAGCTGCAGCTCCAGCAAAGGTTCATTAAGGGCTATAGAATCCTACGGGATCGCGCACCTGAGCGGCTGGCAAGGCTCGAAATGCGCATGACCCGCTTCGAAGAAGAATTGAAACAGGCGGGGGTGGACCCGGACGATCTGTCACCACCGACCTCGACTCTGGACGTCTTTGGCCATCTGATTAGTCGGGGCCTGTTATTCCTGCTTCTGATCGTGCCTGCCACGCTGGGTCTTTTGGTCCACTATCCCGCCTATCGACTCGGCGGCTATCTGGCGACCAGGTTCTACCAGGACTCCGACGACGTTATCTCAACAATCAAGATCATCTCCGCAATGCTGCTCTTTCCTCTGACGTGGGTGATTGTCGGAGTGCTGACTTACAAATTTCTGGGTGGGATATTCGTTGTTGTTGCGTTGCTGGTTGTGCCGGCGGCGGGCTACGCCGCGATCCGGTTTTCAGAAGAACTTGACAGATTCTTCGGAGGAATAAGGGCTTTGGCTTTCTTTTTGAGGAGGAGAAGGTTCTTCGTGAGGCTAATTGCTGAACGCAATGCTATTCGGAACGAAATTCTAGCGCTCGGTGACGAAGCCGCAATTGCCACCCAGTAGCGGGTCTTTTCGGTTATTAAAGGGCGAGGGGGACAGACAAGGCATCGTTATTTTTTTCGCGCCTTGGAACCGGCAGAGCTCTTGGCTGCACGCTTCTTCGTACCCGAGGCCCGCACTGTGCGACCCTTGCGCCCTTCGCTCTGAATCTTTCCGGCACGCATGAGGTTTTCGTAGGCGCCTCTTACTACGTTCCGGGCAACGTCGGCCTGGTTGGCAAGCTCACGTTCACTGGGCAGAAGACTTCCCGCTGCCCGAACTCCACTTTCGATCTGACCGGTAAGCTGCTCAATAATCTGCCTCGTTAGTGACTCAGGCTTCTTCCGGTTGACACGTATAGTTGCTTTCACTGGTTGACCTCCTTGAAATCGATCGACTGAATTATTTCTGGGGGGAAGGGAATTTTATTCGGCTGCGGATGAAGTGTCAATACACTTGTGGGCCAAAGTGAGATCGAAGCTCCACAGTCCTAAGACAAATGACAAAGTTCAAAAAGACAAATGACAGACAAAGGACAAGTTTGAGCTATCTTTTAATCGCGCCGTGCTTGCGCATTATCTCGAGGGTTCGCTCGAGAGGGAGCGCTTCAACCGTTCGGCCACGTCCGGTCATGGTGTCGGCACGAAAGAGCGAGTTGTATATAGCTTCCTCTGTGGCCTCGAGTACAGCAAGAAATACCGGCGACATAGCGTCGTTTGGCAGCGACTTCAAATTGCGCGCGGTGTTGCGATCGGCGGAATTGGCGGGTGTTCGAATACGTACGTCGACTGATGTCGAGAAGGCAATTGCGTAGTCGCCACTACCGTTGGTGCCCGCCGAACCAGTTTTCGCCAGGCCCAACATGGCTCTTGCTGCCATTCGTCCCAGGTTGCGAGCGTCAACCGGCGCGTCCGTAGCGATCACCATGATGATCGATCCGTCAGCTTCATTCGGATTCTTACCTCGAGAATTTGAATTGCGGTTTCCGAATGGATCTTTAAAGCCCAACTGGTCCTTCAAATAATACTGCCCAAGCCCGCGGCCGACCGGGGCTCCGTTGATTGTCAGAATCCCGCCAAAGTTTGACTGTACGAGGACACCAACTGTGGCGCCACCCAACCCTACAGGCAACTTTCGCGAGGCAGTTCCAATGCCGCCTTTGAATCCAAAGGCAACCGTGCCTGTCCCTGCGCCCACCGAGCCTTCGTCAACTGTTCCGCCCCGGGCATTCTTTATTGCTGCCAGGACATCCTCGCGGGTGATATGCCGTCCGCGGATGTCGTTCAGATATCCATCGTTGGTTTCCGCCACCAGAGGGTTGACGGACTGAACATCTTCATTTCCCGGCAGGTTCAGCATGTAATCTATCAGCGCGTCAGCAACCCGAGGCACGCTCAATGTTGAGGTCAGAAGGATTGGGGTTTCGATCTCGCCCAGTTCATTCACCTGGGTAGAACCCATTAGTTTGCCGAAGCCGTTACCTACAAAGACAGCACCCGGGACCTTCTCGCGAAAAAGATTTCCACTGTGAGGGAGGATTGCTGTAACCCCAGTGCGGATGTTTTCTTGCCGGATAATAGTGGTGTGACCAACCAGCACTCCCGGGACGTCCGTAATCGCGTTTAACGGACCAGGAGGCAAGACGCCAACTATGATGCCCGCTTCACGCGCGCGGGGACGCTGAATATTCTGCGAAGTCAATGGAGTAGCAGATTGATGAGCAGTTAGCAGCGCCGCCGTGAGAAGCGGAATAAGAATTACTCCAGCGTTACTCAACCGACGCTTTTTCATCCGAGTTAGCGCTTGATAGAAGCTAGTTGGCAATCAGAGCAATCAACGCAGGAATCGTTAACCATAACAATCCCTTGATGAGGAAAAATAGGAATCCCCAGAATCCTAATGTCTTTGCCCAGGTCTTCAATCTCATTTGCCGATATCCTACTTTCAAGTCTCCTAAGACTCAACCGCAATTAGTTGCTCCGTTGCGAATAAACTTGCTAACACACAACGCAATCCCGTAGGGATGAAATGTTTATAGATCCTTGTCTCGAAAATAGAGCGGAGCTCCGGAGGAGCGAAATGTTCTTACCGATGTGAGACGAAGTGATATATTTCGCTCCTCCGGGGCTTTGAAGTTTTTAGGCTACGGTTCTATAAACATTGGGTCCCTACGGGACTGCGACATAAGAAACTAGCGATCTGGTCGAAGAACTCTAGAGTCGGCGCAAGCAGGTTGCGTTAAAGAATGCTCGATGGCGATCCAGGGACATGCGAAACCCAACTATGAATCATGTTGGCGCTCCGATCAAATCAATCACCACTCACTGCACTGGCCGCCTTCGGCTCCACCGGCAACTTGCCGGCTTGCCACGCATCCCAACCGCCGGTTAGCGCCCTCGCTTTTGACCATCCCGCCCTGCGAAGTTCCTGCGCCACCCGGGCGCTGGTCGCTTCGTTTGGTCAAGCACAGTAGGCGATGAGCCACGCATTCTTTGGAAGATTTAGCTCACTCGCTCGCTCGACTACATGATCAGGTGGCAAACGAACTGCACCTTTTATTTGCGAGTCACTGGTTTCCAAACTCCGCTCAGTCCGTACGTCGAGGATAACAACAGGCTCACTTGCTCGCTGCAAGCGAAGCACTTCATTGATAGAGATTCGCTCCGAACTGTTTTCGTCGCTATCGTTGCCACCATCGGAATCTCGGTCATCAGCTCTAATGGTTTCCCTACGAGAGCCGCCGTCCCCTTCGGAGACCGGCTGGATTTGTACCAACTCCGGCCCGTCATCACTGGTCTTGTCGAGAGTCAGGGGAGCATTTGCCGGAGCTCCAAAGTCGCGCGCAATGTCCGCGGCCCGTGCCTCCTCCTGCGCCCGTCGCCGCGCGGCGCCAGCGAGTAGCATCGGTGAGCCGCCGTGGAGCACCACCGAAATCAGGACCACCAGGCAGCAAATCGCAAACATCCGCTCGGTCCCGGGTATCCCGGCGAACGCTGGCAGTAAGATCAGCAGCAGTGAACTAAGTCCGCGTGGGCCGAACCAGGCAATTAGCAGTTGGCCCCTCTTGTCGACTCTGGATCGATAGAGTGAGAGCAGGTAAACAGGTGGCCGAATCAGGATGATAATTGCCGCGAAGAGCAAGGTTGCGCCGGAGATTACCGTGAAGCCGCTCCAGATGAGGGAAGTGCCGAAGAGTACGAAAGTAAAAAGCAGCATCATTTCAGCAGTGACACCACCGTACTCGAGAAAACAGTCGCAGAGTTCAACGTCGAGCGCCGCAATGGTTAAACCCGCCGCGAACGCTGCCAGAAAGCCGCTGCCATGCACAGCCTCAGCGGCGGCGAAAGCTGTGAACGCTACTCCCAACGAGTAGAGTGATTCATAGTCGCGTCTAACTCCAATGCGTTTGCGGATCAGGTCTAAAGCAGCAACGGCCACCAGACCTACGGCGACGCCCGCACCCGGCCCAAGGATAAATAAATTGAGACCAAGCTTCGCCCACGCCGCAGCATCGGTCGGACCTTGTTGGCCCATGAACGCCATCGCCACCAACACAACCGGCAACAGTACGGCATCATTTAATCCACTCTCCAATTGCAAAGCCTGGCGCGCGTTGCCTGGGATATCGCGACGACGAAGCAGCCCGCGCAGTAAGACCGGATCGGTTGATGCCAGGGCGGCCCCAAGAACTGCCGCCGCCGGTGCCGGGAGACCGAGCAGCCACCAGCCGGCGAATCCCCCAAGTGCGGCGGAGAGTAGTGTCCCTGGGCCCAGGACTCTTACCGCCAGCGCTGCGTGACGTTGAACCTCCGAGATGTTGAGCGCGACAGCGTCAGTGAACAGGACCAGCGTCAAGCTGAGGGTGGCAACGACGCGCAGCGTGTGAGATTCAAGTGTAACGTCGATGACCCCGAGTCCCGCCGGACCCAGGGCCGCACCGATGGCTAGAAAAACGGCTACTTGCGGAAGTCCGCTTCGATCAATTAGTCCTGAAAGAAGCGCCGACACGACAATGACGATTCCAATGATCGCCAGAGCAGCAACAAGAGCGTCGGTACTGAACCCAGTCACCTCGATAGTCTCCGCCGTCTACAAGTTCAGCCGGCCCTTGCCAGTCCTCGCTTGTCAGCGAGCGCTGAGCCAACCATATAGATACTAAGAAGCGCGAACCGATGTTATGTTGATTTCGGATTTTTGCCCAGCGGCAACGATTGCTGGTAGTGTCATATTCTCATTACCGTTACAAAAACCAAACAGCCTAACAAGGATGCAAGATGCGAAACAAAAAGCGCGAAATTGAACTGCCCGATCTGGTCAGTCGAGAGGGACAACAGGAAATCATCGCGGAAAACATTCGCGCCCTGCAGGCGATCTACTTCGCGGCGATGCTCGATGAGATGAAAGCATTCCAGGTGTTGGATAGGCTTGTCGAACTCTTCCAGAACGGCATCCTGCCGGTTGGGCGTGGAAGAACGGGAAGCGATCTGTTCAGGTATTGGAAAGATACCCCGCTTCGTATTTCGGAGAATGAGCGTCGCAACCTCTATGCGCGTGTGCTCGGGTTTCCAGGGAGTGACGCCAGTACCAAACCCAACCGTGAGTTCAACGATTTATGGATTCGTTTCATTTCCAGCGTGGCCGCCTTTGCGCGTCAAAACACTGTCGGGAATGTAATTCAAACACACACTCCTGAGGCTCCCAGCCAGCAGCTTGTTCGTAAAGTAGGACGGGAACTTGCAGCGAACTTATCGCTACGCGGTTATGGTTGGGTCCATTTCATAGCTGGTGAACTGCAAAAGCAGATCAATGCAATCACTAAGCTGCTCTCAACGAGCGAGATCAAGGCTGCCTACGGCGCGCGCGATATTTGGCAGGTCATCGATCAGGTAGCAGATCTCGAGTTGGGCGGGTCGAGGAACACTAATCGTTACCGCACCATGGCAAATGCCGGCGCAACTATCATCGCCTGGCTCGCGAACAACTCCCGCAAACTGTCGCGGACAAATGACGATTCCATTCTGGATGTGGCTCGATTCAAGAGTCGACGACCAGGTGTTATCAAA
>JAMQPH010000249.1 GCA_023717605.1 Pyrinomonadaceae bacterium
CTAATCGCTTTCGGGAAAAACGGAACGCCGTTCTTTTTGAGTTCCGCCTCGTATTCCTCAGCGTAGGTTTCTTTATTAACCAGGTTGCCGGGAACCGGGTATTCGTTGATTCCTTTGGTAAGCACCAACCTGAGGTGTAGGCTGATGACAGCGAGTATGCTTCCTGGGATCACGAACACATGCAGAGTGAAGAAGCGCGAGAGCGTCGCGCCTGCGATGATTGGTCCGCCGAGCATCATATGAACAATCGCCGGACCCATTACGGGCACGCGGCCCGCCATCGCGGCGCCAATGCCTAAGCCCCAGTAGGCGTCCTGATCGAAACGCAGGACCTGGCCAGTGAACGCCATGCCGAGTGTGCAGAGCAGTAGTACGACACCCGAAATCCAGGTCATCTCGCGCGGGTATTTGAAGGCGCCGAAAAGAAAGACCTGGATAAGATGGGCCAACATGATCGCGACCATGAAGTTTGAGCCCCAGTTGTGCATGGCGCGCAGAAACCAACCTAACTGCTGTTGATAGTTCAGGTACTCCAGGCTGGTATAAGCCTGGGCCGCGGAAGGCACGTAGACCAAAGCGAGACAGATTCCGGTGACGATCTGGATCATGAAGCAGAGCAGGGTGCCGCTGCCAAAGACGTAAAACCAACTGCCCGAGGTGCGCGGAACCGTATGGCCCGCGGTCGCGGCAAAGATCTTGCTGATATTGACCCGATCGTCAATCCAGAGCGCTACTGTTCGCAATCTCTCAATCATCACTCATCATCCTCGTCACCCGGTCGCTACCGCTCCCGGTTCTGACTTTTCAAGCCGGCTGATTCAGTGTCGGAAGCTGGCCGCCGTGTATCCATAGTTGCCCCTTTTCGGTCTTGTATTTGTATTCATAGAGTCCCCGCGGTGGTGGCCCGGATGCATGTGAACCATCGTCGTAGAACGCGCCCCCGTGACACGGACACATGAATAGGTGCGACTCCTGAAACCAGCGCACGGGACACCCGAGGTGCGTGCAGTTCACCGCAAAGATTTGAAACTTTTCGCCTTCCATCCGCCGCACCCAGCAAGGAATGTCGGCTGTCTGGCCGTCCCACGGGCGTGTGTAAGGATTGCGAAATTTCGCCATGCGCGTCTGGTTCTCAGGGAATGTTGCGAGCGATCCAAGCGCTATCCATGATGTGAACCCGGCATCATTACGGAAGGCTGAAAGCAGGTAGCCGAGCAGGGGCACTGACACCATCGTGGCCGCGATGCCGTTGAGCAGAAATCCGAGCTTGAGTAGAAAAGCGCGTCTCGGCATCTCTTTAGTTAATGGTGCCGGAACTCCATTTATGTTCGTATCGAACTCTTTAACTGCCATGCTCTTTGTGCCTCCTTAACGGTTGATCCTCTCTGCTGTTGCGCTTGACGTTTGCCTCTGCGACGCGAGCCAGGCGACGACTGCATAGATCTCTTGCGGCGACATCGGGTGACCCGCGACATTTGAACGCCAATCAGGTTTGCCTAAATCCGAGCGGCCAACCACGACGGTTGTGCGCAAGCCTTGATCGCTCACGAGATTCAGAAAGTTTGGATCGACGATTGAACCGGCGGATCCGCCCGCGCCGCCCGCGCCGTTTAGGCCGTGACACTGCGCACAATACGTCTGATAAGCCCGGGCACCGCTTGAAGCATCATCAGACGCCGACGCGTTGACAATCGACCCATCTGAAGCTTTGTCTGTCACCGTCTCACTCGCGCTGTACGCAGGAATCTCTACTCCTTTGAACGCTTCCGGCTTGGACCACGAAGCTCGCATTCCAGAAACGAGCAACTCAATCTGACGATTGGTCAGCGTGCCACCAGCCTGTTGCGAAAACGCGGGCATGTTCGTGCCATTTCTGCCTTGCGAGATCACTTTTTTGAGCGCGTCGTCCGGGATGAACGACAGATACAGCGAATCATTAAGTGAGCGGGCCGCACCTAGCTTGCCGTCACTTCCGTGACAGCCTGCACAGTTCTGCGTGTACAGCTCAGTGAAATCGGATACGTCAGCAGGCGCGCGCCATCGATCAGCTTCGGTAGGCTTACCCGGTAGCCGGGCATTGCAACCCATCAGCAAAAAGAGAGAGATGATGCCTGCAAGCGAGAGTCCCCTCATTTATTTCTCCTCTTCCGGCATCAATCCGGGCGCCTCTAATCCGGCCCGGGCCGCCAGTGGCCAATCCTGTTGGGTTTCGACCCACTTCGAATGTGCGACTATGTAGCCGCTAATCAACCCGTAAGCGATTTGCGATGCGATGAACCAACCCCACGCGATCTTCGAGTTGAGTGCGGGGTTAATGACCTGCAGCGTCGAGGCGATCAAGGCCGCCCAAAGAACGGGTGCCAGAAAGCTTCCCCAAAATGCAGTGAAGCGTGACGGCATCATCGGCAGTATGGCCGCAAACATTAAGCCCACGAACAAAGAGAAGAGGACGTGAGTTAAGAGAGCGGCGATGAATCCTGGCAGTTGAAAAGTGTTTAGTACTTCTGGTCCAGCGTCGGTAAGTGAAGGCAGCGCAGCAGCGGCCAGGAGGTTGATCGCGTACCAGATGCTCCCGTGAGCCAGGAATCCGTAGAGACATGCAATGATGGCCATCCCTACGCCACCAAAAGCGCCACCAAGTAGTCCGGCCGAGTACGGATGTACCTGCACGGGAATACGAATGCGGTGACCTCCCGCGCCGGGTTGGAGATGGTCCACCTTTCGCGTTGAGCTCGTGACAGTGGCACTCAGTGTGCGAACCACTTTGACTGACTCCTCCTGCTGCACCGGCATCACAACACAAAACCAACCGACAGCGCCCCACAACAACACAGCAGCGCCGACGACGCTAACTGCCAAACTAGTCACCAGGCCGGCAAAGAGCAGTGCCAGACCGAACGCAGTGACAAAGGGCCACGCCGTCGATGCCGGTACTTCGACTGTGTCGTGTGATCTCATTGCTCTCTCCGTTTCAGGCCGCATCATTTCCTCCGCAACTCAACGTCCGATGACATATACGACAGTGAATACAACGACCCACACGGCATCGACGAAGTGCCAGTACCACGAGATCATCTGGATCCGCTCGCGATTCATCTGCGCTAGAGACCCTGTCAGACTGAACATAAAAGCCAACAGTAAAAGGCACAGGCCAACGATGACGTGGCTCGCGTGCAGCCCGACAAGTGAATAGAAAGTGGTGCCGAAGAGATTGGTACTGATGGTTAGCCCCCTCTCGTAGATCAGCGTATGCCACTCGAGAGCTGTCATGCTCAGAAATATGGCTGCGAGCACGATGGTCAGCAGCCATAAGAACTTGAACAGTCGCTCGCGCTTATTCTTGAAAGCACTTTCCGCCAGCATGATCGTGATGCTGCTTGAGATCAGGCAGATCGTGGAGAACACAGGCAACTCCAACACCTCACGAGGGGTTGGGCCGGTCATGCTCTTGCCGAGATAGAAAAGGTAGGCGACAACGAAGATCGAGAAGAGGCTGGTCTCGGTCAGGATAAGGCAAACGATCGCAACCTTACGGCTCGACGGCAATTTCCATTCGGTTGCTTCTACTTGAAACAAAGAGGCTTCGCTGATCATTGAATTAATCCTCCCTGGATCCGGTTTCCTCGTACTTCCAATCCGGATCTTCCGGATGCTTCAGATCCCATAACGGGCGGCGGCTGCGAACGACGGGTGCGCTCTCGAAGTTGTAAACAGGCGGAGGCGAAGTCGTCGACCATTCAAGTGTCCACGCATCCCACGGATCATTGCCCGCCATCCGACCATGTCTCAGTGACCGAAGGATGTTGATGACTAGACAGAGAACCCCGAAGGCCTGAAAGATCGCGCCGACCGAGCCGATAAGGTTGAGCGTCTCCCAGCCGCGCCCGGGGTCGTAAGTGAAAATGCGTCGCGGCATCCCCAGGAAGCCCGAGAAGTGCATTGTGTCGAAAGTTAGATGGAAGCCGATGGTGAAGAGCCAGAAATGCAAAAGTCCCAGTTTGCGGTCCAGCATTCGGCCGAAAGCTTTCGGGTACCAGTAGTAGAAGCCCGCGAACAGCGCGTATAGGAGACCGCCAATCAAAACGTAATGAAAGTGTGCGACGACGAAGTAAGAATCTGTGAGCTGCCAATTGAAAGGAACCACGGCCAGCATAACTCCAGTCAAACCCGCAATCAGAAACTGGAAGAGAAAACCGAGGCAGAAGATCATTGGCACTTCCATCCGAATCTTGCCGCCGTACATCGTGCCGAGCCAGTTGAAAATCTTGATCCCGGTCGGAACGCCCACGAGCATCGTTGAGACGGCAAAAAACGTGTTGCCGACCGACGTCATACCCACGGCGAACATGTGGTGGGCCCACACACCGAAGCTGATAATCGCGATCATCGTCGTCGCCGCGACCATGATTGGGTAACCGAAAATGGGTTTGCGCGAGAAGACTGGAACAATCTCCGACATGCACGCGAAGCCAGGAATGATCAGGATGTAGACCTCCGGATGACCGAAGATCCAGAAGAAGTGCTGCCATAGCACAGCCGAGCCGCCTGATTGCGTATCGAAGAAGTGACCGCCGAGGTAACGATCAACCAGCAACATGATCTGCGCTGCCGAGAGTGAGGGCAACGCCAGGATGATCATGAAGTTCGTGACGAGCATCATCCAGACAAAGAGCGGCATGCGCATCAAGGTCAGCCCACGACAGCGCATTGTAAGAGCAGTCACGATCACGTTGATGGCCGACACCGTGCTGCCAACACTCGTCAGCAGCAGGCTTAGAATCCAGTAGTCGGTGCTATGACCACGTGAAAAGGCACGTCCGGTAAGAGGCGCGTAAGCGAACCAGCCGACGTCCGGCGCAGACCCGTGACCCGCGAGTCCCGGCGCGCCCAGATAAGAGAAGTAGAGCAGCAATGCTCCA
>JAMQPH010000267.1 GCA_023717605.1 Pyrinomonadaceae bacterium
CGTCGCCATTGGACGGCTTGTCTTCCTGATCCAGGTGACCGGGCACGCTTGCCGGTACGGCTACAGGGGATTCGGCGTTTTTCAGCAGGTGGGCCAGATTCGGCAGGCGCGCGCGATCAATCTTTCCGGACACGGGCTTCATCACAAATTTGTCTACCAGAAAAATTTTTGACGGAACTGAAGGTGCGGGAAGTTGCGTTGCCAGCGTCGACGTCACACGTTCAGCCCACGCCGCCGGTGCTGGAGCGACCGAGGAGATTTCTCCTTCGCAGATCGAAGGTGCGGCGACAAAGGCGACCAGCGACTCGTTCTGATAGTCGAGAACCGCGGCCTCGATCTCGCTGAACTGGGTTTGCAGGATATCCTCAACCGGTTGTGCCTCGACGCGGTGTCCGCGCACTTTGAGCTGAGCGTCGATGCGGCCGAGGAAGTGTACGCGCTGCGTTTTGATGTCGATCCGGCATTTGTCCCCAGTGCGGTAAAGGCGGCCGAACTGCGGGTGGGTTATGAATTTCTGCGCGGTTTGTTCCGGCAAGTTGCGGTACCCACGCGCAACATGGACTCCTCCGATACAGAGTTCTCCAACTTCCCCGTGGGGCAGTGGACGCAGTTGATCGATCTCCAGGATGACGTAAGTGACATTGGCAAACGGTGAGCCGATCGTGATGGGCTCGCCCGGACGCAAACTCTGGCGACTCGTGTCGGTGCTCGCCTCCGTGGGTCCGTAGGTGTTGATTATTTGTCTTCTGGCCCTGGTCCATGGCTCCACCAGCGCACTGGGGAAAGCTTCACCGGCCGGCACGACGTAGCGACACAGCGGATACGGCAGATCCACTTCGGGAGTTGCGGTCAGAGTCGTAAGCAGCACCGGCGGACAGAAGAGCACTGTGACTTCAGCTTCGCGTAGGACAGGAACCAGTTCGGGACCGGATCGAATCTGTTCTTTGGTCAGCATAACCACAGCGCAACCCGAAACCCAGGCGCTGTACATTTCGGAAATGCTACCGTCATATCCCAACGACGAAGTAAGCGAGGTAGCGTCCATGCCCGGGATAAGATCAAAGTAGTCGGCATAGCTAAGAGCCAGGTTCACGTAGCCTGCATGTGGGCACTCTACCCCCCTGGGCATTCCAGTGGTGCCACTGGTGTAGAAGATTGCTGCAAGGCGCTCTGCGGGATCGTCCAGCCAGGGCGGCGGTTCTCTTCGGGGCATCCTGTCCGGCACCGTCAAGACGTTGAGCGTGGGCAGGTCGCGGAATTTGTCTTGTCCCCGCGTTAGCACGACCACCGGCTGTGCGTCGTTGAGCATGTGGGCGATCAGGGCGTCGGGCAAGGTGGTGTCGAGGAACATCAAGGTACCGCCAGCCTTGAGAATGCCGAGGTGCGAGGCCACGATTTGCCAGTTGTCCTGTGACATGGCCACGGCCACAACCTGATCCGGGCCGGTGAGGAAGGGAGAAAGGGCCGCAGCGATCTTCTCCGCTCGCGCGTCGAGCTCCGCGAAGGTCAGCGACTCTCCGGTGTGGGGAATCTGTAAAGCAGGGAGATGCGGAAATCTCGCGGCGGAACGACTGAAGACTTCTGTGAGCCACCGGGTTCCTTTCTGATGCGGTACGTTTAGGAGGTGGCGGTCGCCAAAGACATCCGTCAAGCTGTATGGGCAGGTATCCGCCTTCTCGAGTGGCTCCTGCTCCGCCGCCCAAAGGTACCGCCTCCAGGCCACAAAGGTCAGGGCAATGAAAACCGCGACGGCACTTGTTATGAAAATTGCTGCCAAAAACTTTCCTCACAAGCTCGTGAATTCCTGAAGTCTTAGGTACCGCGGTGCTCAGCGTATGTTTATTCTGTAAACCGCAGTCGGATCGGTTTCAGCCCAAACCAACGGGGTGCAAGTCAACTTCGTCGTATCGAACACTCCGTTTCTAGCCAACATATCCAGGAATCCAAAGATTTGTCTTTTACGTTTATGGTCGATGTTCAGATTTCTTCCTTCTAAAAGTTCTTCACAGCGTTCCTTGTATCCATCTACGG
>JAMQPH010000289.1 GCA_023717605.1 Pyrinomonadaceae bacterium
CTATCAGACGTTGCTGAGACACATACCTCACCTTTGTTCATTCGGGGGTTTGTTGGTTCGTCACGAAATTTCTCAAACTCAGGAAACTCTCAAGGTTAGATTACCTGACGAAAGGTGATCATAACGTCATGTGATCACCACCGCTACGCGCGCGCGGTTCACGCTGGTGGAGTCTGTGGCCTCGACAGTCGCCGTGCCAGCCGTCGTCCCAATGGTGAGGACGGCCGAGTGGTCGTCGGCAGGATCCTGGGCGATGGTGCAGCCTAGCGCGTTGCCGACGATTGACCACGTGATCGTCTGACCGGCGGGCAGCGCGGCCGGCAGCGTGTCGGCTTTGATGGCGATGGTCCGCGCAGGAGGAGCAGCGCCTCCTCCCACTGGCGGCCCGGCGCTACGTGGCGTGCTGGCTGGTGTGGCCGTCAGGTTGGAGACCGCGGTCGGCCCCACATAGGCATCCACCTGCTCAACCGCGTTGACGGCAGTAACGACCTCGGCGGTGCCGCCGACATTCCGCAATGTGCGGCTGTGAGGGACCGTCACGAACCCTATCCAGCGACTGGCTGCCGGACGCTGCGGGCAGAACCAGTGCAAGCGCTGCAGCAGCGTCATCGACGCGGGCAGTCCCTGCGGCGGGGCCGGGTTCGATGCGCTCTGCACGAATCGGCCGACATTGATGTTTGCCTGGCCAGTGGTGACGCTGTCCAGTGTGCCACCCAAGCCACCGGCCGCCGTGAGAAACCAGTTGTTCGTGGCTCCGGGAGTGAGCGTCGCGGTGTTCAGTGTAAACACTCCACCGAATGGATTCAGCGGCGCAACTATGTTGTGTGTGGCCCCCGCCGGATTGGGCACATTCGTGAACCGTTCGCCTACCCCGACGTTGTCGAGCGACGCCACGTTGCCATCGGCGCTATCGAAGACATGGTCGAACGTCCCACCGTAATTACCCGCCGGCGCCGCGGCGACGAATGACGTGCTGGCAATGCCCACCGGATGGGATCGGATGGTAAAGGGCTGCTCGACGAAGCACCCTCCTGCTGCGGGCGTCGCTGCTGTCGACCTGGCATTGATGTCTCCGGCTGCCTGCGTGGCGGCCAGGGTGATGGTGCCATTCGCAGCGATGGTGGTGCCCGGGTCCACGGCCGCAGTGCCTGGTGTGAGAGACCACGTGACTCCCGCAACGTTAGTCGTCGCGCGCAACGCGGGACCTCCGCAGTGCGGAACGTGCGCAGGCTGCGTGAAGTTGAAGTTGACCGTCGTCGGACAAGCTGGGGCGGCGCCACCCCCCTGTCGCTGCAACACCGGAGCCTGCTGCGCCGAGACCGCCTGGGAAGGTGCATCCGCCACGGACATCGTGCCGCACGACCAATCGCCTGCGCCGATATCCCGGCTCATGTGTATTGCGTCGCTGCCGGTGTCGACACGTGCGTGGCTGAAGTCGACACCAAACCTGGGCTCCACGTAGGCGCGCACATGATCCGGCAAGGAATTGCCGCGCCCTTTACTCTGACTGACCTGCGTTTCGACATCGCTTCCAGCCTCGAAGCTACCGGACATTGATCCTGCAGATTTGGCTTGGATCGGTTTGTCTTCCTCGTCGTCTTTCCCCATTTGCCGCTGCACGATCGATGTGATTGATGCAGCCAGCGGCTTGGTTTGAATCTTCTGTCCCTTGTCTTCTTCCGGTGACATCGCTAGTTGCATCGAGTTTGCAACAACCGCGTTCGGGGTGGTCATCACCTGGCGTGCCACGCGATCGGCTTCCCGCTCGTATCGATCCTCAGCGAAACCGACGGTCAGCTTTCGTTGAAGACCAATAATTTTACCTTCAGGTGTAAGCCGCTTGGCTCGAATTAACTGCGCAACATACCGGTTGCCCAACATGCGTTGCAGTTGGGGAATAGGACGGAGTACACCTTGAAATGACTGGGCAGAATCTGACCGAGGCTCGCGACGCTCGATGTGCTGTTGCGTTTTCTCTGGAGATTCAGTCAAAAGGTGTTGGGCCATAAGTGTCAGCTCTTATAAGTATATTCTTGTGAGAAATAGACTTCCATTCTCATTGATTCGTTAAAAATCAAACAGTAAATCAATCGAAACTGACCCCATAGATTCCGGGCAAATCTCAATGCCAGCGAGATTAATAATTAAGTGGCCCATAACATTCACCGTTCCCCCCTAGATTCCTTTACTCACCGTCGAATAATTCCAATTTGACCGGCACAATAAAGCAATAGGTTCAGGCGCGAACCGTAATTGTGATTGGGAGAGAGGTAATTGGACCAGGCGTAGCCTTCAGGTTAAGCTGATAGGGTTCAGGATCGTATATCAGGCGCACCATATACAGATCGGGTTGTATAAGCCGGTACCAAAACTGTAGATCAAATGTTTTTCTCAGCGACTCTCCTGGTTGAAGTTTTGTGAAAAACTTCTCATTTAAAGATTTCCGGTGGTAGTCCACAGTAAAGGCCTGATAGGCCGTATACTTTCTCTGGTCCTGTCCTTGTATCTCGCAATACAGTTCTCGCTCAGTGGAGTCAGGATATCCCATCGCTAAACGACTGTTCACAACCAGGGCCGATTTGCCTCGATTGGTAAGCGTCACTTCAATGGGCGTTTCTTCCCCTGGTTGCACAACGGTCCGCTCAGATACTACTTTCAGCTCAAGTTGTTCCTTAGCATCTTCTCTGGTCTTTGCCATTATTTCCCCTTAGCAGTGTGTCAGGGCGTGGCAGCTGCTTCTGACTTTTTGATCAGCTTATCCAGGGCCTTTTTTTTCTTTTTGTTGCTGGAGAGCTCTTTTCTCTCATCGGGCATCGCATCGTAAAATTCCAACGCGCTTTTAGCATGTTCTGCTGCGACAAGTAAGGAGTAGGAAGGGACGTCGGTATCAAGGGCTTCCCAACTCCAAGCGAGAAACTCGCGCTCTTTCTGATTCTCGATAGGCTTCTTCTGACTGCGCTGCTCTAAATGTTGGAATTCATGTCCGATGGTGCGGATAATAAACGTAAAGTC
Source organism: Pyrinomonadaceae bacterium (assembly GCA_023717605.1). Taxonomy (GTDB): domain Bacteria; phylum Acidobacteriota; class Blastocatellia; order Pyrinomonadales; family Pyrinomonadaceae; genus PSRF01. The sequence goes on from JAMQPH010000289.1 coordinate 3,013, forward strand.
TTGATCAAGAAGATCTTTTCCAATACTGAGCGTCTGTTTAGCGCCTGCCTTTATTTCACCACCAGTTGTTGCCCAAGAATCTGCCATCGGCGGAACCAGTTTGATCTCGAAATTCTTGCCCTTAAATCCATATTTTTTACAGATTAAATCAAGCGCCTCATCATGTTTCCCATCCATGACCAATTGATCGAACTCTGTTTTTATCTTCTCATCGCGTTTGCGCAATTTTCGTTGAACCATCGCCGACCCTTGCTCGCTTTGGTCGTGCTCCGAATGGATAGATTGAAGATTCAAAACGTGGCGCTGCATCCTAGGAGATTGTTGAATCGAATGCGTCAATTCATGTGCAGTGAGTTCCAGGTCGCCTGGGCTGCGGCCTTCGCCAAAGTAAATATCAGAGCCGTGGGTGAAGGCTTGGGCACCGACATCCCGGTTCATTTGTATGGCGTCGCTATCCCTATCGACACGCACTTGGCTGAAGTCCACGCCAAACCGAGGCTCCATGTAGGCGCGCACAGGTTCCGGTAACGAACTGCCATATCCTTGGCTCAGATTGAGCTGCGCTTCGATATCGGATCCAGCCTCGAAGCTGTCCGCCGGCGATCCGCCAAACTTGGCGTGGATCGATTTGCTTGCCGCGTTGTCTTTCCTTATTTGCCGCTGCGCGGCCGCATCCGACATGCTCTGCACTTGTCTTGCCACGCCATCGGCTTCCTGCTCGTACTGATCGGTAGCCGCACCGACGCTGAGTTGTACTCGAAGACCGAGGATCTTGCCCTGGGGGGTGAGGCGCTTGGCTCGAATCAACTGCGCTATACGCTGGTTGCCCAATGTCCGTTGCAATTGGTGGATTGGGGAATGAGTCTCCGCATGAAATAACCGGTCAGCATGATCTGGGCGAGATTCGCTGCGCGCGACCCAGCGCTTCCTCTTCCTCGGCGATCTTAAACGTTGGCGAGACATAAACGTCCACCAATCGGCGTGCACGCGCCGTTTGTTTCGCCACCCAATGGCTCAACCCTCGATGTCGCGGATGCTTTGCCCGCGGCTTGCGAAATTCTCAACTGTCTCCGCGTGCGCTAGCCTTTGCAAAGAATCGGTTGTGACTTAAACAACTCGGGCATATCTCAAGTTGGCTTTTCTTCCTCTTCTTCGACTTGCCGCCGAATCTTATCGTCGTGATACTTGCCTTGCAGCTTTTCCTTGTCTTCTTCTGGCATTTGCCGATTGATCGATTGCGTCTGCGACGATTCGGCGCTGCCCTGCTGTTCCTGGTGCATCACCGCGCTGGCGACTAGATCCGCCTCCTGCTCGTACAGGTCACCGGGCTGGCTCACCGAAAGCTTCATCTGCGGGCCGGAGGCGGCGCCACCGCAGGCGCACCCTCCTTGTGAACCGTCATCGTCGGACTTGGTTTGCACCTTGTCCGGGTTCTGCTGCACGACATGAGTCAATTCATGGGCCAAAAGCTCACGGCCGCTGGAACTCCCCGGGTTGTATTCCCCCTGCCGGAAATAGATATCCCGCCCGGTGGTGAACGCGCGCGCGCTTAGCGATTGATTCAAGCCGTCAGCGCCCGCATCGGTATGCACGCGCACGCCGCCGAAATCGGCGTTGAGCGCCTTTCCCATCTGCGTCTGAACGCCGCTGTCCAGCGACTGCCCGCCGCTACGGCTGCTCTCAATGGCGCGTTCCGTGTCAGGCAACACGTCGCCGTCGCTTTCCGCGCTCCTGGCCAGTTGCAAGAAGCGCTGCACGTACTGATTGCCATGTTGCCGTTGCATCTGAAGCAAAGAGGACTTTTGATTGGCCGGCGCGGAAGGTAAACTTCTCTCATTCTTTCGGGACCCTTTCGATGGTGAATTCCAGGCGGAATGACTATGGTTTACTTTCTCAAAATCATATTGCCGCATATTTCACCTCCTGGGCGAAAAAATTAATCAGTCCATGGTAGATTGAGAGGCATTAAATCCTAATTCATTTTCCGCGACCACTTTGCCCATTTTCTGACATACCCGTTTCGAGTCGCGAATCAAATGTTGCGTCGTGACGGGATGAGCGTTATCGACAACCATAGAGGCGAACGACCCGAAAACCGTAATAAGCAAGGCGTTATTGCAAGACCAACTCGAACTCGTTGTGCTGGCCCAATCGGATGATTTGGCCAGCCTTGCACACCAGTTCTTGATTCGGCGACAAGCGCTTTTCTCCGGGAACGACGAATGTTCCATTGCTCGATCCCAAATCCGTAACTTCAAATCGCTGGTACCCTTCAACGTAGAAGATGGAACAATGTTTCCGGCCAACGTCGTTATTTTCGGCAAATACCAGACTCGCTTCCCGCGCCCGCTTGCGGCCCAAAATCAGGCCGGTCGGGGGGAATGGGAATCGTTGGGCCGATATTAAGCGAACTGCGTTTGCGATTGCAACAATCCAAAGTACGGCAGATTATCAGCCGCCGTTCCGACTGAGAACGACCATGACAGTGCCGCATTTCGTTTCTCCG
>JAMQPH010000302.1 GCA_023717605.1 Pyrinomonadaceae bacterium
CCGGTTTGCGTGAGCATTCCGCCGCCGGCACTTCCCCGATGGATCGTCACGAACTCGCGGATATGGTTTCGGTTCCCAATGCGTGTTTCGGACGGCTCTCCTTTGTACTTCAGATCCTGCGGCGCGAGACCGATCGAAACAAAAGGGAAAACATGGGTCCCGGCGCCAATGGTCGTCTTGCCGTCCACGACACAGTGCGACTCCAGTCGAACGCGGTCACCTAATTCCACTTCATCGCCAACAATCGAATAAGGACCGATGTGGCAGTCGCGACCAATGCGCGCACGGGTGCTGACAACAGCAGAAGGATGAATTTTAGCGGGATGAGTGGCGGTAGACATGAGTTAGACGGCAGAGCGTCGGTCTGCGATCACGCTCATGATGTCGGCGTCGGCAGCAAGCTGGCCATCGACTTTCGCCTCACCGCGCATCCGCTGTACGCGTGAACCAATACGCATAGCCGTTACCTCCAGAATCAAGGTGTCGCCAGGTACTACCGGACGACGAAACCGAGCTTCCTTTATGCCGGTAAACATAACTAACTTCTGATCGCGATCTTCAATTTCTCGCAGAGCCAGGACGGCCCCCACCTGAGCGAGCGCCTCAACCACCAACACTCCCGGCATCACCGGCGCACCGGGAAAGTGGCCTTGGAAAAACGGCTCGTTGATGCTGACCTGCTTCACGCCCACGATTCGTTCGCGTGGAATGAGTTCGATAATCCGATCTACCAGGAGGAAGGGATAACGATGCGGCAGGAGCTTCTGGATAGCTTGCGAATCAAGAATGGTTTCCATGGGTGGCTATTAGACACTAAAAGACGCGGGACGCGGAACCTTGGCCGCATCCCCGCGTCTGTAGAATCTCATGCCGCGCCGAAATACCCTACTTGGGAGGCGTAATGGATGCGGTCGCCGGATTCTTGCTGTTGAAGTCGTTGATGAAAGCCCGCGTCACGTCGAGGCTATCGGCGGCATAGACGACCGGTACCTGGCTGCCATCGATGATTACATTAATTCCGCGTTGCTTGGCAAAAGCTTCGAGGCCATTCTTGATGTCGAGTTCCAGGGGTGCAAAAATCTCGCCCCGCCGCTTGGTGTAAGCAGCCTGCGCATCTTCACTCCTGCGTTGCAGTTCCTTATTCCACTGTTCGAGTTGATCGACTTTCGTTTGCAGTGCCCGCGGCTCCGCAACGCTCTTGGTCTTATCAATCTCGTCCTTGAGTGCCTGAGCCTTCTGCGATAGCTGCTGTAACTCAGTTTGGCGCGGCTGAAACTCGCGGTTCAAGTTGCTCAGCACAGTAGTGAATCGGGCAATGCCGGTCTTGGGATCAAGAAACGCATCCGAATAAATAAGAGCGATCTTGCTCTCTGGTAGGGCGGCGCCGGTTTGAGGCGCCGCCGCCGACCCAGCTGGTCGAGTCTGAGCTAAAGCGGGAGAAACAGCCAGGGCCGCAACAAAAGCGGCGGCGGCGATTAAGCGATCTATCTTCATAACTTTCTTGTAATGCTCCTTAAATTCAAAGGCGATTGGTAAACCCCGTTAGTAGTTCATCCTACCGCCATGGTTAGCGTTAAATGATCAAAAGGTGCGCCCGACGCTGAAGCGAATGACTTTCTTTTTCTCATTAAAGAAGAATGGAAATCCATCGATTACCTCGTTTGCCCTGGCGTTTGGATTATACGCAAAGATTAAGCGAAAAGGTACGTTGAGCACGGGAACCTGAACGCGTACCTCCATACCGAGGCTGGTTCGAAATTCACCAAAACTGTCAAAAAGACCCTCTGACAAGCGCACGGCAGTGTTGGTCTGGGTCTGTCCGCGCAGGAACACCTGTTGAAACCCGAATGGCAAGCCGGTGTTTGGGTCAAATGGTCCAAGGTTCTGCGCAGCATCCAGCTCCTGAGTAGTTACCAGCCGGCGGTCGCGCATGACCAGCCCTAAACCGGCTGTGAGGGCGAGTTGTGTATTTTGGTTGCAAGCAGCCAGAGTAGACAAGCTCACCGGTGCGCCTAAGGGACTGAGGCGAGGGCAGGGGATGAAGCCCACCGTACGCAGAAACGGATCGTCGTCCAGGAAGTTGCTTGAGAAAAACTGATCGGTCTTCGATCGGATATTGAAAGAGCTTCCGATGTCCGCAAAGGCAGCGATACCGACGGTGTTGCCAATTATAGGAATTCTATATTCAAAGTTCCCCAGCAGTTGGGTATCGCCCCCTACAGATGTGAAGGAGCGCGGCAACGAGACTACATTGTTCCCCGTGACACCGGTAAAGACTCCAGGGTCAGCTACTCCCGCTGGCACTCCTGCAATGGGAGCAGGAGTTCCAATAGCGGTAGAGGAAACCACCACATTTTGCGAAGTAATGAATGTATCGAGCGGCACAATCGGACTGATCGAACGAACGTTATAACCGCGAATCGTAAACTCATCACCCAGGAAGTAACGCTCGAAAATCGGCACGCCATCAACGAAGGCGAGTGATTGGGAGTTTTTCACCTTGTCTGTTATGGCAAAGCTGCCCACGGTTCCAGCAAGGATGCGGAAGCCAAACACCTCAGGGTGTACCGACTTCTTCCGCCGAACCGGAAAGAACTGAGTGAAAGAGAGCGTCGGTTGGTAGGTGCGGACATCCCCACCCAAACCGGCCAGCGCCACAGCCAGCGAAAGTTCGCGACCGCTGGTCGGATCGACGCTCGCGTTGCGCGTATCGTAACTAAAACTCCCAGTGATCCTGCTCGTGATAATGTCCGGCTGGGCGTATATCACCGGGATGAACTGGTTTGGATTGCTAGCCTGATTGACTTCCGGGTCAGTCACGTTGGTGATCGAAAGCTGATACGACGCCCCGACTCGCGAGAATTGGGTAAAAGGTCGTTTACGGTAAAACTCCGAGAGCGGTGCACTCAGGAATATGGAGCCTCCTAATGATTCGCGTGTGAACAGGTTCTCTTCGTCGACGGTTAGGAAGTCGATGGTCGATCCGGACAGCCCTTGCTGAGCGCTAAGATTCTGAGAAAGAAATGTACCTTCACCGAAGAACTTCTGACTGAAAGCAAAGATCGAAAAGCCGGCAGTGATAGGCCGGTTTTTGATATATGGCTCTGTAACCGAAAACTGGAAGGACCGCTGCCTATTTCCTGCGGCCAGATTAATCGAGAGTATTTCACCGCGACCCAGGAGGTTGTTGGTCGAGTATTCGAGTCCAAAGAACGAACCACCAATGCCGGAGATTCCCCCGTTGAAGGAGATCTGCTGGCGACCTCGTTCCTGTACCTTCAGATTAATATCAACCGTGGCTTCTTCGTCGTTCGTGCGGAAGTCTGCGTCTTTGTCTTTGTCAATCGGTTCGAAGTAACCGCTCTGGTTGAGTTTGATGATTGAATACTCCCAGGCCGAGAGGTTATAAATGTCACCCTCGTTAATCAAGACTTCCCGACGCATCACGTTATCTCGGGTGAACGTGTTGCCTGTAAACTCCAGCCGGCGCAACGTGAATTGTTTGCCTTCCTCAATGGTAACGACGAAATCTACAATGCCTTCGTTGGGATTCTGCGGGTTGTCCTTATAGGTTGGATTGGGCTCGGGAGAGTATTCAATGAAGCCTTGCGCGCCATAATACTTCTTCAGATTTTCATAAAGGGCCTTACCGATTTTTTCACCATCAGCGACGTCGCCTTTGTTCAGTCCAATTATCGAACGTATCTGATCTTCAGAAAAGATCGAGTTTCCCTCAATCTTCATCTCGCCAATACGATAGATCTTTCCTTCAATGATTGGGATCGTGACGCGAAGACCTTCATCTACCGAAGAGAGAAACGGTAGCGGAAGGAAGAAACCGGTCCGACGGGGGCCAACTCCTTCAACGCGAGGTTCGCCATGGCGCGCCTGAAGATAACCCTTGGAGCGCATGTAGTTGTCTACCAGCCGTAGATCAACGTCAAGCTTCTCGCGATCGAGAATGTCCTGGCCTTTGAAGCGGCTAATCAGTCCCGCTTCCTTTACGTACTTCATGGCGCCGCGAAGACTGCCATCGCTGAAGACCGTGTTGCCTTCAAATTGAACGTCCACCACGCGAACGCGATCTCCCTCGTTGATCACGAATGTGACGGCAATTGAAGTCGCGGAAACTTCCTCGCCCTTCTCTTGAATAGTAGCGTTTGGATGGCCCCTGGCGGCCAGCAGCTCCTTTAGAACTCGGATCCCGTTACGGACCTTGACGGGATCGTAAATGCTCTCCTTGGACACCCCAACACGTCT
>JAMQPH010000309.1 GCA_023717605.1 Pyrinomonadaceae bacterium
CTCAATCTAAGCAGGCCCCTTTTCACATGGCACCTTGGCCTGGCCGCGTTGAGTGCCGGGTCCATTGGCTACCGCCAATGGTTCTGTGCGTTGAGTGGGCTTGCGTCATGATGGGATAAGTGAGCCAAGTATATTGTTGCCGTTGAAACAGTCAAAAAATTCCGAGCCCCGCCTATGACACCGGGCTAAAGCCGCGGCGTGACTGAGAATTAAAAACCCACCACGACACGGCAACTTCTAACAGCAGAGCGTATGGGTGTCGTCCGAGCTAAGCCTCTAATCCTCATGCATTTGCCCGAAGTTCCTGGCCACTTACTTCAGATCGGTAGATCCACCTCAACCCAACCTCAAGAATTTCTCAAGGTCCACTCTCTAACCTGCGGCTGCTTTTGAAAACTTGAGGCTGTGTTACTTCTTTGGCGCTCCCGAAGACCGGTGGGTTTAAGCGCTCGGAGTTTGATCGGCAGAGTCGTTCGGCGCGTCTTTGCCTGCATTAAATTCGCCGATGATCGAGGTTGAGAATAATGAACAGGAATTTCCTTTTACCTGGAAAACGCATCTGCTTCATGACACGCATTGGAAGAACACGAAGCTCTCTTTTGATAGTTACCTCTATAGCAGCGTTGCTGGCAACGGGACTGCCCATTCTCAACAGAGCTGCAGCGTCCAGCCCTGCCGGAGGGTGATCGAGAACAAACCCGCGCCGCAACCCACTCCGACGCCTTCGAGCGAGCCAGCACCGCGTTACCAAAACTATTCCGCGCCTGGCGCTCTGGGTAACAGTGCAGGCGAGCCCACAATTGGTGTGAACTGGCAAAGCGGTAACGCAATGTTCATCGCAGCACTGGAAACTCTACGGATAAAGTTCGACGATACTGCGTCACCTGCACTAGCCACCTGGGAGGCTGTGAGCGCGCCGAACACATCGATAGTCACCTCCGATCCGATACTTTTCACAGACAGCGACTCAGGCCCATTCCGAACAAATCGCACGTTTGTTTCACAGCTGCTCGGCAAGACCAGCCTTATGGCGTTCACAGATGACGATGGAGCCACGTGGACTCCGAGTCAGGGTTCTGGAATCAATTCCGGAGTTGACCACCAAACCGTCGGCGGTGGCCCCTATGCCAAAATCCTGACGGCAGTCTCAAGGGCGGCGCGATCCAGCGTCCCGGTCCTAACGGCCAGCTTTACACAAATGCAATCTACTACGCCTCGCAGGATGTGGGATTAGCAGAAATTGCGCGCAGCGATGACGGCGGGTTCACATTCGGTGTGGGCATTCCGATGTGGAACCTGGCACAGTGCAACGGTCTCCATGGGCATATCAAGGTCGCTCCGGACGGAACTGTTTACGTACCGAACAAGTCATGCGACGGCAAACAAGGTGTCGCAGTCTCGGAGGATAATGGTCTGTCATGGAACATCCGCACCGTACCGGGCAGCGCTTGGGGCGATACGGATCCATCAGTCGGCATCGGCGCGAACGGCACTGTTTACCTTGGCTACGCTGACGGCGACGGGCACGCGCGCATCGCGGTCTCACACGATCGTGGTCTCACCTGGGTAAACAAGCAGGACGTCGGTGCGCAGCACGGAATCCAGAACAGTGTCTTTCCCGCTGTGATCGCCGGCGACAGCGATCGGGCCGCTTATTTTTTCCTTGGTTCGGCGACGCCTGGTGCGAACGGTAGGGACACAGACGTGACGTTCCCGGGAACGTGGTATGGCTATATCGCGACCACTTACGACGGCGGAAGCACCTGGGTAACGGTCAATGCCACGCCGAACGATCCGGCGCAGCGCGGCGTGGTTTGCACGAATGGCACAACCTGTCCTTCCGGCACGCGCAATCTGCTCGACTCTAACGACCTCACAGTAGACAAACAGGGGCGAGTGCTGGCGGCCTTCGCCGATGGTTGCATAACTGCAGATTGCCTTCGCGGAACAGACAGGAACACAGATGGACGCATAGATAGTCGCGACAACGACGGCACGGACAAGGCGACGATTATTCGACAGTCTGGCGGCAAGTCGTTGTTCTCCGGTTACGACCCGCCGGCCAATGCCACTCCTGCGCCTCCTCAACTGATTGCGAGTAGAGATGGCGACGCAGTCGTCAGCACGTGTGGTCCCAACTAATCCCGAAAGCGCCTGCACAGGTGCGGGGATCACCGTGCTGACGGATGTCAGCGGCGATGCACTAACCCAGCAGGCGAGTCACGACATCCGCTCGGTTGACATCGCTGAGCCGTTTTTCGCCGACGGATCAAACAAACTCGTCTTTACCATCAAGGTCAGCGACCTGAGTGGACCGCTGACGCCCAACACTCAGTGGCGGATTTATTTCACTGGCCCCGACAACAATGGCTACTTTGTGGATATGAGGACTGAGTTGACCGGCGCCGTGAGTTTCAAGCACGGTACCTACATCCATAACGCCGACAACACGCAAGGCACAGCCACCACTCTGGGCGATGCTGATGCCGGAAGTCGCTATGACACTCAGACCGACGCGATCACTATCGTTGTTTCAAACAGCAAGATCGGCAATCCGCAGCCGGGCGCCAGGTTGTCCCGAATCTTCGTGAGGGTACCGCTCATAGCAATCGTTCCTGACAATGCTAACTATGCCAGTCCGAGTTCCGAGGTTGGATACACACTCGTCGGCAACGCTGCATGCCAACCGAAGCCGGCAGCCGCGGCCGCTCTGATCGCCGTGAACACGGGCAAGGGGCGCGTGGCACTATATTGGGCGGACCGTTCAGACAACGAGGACCATTTCCTCGTGGAGCGATCCACCTCAGTGTCGAGCGGGTTCATTCAACTCGGTACCAGCCCGGCTAATATGAACACCTACACGGATGCGACGGCCTTCCGCAGGAAGACTTACTACTACCGCGTGCGCGCCGAAAACGGGGGCGGCAAGTCGGGGTATTCGAATGTGGTGAGTATCCCGACTAAATAGGCTCCCGACGGAACGCCTAACGTTTTGGACTTTACTCACCCCATGCCGGTTGCGACTGCCCAGAGTCGCAACCGGTTCGCGACGTGAGGTAGAAGCTGTTCTATAGGTCGATTGAGTCCACTGCCTTCAGGACTCGCTCAACCTGCTAGCCGAAATACGGCTCAACTTCTCTTCTCTGCTCAGCTTTCGCTCGTTGTATCCTCGTTCGGCGTACGGCTGGAGCTTTTCCAGCCACATTTCTTCCATGAAGGCTAACTCGCTTGCCTCGTCAATTTGGTAAGCGTCGGGAGGGATGAACTCCTCCAGGATTTCGAAAGCGAAGTTTTGGCTTCCAAGCTGAGACCAATCCGACTGGAGTGATTTGTTTGGATGACTACCTGCGATCAATTGAAATCGGTGTCGGTTGATGACTCCTTGAAGGTTGCGACCTGCGGCAACAAACACCTTGTCAGTGACGACGTTTCGGATCAAGAAGACACCCATGGGAAGAGGGGTGTGCTGATACTCCTTCTTAAGTTTCTTCTGGTCTTCTTTGTTCATTTCACTTCGCTGTCAGAGCCGGCTGGGGTAGCGATCGGATCATTTTCCATTTGTCATTTCTCATTTTTCATTTTTCATTCGCAGATTTATGGACTGAGAAGTATCTTTTCCAAAACTACTCACAACAGAAGCCCCACGCACATCGGAAGTTCTATCTTCAGAAATGACCAAATGAGAAATGACAAATCACAAATGGAAAATGATCACTTCGCATATACCGCTATGCCCCAGAAGTTGATCTCCGGTGGGAGTGCGTTCCAGTGGTCGAACGAGTGGGAGTCGTCTGTCTTGTAACGCAACTTGTACTTGCCCGGCTCCAGAGTGACTACCACGTCTATCTTACGATTCTTCCCTGCCCCGCCCGCGTGGGTCGTTTGTTCCTCTTGCATCTCCCAGACGGAATTGCCTTTGTCCGCGCTTTCAATCCAACCGTAGTCAAACATTTCTCCACCCTGTCCTTCGCCGATGGAGAAGATACGAACCTGCTGGCTGCGAGGTAGAGTGAATTCCACGGTCTTCTCTTCGTTGTCCAACACCTGCACCAGCTGTGCAACAAGCGTCATCTTCGCAAGGTCGTCGGGAAAAGGCTTGGAGAAGAGTTCTCCATACATCTTCATTACACGCGACGCTTCGGCCGCCTGCCCCACGCTTTGGTTTATGCGAAACTTTGTAATCAGATCCTTGGTGTAGACATCGGCGTAGGGCTTTCCGGACATCTGCTTCAGTTGGTCCCTTAGTTCCGGCACAGAAGCATTCCAGTTGATCTCAGGTATCGGCTCACCGAACTTTTCCGGGAAGATGAAGATCTTGAGGAAGGCCATGCCCACTGGAGAACTCAATGCGTCACCTGCGCCCAGGTCGGTAGGCCTGCTGAGATTGTCTGTGTTGGCCATCACGATGAACGTGATATTCCGCTCCGGAACTTTCAAAATCAACGATGAGTTGGCGGTCCAGTAGCCATAATGCCAGAGCATCTTCGTGCCTTTGTAATTTTGCGTGAACCATCCAAGGCCGTATGGAAGCGGTTCTCCTTTTGTTGAGACCGCAGGTGTGAAAGCCAATTGCTGAGTCTCGCTGGTGAGAAACTTGTTCTGATCAATGGCGATGTCGTACTTCGCCATATCGAGAACGCTCGACATCAATCCGGCTGAGGCGCTGAAGCCCTGCGGGTAGCTGATTTTTGTGATCTTAAACTCCCGGTCAAGACCATACGGTTGAGCCAGCGATTTTGAAACCGTGTCGAATCGCTGCTGATGCTTTTCCGTAATCATGGCCCTGCTCATCGCAGATTGATGAGAATGAACAAGCTTCCAGGCCCCATCTTGTTTATTCCAGACTAGGGAGCTCCGCCAGGGGCCATCCGAACGCGGAGTTCCATTGCTTGGAGTAATGGTCCCACTCATGAAAAACGTGGCCACCGCGCTGTTCCCGTAAACCGCAGTCTCCAGGTTGTCCACCTTAAAATTCAATTTCCAGCCTGACTGGAATAGGCCCCTAAGTTCAAACGCGTCGATAAACGAAGTTAGGAATCCTCCTTCACCCGGGAAGCGATTCTGCTGTGGCGCAAGACGCCGCTCAATTTGATCCACGCTACCGGCGTTGAAGCCTCCGATCAGATCCATGACAGCAGCTTTCACTTCCGCCTCTGCTGCCGGATCGGTTCCGTTCGGTGATTTCGTGCTGACAATCCGGGGTACGTTGGGTGCCGTCTCAGTCATGTCCAGAGGGTCGAGGATGTTCGCTATGAGGAGTTCGCCGAATGATTTTCCGGTGGCCTTTTGGATAACTTTATCTAATTCAGCAAAGCGATTCCCATTGTAACTGTACCGTTCCCCCGGATTACCTTCCGACGTATGAGACAGCAGATGCCTTACTCTGATCAGGCCGTCGCTCTCTAAGGTGATTCCATACTTCGAAACTGGATCGTCAAGTTTGATTTTCCCTTCCTGCACCAGTTGCATCAGGATTGTCGAAGCAAATGTTTTTGTTAACGACGCCAGGTGATAAGGAGTGTGCTCAGTGGCCGGCACTTTATTTTCCACATCCGCAAACCCGAATCCTTTTGCCCAGAGCACCTTTTGATCTTTCACGATGGCTGCCGAGAGGGCCGGTATCTTTAGTTCCTGACGCAGGCTTTCAAGCTGGGTCTCAAGTCGGGCCAGGCGAGCGGCATCGGACGATGATGACTGCGCCGTAGCGCTCGCGCCGGCAACAAACAACCACTGCCCCGCGATTATGAAAGTTAGAATCCACGCCAAAGCCTGTGTGGTGAGTCTCATTAAAGGATCTCCTTATTGCTATTCATCTGCTCGCAGTCGAGAGGTACCGTAACAAGAGTTGCCGATCACGGGTCTTGGATCCACTTGTGCTGGATTACATTGTTAACACCGACGGACTAGTCTTTATGACGATTTTGTTGGAAACGCAACGGTGGGATCGAGTAACAGAGAACAATTTCGCCGACCGACGGGGGTGAGAGGAACAAGCTGCTCAGGTAGATGTCTTGTTACTCAAATCCTAGTGTCCTGTTTCCAGGGTTCTTGTTACAAATTAGTCGAAGGGTGGAACGCACAGAACCATTTGCGTTAGCCAATGGATCCCATCACTCAGCCCCAGCAGCAGCCACACAATCCTTTGTAACCAGACACATACCGTTTCTTTGTAACGGCGGTCTATCTTCATGAGGCTGAGTGGGATCTGTTGGCTACTTCAAATGGTTCTGAGACCGATTCCTGCTCGAGTTGAGTGCTGGGATCCATTGGCTACAGCAAACGGTTCTGTGCGTGTGCACCTCGACCAATTTGTCAGCGAACTTTAGAAACTGACACTAGTCCGTTAATGGCGGCTAGCAAGTATGTCTAAGGCTGGCTAAAGAACCGTTCTCGATACTCGGCTGAGAAGATGAAAGCCTTGACCATCTCGGCCTGGACGAAGTTTCCCTGGAACTGGTTCAGCTTCCCGAGCCAGAAATGCCACCCACCGAAGTTCGTGTCTGGACCGTCGTCCGGGTTGCGGCGCAGGTAGCCGTAGTACTGCAT
>JAMQPH010000311.1 GCA_023717605.1 Pyrinomonadaceae bacterium
CTCGTATGACTAGCGCCCAACGCCGCGCCTCACCGCGGCGCGCGATCAACATTTCAAGCTGAACCGGAAAAGATTCCTTGAGAAGTACGCGATCGCGCCTTCAGCTGCAAGCGCTCATAGGTCATGCGGCGCGCTACGGCAACCAACCTATTTTGGAGCCAGCTTTATGACATCAAGAAGGTATAGAATGAACAGTATGGTCCCGCACATGAATGTCACCAGATGTGGGAAACTCACAATCCCCATTCTGAATGTACTAAAGACCCGCCACCCTTCTTTTTCAAAGGCAACAAACCAGGAACTGTAGATTTGTAAGGGAGCAACCTCGTCGAAATCTCCCTCACGAAAGACTTCTTCCAATCTTGCTATTCTGGGCGCATATAAATATTGGAATCTCTTCCAGACTGCTTCAAGCAACCAAAAAACCAAAGATGCTGCGGCAGCAAATAGCCATAAATATGGGATGCGATATTGAAAGCCGCCGCCGATAGCAGCGATAGCTATCGTGGCACTCCATCCTTTGATGCCAAGAATGCGCTTGTCAAAATCTTCATAAAACTGCTGGAGCATAGAGTACTCATCTTTGAGTAGTGATATTTTGGTTTTTTCATCCATCAGCTTTCACCCATCATAAAATAGTGAATCAGCCGCAATAGCGCTTCAGGGGCAACGCGCGATCAGCATTCAAGCTAATGGAAACCAGCTTACTTCAGAAGCACGCTATCGCGCGGTCACTGCAAGCGTTCGGAGCGGCGCACCGGCTAATACTCTCTCATTATCTTCCGAGCTTCGTCCGCCGACAACACTTTGAACTTCAGTGTCTTTATCGCTTCTTCATCCGAAGTCAGTGACCGCAACACAAGTGCTTGGAAAACGTCACCCTTGGCTTCCAGAGTTAGCTGTCTTCGTGAACAATAGCTCGTATAAGCCTTTGCGACTCGCTCCCAAATCGCTATCTCTGAGTCTGGGTTTGCGTCACGCTTGAAATTATCAATCCACTTTTCCAACGAAGAACTGTCAACTTCGGCAAAAGTTTCATGTAACTTCTTGGTGCGCCGCAATTGCTCGTCGCTCAATTGCTCATGTTGAATCTCATTCGGTTTCAAGTCTGCGGCATTTACGATTTGGGTTTGTGGACGTTGATTCTCGCTCCGACTAATGCAAGCAAACCCGAAAAACGCCAGGAGGGAGAAAGCGTTACAAGCATCAAGGTTTTCATGCTTAACAATCGGCCGATTTACGCCTGTGTCGCGGTGGGCCAGGCGCCGAGCTGCTGCATAAGGGAGAATAGATTTGCCACACCCCAATGCTCGGCACTCTTGCCGTTGTGCACTCGCATGACGTCGACAGTTTCAAAGTGGATTCTTCGACCGGTCGGCGCGACGCCCAGGAATGTTCCCTGGTGCGTTCCATGATACGTCTTGTAAGTCGTGACGAGTTCCCCGTCAGCGGCCTGCCAATGGATCTCTGCGTGGAAATCGGGGAACGCTGCTCGAAGGGTTTGGTAAAGGATTCGCACACCGTCTTTATCAGGAGTCGTGTTCGGCTGGGGCGTATGGTCGACGAAATCTTCAGCGAACAGCTCCTCGAACAATTTGAAGTTACCGCCGCCCTGCACTTCCTGGGTATTCCGGCGGACGACAGCTTTCGCGGCATCGGCTGACGTATTACGCTGGTCACTCATTGCTATCTCCAGGTACGTTGATTGTTGAATCGAAGATCATTCATATGCTTCCGATGACTATGATCAATCAAGAGTCAATCGCACCCATCCTGCCTCGTTGGTAATCTTCAATCGCCTGACGGATTTCGCCTTCGGTGTTCATCACAAACGGCCCGTAGCGCGCGACTGGTTCGTTCAGCGGCACTCCGGCAATGAGCAACACTTCGAGCGTAGCCTTCGCATCCGACGGATTCTCGATTCTCACTTCGTCGCCGTCCTGCGCGAACAGAACCATCTGCCCGTCCCCGGCCCGCTCGCCCTCTGCTCCGAATAACCCCTCTCCCTCCACCACGTAAGCGAAGGCGTTGTAAGCACCCGGAACCCGTTGGGTTGCCGCGCCTCCGGGCTTGATCCGGTAATGCAGGTAGATGATCGGCGTGCGCGTCTCAATGACGGCTTGCTCGCCCATCGCCTGGCCCGCGATCACACTCACCATCACCAGGCCATCGACCGAAGTCGCCTTAGGGATTTGAGAGTTCGGGATCTCCTGGTAACGCGGCTTCATCATCTTGTCGCGCTTCGGCAGGTTCACCCAAAGTTGGAATCCGTGCATCCGCCCTCCGTCGCGCGCGAACTCTCTGGCGGGCATCTCCGAGTGGACCACGCCCGCTCCGGCGGTCATCCACTGCACGTCACCAGCCCGCAGGCGTCCGGCGTGTCCCCGAGAATCTTTATGTTCCATGTCCCCCGACAGCAGGTAGGTCACAGTTTCGAATCCGCGATGCGGATGATCCGGGGCTCCTTTCGCTTCACCGGGCGCAACTTCCATTGGTCCCATCTCATCAAGTAACAGGAACGGATCAAATTCTGAAAACGAGGCTTTCGGAAACGGGCGGCGGACCAGAAAGCCCCCACCTTCTAAAGTCTCGATGCTGTTCACGACTCCGGCGACCGTGCGCCCGTCGCCCGCACGAGTCCCCTCAATTCTCAATGTTTCACTGACCATCGACATAACATCTCCTCTCTTTACCGATCTGGTAGACGACGTAAACTGCTCACGCCGTACCTTCCTCCACACTTTGCTCTGACGCGGCTGCCGCCTTATAGCCGATCTTCTTTAACAGACGGATGAGCGTCTCGCGCTCCCTCCTGGTCAGGGAGGCGGACGCAAGTTGTTCCATGTCGGTGGCGTGATCGGCGTAGGCGCGCGTGATTAGCTTCCTTCCTTCCTTTGTCAAATGAACTATCCTCGCGCGCCGGTCATTTCCGGACGCGCGTCGTTCCACGAACCCCTTGATCTCTAAGCGGTCGACGGCGACCGTGATCGAGCCGCTGGTCAGCAGAACCTTTTTCCCGATCTCGTTAACGGGAAGCGGTCCTTTGTGCAGCAGGGCTTCGAGCACGGCGAAGTCGCTGCCGCACATCTCCAGCTCCAGGATGCTCTTTTCGGCGTAGGCCTCGACCGCCCGCGCCGCCTTCCACAACACCAGGAAAACGTGAACGCCACTGCCGCCCGTCAACGATTCCAGTTTGCTTACGCTCATCTTGCTCCTTTATCTTGATGTCAAGATACTTTACCTTAAGGCAGATGTCAAGTGACATGGTTCTGATGATTAACGCTGCAGCACATTTCGACCACACTTTGACCTTCCGGCCCGGTAACGCCGGATACAAGGTAGTCTGGAATTTGCAATGAGAATATCGCCAAAATGGGCAGGAAGCGCGCTTGTGAGTTAAGGCAGGATGTCACGCAACCCGAAGGAGAAGCTCATGTCACCGGCCGTCCGGCGAGCGTACTAGGGCTATCTTGATGTGGAATAGCGATCCCTTGGTCTACCGATGTCGCACGCCCAATTGGCCCGAGAGTTTAGTGGCCGCCGCGCGTACGATCGAACCGATACGGGCCAATTGCTCGTCGGAGATCTGACCAACTGTACCGCTGATTCCTATCGCAGCAATCACTTCTCCGTTAGGCGACATCACCGGCGCAGCAACGCAACGAACTCGATCACTACTTTCTTC
>JAMQPH010000254.1 GCA_023717605.1 Pyrinomonadaceae bacterium
CTGTCCGAGCCGATAGTGGGCGTTCCCAACCTGATAATCGTTGTGTTTCACATTAGGATTCAGCTCGATGCTTTTTTTGAAAGCGTCAATCGCTTGGGCGTGCTTATTCAAGCCTTGAAAAGCCTGGCCCATAAAAAAGTACGGATCCGGATTGCCTGGCTGAAGCTGAGAAGCCTTCAGCAAATACGACACGGCATCCGTCCAATTTCTCTCAACCGTTGCGGCAATGCCTAAATAATAGTGAGCGAAGAATTCATCCGGATGGTTGGCCAACTCAATCTTGAACTGCTCCTGGGCCTCATCCAGCTTGTCGATACCGCCTTTAAGCAAAGTTGTAAGTCCCAAATAATAGTGCACGCGCGGGAAGCGTGGATCGAGTGCCAATGCCTTTTTAAACTCTTCTATCGCTTCTGACAGGAAACCCGTCTCACGATACGCTCGACCGATGAGCACCCGAAGCTGTGGCTTGTTGCCAAGTTGCTCGACCATGAGATCGAAGATCCGTCTGGCTGAAGCAATTTCGCTCCGCTTTAGATACGCCAGGCCCAGGGTGTAGGCAACATCGTAATCCTTTGGCGACGAGTTGAGTGCTGTCTGGAGTTCGGTCGTAGCCCTCTCAAAATCTCCCAACATGAAATAGGTCTTGCCGAGCATGTGAAGAGCGCCCGGGTTCTGCGAATCGCGAGAAATGACGTTGTTGAGAGCAGTTAAAGCTTGGTCATACTTTCGGATCTGGAAGTAACCAATGGCCAGATCAATGAGCACCTGATCGGAATCGGGACTATAGGCAGCAGCCGCCTCGAGGGCAGTAACCGATTCCGGATAGTTGGCTTGGGCCGAAAGTATTTTGCCGAGTTTGTAGTATGTCTCGCTGAGAATTGCTGCGTATTCGGCTTCGGCAGCACTGAGATCTCCCTTGCGTCGTAGCGCTTCAGCTCTTTCATAATGAAGTTTGAAAGAGTCGCGAGGAGACTGTGCGGGAAGCAGTAGAGAGAGAACTAGAAAGAGAACGGCGCCGAAAGACATGCTCTGCCTGTCACTTAAGATTCGCCAAAATAAAACGGAGGGCTGAGTTAGAGCAGCAGCCCTCCGTTTCAAGGTTCAGCCGAAGCCAAAGTATATCAGAAGCTGAACTTGAACCCGAACTGGATCTCCCGGGGAGGTGACGCTTGACCAATCGTACCAAAGGCACCATTGGTAACTGAGCCTAGGTTCGGCAGCGTACTATTTCCTTGGAAGTTCAGGGCGTTTTGGTATCCAGCCTGATTGGCGAAATTTGGGTGGTTGAAGACGTTGAACATCTCTCCCCGGAACTGAATGCTATAGCGCTCCCCGAAGTTCCAGTTCTTTACTATAGAGAAATCAACATTATTAGTAGATTTCCCTCGAATCGCGCCCTTGCCCAGGCTACCGAGTTCCCCAACACCAGGCAACGAGAATGCTGCCGGGTTAAGCCATTGCGTTTCATCACCGGTATTGAGGTAGATCGGGACCCCCAAAACCAGGTTGGGACGCGGATTCACGTTGCCAGCCGTGCCATAAGTATTGACCCCAGATAGGATGTCGACCGGCACACTCCCATAGAAGGAGATGATTCCATTGAGCTGCCAGTTCCCCAGAATCTGACTGAATGCGGTACCCCGGTCCTTGAAGGATGGCAACTGGTAGACAATGTTACCGACGAACGACTGCCTCCGGTCGAGGTCTGAGTCACCCTTGTCAAGAGCGTAATTAAATGGATCGGTTGTGGAGTTGGTGAACGCCTGTAAGGGAACATCCGAAATAGCATGCGCCCAGGTGTAAGAGGCTTGAAACGCCAGCCGCTCAGAGAAGCGGCGGTTGAGCCACGTCTGGAGCCCATGGTAGCTGGAGTTCCCGGTAGACTGAGCCATCGTAATACCAGCCAGGCTGGGTATTCTGCGGTTAGCGGCTACCATCGCGTCTGTGGACAATCCCTGACGCACTCGGCTCGCAATTTGAAATCGAGCGTCGTTGAGTAGAGCTGGATCGCACCCAACAGCGGCGCCACCCTTACATGGCACACCCGGGGGAACGTCATTCCAATTCACATTTCGCCGCCAGATATGCAGCCCGTGGTTGCCGATGTAAGAGACCTCCAATACGGTGTTCTTCATTACTTCGCGAGAGATGGTCAGATTCCACTGGTAGCTCTCCGGAGGCCTGAAGTCAATATCAACGGCGGCGAAACCTGAGGTATTACTTACACCCTGAATCTGGTT
>JAMQPH010000313.1 GCA_023717605.1 Pyrinomonadaceae bacterium
ACCGGTTGCGCCAGAGTGGCATTGACGAGGAACTGGTGAACCTAGTCTCTGGTTTCGAGGCACTGTCCAAGGACGAACCGCATTGGAGCGCGATTTGAGTGGACAGCGCGTCGAACCATGAGAAGCAGTATGAAAATGAAAATCAATTTAAAAGATTTCCGGGTTCAAGAAGACGAAAAGGTCAAACTCAAGAAGTGGCCGACGCTTGTGAAGCCCATGTACCAGTCGAAGGAGCAGTATCAACAACTCCTACGAGAACAGGTGGAGGAGCTGAGCTCGCTGCAACAACTTCACTACGCGTCCAACCGCTATGCGGTGCTGCTGATTTTTCAGAAGGCACCGTCGTATGTTGTTCCCGCCGACGATAAAGTGAACGCTCGGTTCAATATTTCCCTAGATCATTCTCGACGTATTTAAAGGTTTAAAAATAGTTTCTCCAAGGCCGACGCAAAACGGCCGCGGGAATTGCATGCGATACGTAGGAGGCTGGTGAAGTGAAAACATATATTGATGACAATGGTTTGGAGATCAGATTGCCCAGTCAGTGCAACGTTGGTGCCATATGACCAAACCGCTAGCAACATTCTGGAACATCGCTGCGAACGAGCTATTGCAGCAACTGCAAACGACTGCACAAGGCCTGACGAGCGATGACACGCGGGCGCGATTGACGCGTTACGGAGCCAATCTTCTAAAACCTAAAAAGAAATCGGATGCGCTGACTCTTCTCCTGTCGCAATTTGAGAGTCCGATTATCCTGATCCTTTTCATTGCCACGGGATTGTCATTTTTCTTACACGATCCGGTTGACGCTATTATTATTTTGACCATCGTTCTCGTCAGCGGCCTTCTCGGCTTTTGGCAGGAGCACAGCGCAACCAACGCCGTGGAGAAGTTGCTCGCCATCGTGCAAATCAAGGCTTCGGTGCTTCGCGATGGAGGCGCTAAAGAAATTCCCGTCGAAGAAATTGTCCCTGGAGACATCGTCATTCTGAACGCCGGCGATATCGTCCCGGGAGACTGTCTGGTGTTTGAGTCCAAAGATCTTTTCATCGACGAAGCAACCCTGACCGGTGAAACCTATCCAGTAGAGAAATCGGTCGGGGTCGTGCCGGCGGAGACGCCCCTGGGCCAGCGGACCAATGCGCTATGGATGGGAACTCATGTGGTAAGCGGCAGCGCCAAGGCGCTGGTCGTCAGCACGGGTAAGCAAACCGAATTCGGCAAGGTGTCTGAGCGGTTAAAACTCAGACCACCAGAAACCGGCTTTGAACAAGGGATACGGCGTTTCGGCTATTTCCTCATGGAAGTAACTTTAGTGCTGGTGGTGGCGATTTTTGCGATCAACGTCTATTTGGCGCGTCCGGTCCTGGACTC
This sequence comes from Pyrinomonadaceae bacterium, assembly GCA_023717605.1. Taxonomy (GTDB): domain Bacteria; phylum Acidobacteriota; class Blastocatellia; order Pyrinomonadales; family Pyrinomonadaceae; genus PSRF01. Next base: position 1,378 of record JAMQPH010000313.1, read on the forward strand.
CTTTCTCTTTTCCTTGGCTCTCGCGGTTGGACTCACGCCGCAACTATTGCCGGCGATTATCAGCATCAACCTCGCCCACGGCGCCAAACGGATGGCTCAAGCTAAGGTGATCGTCAAACGGCTCGCTTCGATTGAAGACTTCGGCAGTATGAACGTAATCTGCTCCGATAAGACCGGCACCTTGACTGACGGGATCGTACACTTGCAATCCGCCGTCGACCTGGCAGGCGCGCCCAGCGAAAAAGTTCTGCTTTACGCTTATCTCAATGCGTTTTATGAGACCGGTTTTACCAACCCCATTGACGAGGCGATTCGCAGTCATAAGAAGTTCGATCTGGCTGGCTACCAGAAGACCGATGAGATCCCGTATGATTTTCTGCGCAAGCGATTAAGTGTCCTGGTTGACCATGACAAAGCTCATTTGATGGTGACCAAAGGCGCCCTGGCCAATGTCCTGGCGGTATGTTCCACGGCGGAAACCGGCGAAGGCAAAACCGTCGATATCGCAACCATGCGGGACTCCATCCAGCAACATTTGGAGGAGTTCAGCAATAAGGGCTGTCGTACGCTCGGCATTGCATACAAAAATATCGGGTCTGCTTCACGGATGAGCAAACTCGACGAAGCTGGCATGACGTTTGTCGGATTCCTGGTTCTATTTGATCCGCCGAAAGTGAATATTATTGAGACCATGGCGAGTCTAAAAAAACTCGGCGTGGCACTGAAGATCATCACCGGCGACAATCACCTAGTCGCGGCCAACGTCAGTCAACAGATGGGATTGACAAATACAAAAATTCTCACTGGACCGGAACTTGGTCAATTGAGCGACGGCGCGCTGCTCAGACGGGCGGCCGACGTGGATGTCTTCGCCGAAATCGAACCTAACCAAAAGGAGCGCATCATCATCGCTCTCAAGAAGGCCGGCAATGTCGTGGGGTATATGGGCGACGGCATCAACGACGCATCGGCGCTCCATGCCGCCGATGTTGGTATTTCGGTCGAAAGCGCCGTCGATGTTGCCAAGGAAGCGGCGGACATCGTTTTGCTCGAAAAGGATCTGGGTGTTTTGGTACATGGTGTGCGCGAAGGGCGAACGACCTTCGCCAATACGCTGAAGTATGTCTTCATGGCCACCAGCGCAAATTTTGGCAACATGTTCAGCATGGCAGGTATATCCCTGTTTCTGCCGTTTCTACCGCTGTTGCCCAAACAGATTTTACTAACCAACTTACTGACCGATTTCCCCGAGATGACGATTGCGACCGACAGGGTGGATGACGAAATGGTTGACTATCCGCGGCGCTGGGACATCCAGGCCATTCGCAAGTTTATGATTACTTTCGGTCTGGTGAGTTCGGTGTTCGACTACCTGACCTTCGGCGTGCTTCTGCTCATCCTTCATGCGACCCAGGATCAATTCCGAACCGCTTGGTTTCTGGAGTCGGTTGTTTCAGCATCATTGATAGTGCTGGTTATTCGAACCCGCAAACCTTTCTTTAAAAGTCGACCGTCGAAATATCTGTTCATGGCTACGCTCTTAGTCGTGATCGTGACCGTGATTCTACCCTCCAC
>JAMQPH010000338.1 GCA_023717605.1 Pyrinomonadaceae bacterium
AGGACTTGGGTAATCCCTCGACTAAATGGTCGAAGCTGAGCCAGATACTCCAGCTATGGTGATAAAAGGCAACTGGAAACGAGACAGCTATTACAAAGAGCATCGCCAACACGAATTGATAATGGGCATTTATAACCGGCAGAGACGCCATGTAAGCCAGCAGGATCACCGACTCGGTCGTCACCACATTTATCAGGATGGCACCGACGAAGAACCCCTGTTCGCGTTGGAAGACTGCCTTACAGGAAGAGCAGTGATCGTTTACTCTAAAAGGCGCGCTGACGATGGATGCATTTCCACAGACTGGGCACCGGAGCAGAAGACACCAGCGCAAAAGCTTTGCAAACGATGGGCGGTCTCTTCTCACTGGCGTCAGTGTGGCTCAATTGACGAAGGCCCGCAAGATTCCAAAGAGCAGTGCCGCGAGCACGTTTGTCATTGAGACGGGACTCTTACTGATGCTCACGTTCTCCCAGCCTTCCGGCACTGTTTCCCTTCTATCGATTTCATCGGGAAGCAACTGACTACCCGCGAATGTCGCGATCGGCAGCCGATTGGAGCCTAGCATGAAACGGATAGGCGCACCGCAAACAAGATAAACAGCGTACTGAACCGGCACAAACTACGACGAACCACACCAGAATGCTGACCACGAGAACCACGGCCCAGAACCAGGTGAGCGCGTAGTCGAACCAGGATGCTTGTCCCTGGTTCCCTTTTATCTGAGTACCAAGACTGTAAATCGGCAGGCCGATCACTTGAAAGCAGGAAGCGAGGTAGACAAACGGATGAGGGGAGAGTAATCCCGTGTGTGTGTCCGCTAGATCGCCCCAGGCCTTGAATACAATAGGGGTTATCAATCCAGATGGTGTTGCTATTCAACTCGAAGGTGTAAACCACTTTGAGAGCCTCGCAGGTTGTGAAGAGCGGCTCCGCCCTCCAGCTACAGCAGCCCTGAACGTTGTTTAGCGGTCAGAAGGCCTGGGGCACGGCAATCAGGCCGGAACGATACTTCTGACTCCCGGCCCACCTTGGTCCTCCGCCTGATTTGAGGGGGTTGAAAGGGCTGATCTCAAGATTGTCGAAGGCGTTCAGATCTCTCATGCTGTGCGCTTCGATTACGTCGCCCCTTCGGCCGGGAAACACATGGTACCCGTCGTGCGCGGTGCCGATGAAGAACGGCACTTTGCGGAACTCCGGCGGCGGTGTAGTGCCGAAACCGACCAATGACTGCGCGTTATCGACCGGGATCTTCCCGTAGCCGTACACGCGGCTGTTGGTTGCGGTATTGTAATGGGCCGCGTGTCCTCCGCATACCGCATTCCAGGTTTTGCCTGGCTTCAGTGGGTTTAGGGCACGATCCTCCGCGTCCCACTCGGCATTCTTGTCGGGATTCGGATTCCAATAATATATCTTCCAGCCAAGCTGTCGGAGCATGACTTGGAGATCTGTCCCGAGGAGCAAGTTGTCGATCTTGAGGATGTCGTGGATATTCTTCCACGTGGACTCCATTCCGGCGGCCAGCAACCCGCTTTTCACAGCGTCCATGGCCAGGCGGATGCAGGCGGTGCCCACCAGTTGGTCGGCCAGACTCGCGGGTTTGCCGTAGCTCTCCAGTGCCTTTACTCTGCCTGCCTTGGTGGCATAGTCCTTTCTCCGATCGCCGTAATACTTGGACACCCGCCATTTTTTGTAGAAATTGACGTGATCGGCGTAGATATCGTCGAGATAACTCGCCGCTGTGGTGGTGATCAGTGGCAGGCTTGCGGCGTGGCGCTGGATCTCCTCCGCGGAAAACAATTTCAACGGAATCTTTTGCGATGAGATCGCCATCGGGGAGTCCTCCTTTAGTCATAACGAGTCTATATCAAGCCTCCTCGATGGGTAAGTCCGGAAGAGATTGCCGCCGACAGTTAGGAACTAGGGTTATGACTTGCTGATATTCCTTGAGTTGAGAGATTTCGTTCAGTTAGGCCAGGCAAGCCATCCTTCCTGACCTGCAAGTCAACGGTGCTTGACCCATCTCTTGGGGATGGCAGGTTTTGACACACTTTTCTGAAAGGGTATAAGCTTGAGCTTCCAAATCGCGAGCAACTCTTCGCCCCCGCTTTTCTCACAGGTTTGCATGCAAAACCCTCTTTCTAAAGTTCCTCATTATCAGGTTGTCAATTCCGCCGGTGCTGGGCGGTCGAAGGAAGGAAACCAATATGAAGAAACTAGCTCTGGCTCTAGTAGTGGTACTGCTGACCGTCAGTTTTGCGGCCGCCGATACGATCTATCTGCGTGATGGACGCACCGTGCAAGGTACCTTGATTGGTTTCGTCAATGGACGCTTTGCTATTCGGGTCGGCTTACCCCGAAGCACGACAACCGGCGTCTCAACGGCGACGGGGGCTGGCGAGATACAGTATTTCCGCCCGAATGAAGTTGACCGAGTGGAGCTTGACGGGCGTTCGCTCGACGATCTCCGCTTTGACATTCGCACGGTCGAGGTCACGCTCGGACCAAACTGGATTGATTCCGGCGTTGACGTGCGACGCAACGAGCGGCTGCAGATCAGAGCTTCAGGCACAATCCTGGCCGGACGGACACGGATCACGCCCGATGGTTTACGTCAAACCGATCCCACTGCACCCTTGCAGCGCGCGTCTGAGGGCATGCTAATTGGCGTGATTGGAAACGACTTCAATTCGCCGATTATTGAAATCGGAAGCTCGCGCGAGTTTATTGCAGATCAGGATGGACGCCTTTACCTGACCGCAAATCGCGGCTCTTACACGGACGCACGCGGCTCATTTACCGTGGAGATTCGCCGCGAGCGTGATCTTACAGCGGACGACGATAATGTTTTCGATCGCCGGCGTGACCGCACGGGTACTGTGCGCCCGCGCAGGCCGCGCGCTGGTGCAAGCGTTCCGCGGGAACTGGAAGTTGAAGTCCCCGGCACGTCCCGTGGTGTTGATACAGGTATTGATGTGAGAGTTGGCGACCAGTTGACGTTTACTGCGTCGGGCCGAGTGATCGCCGGAAGAAGGATTGGGGAAGTCGGACCGGAAGGTGGTCGCCCCAGCGGCTTCGGCTCAATTGTCGGTACTCGGCCCGTGCCGACGGTTGGTCCGGGTGCGCTCATTGGTCTCATTCGCATGGCGGATGGCCAGATCAGTCAACCGTTCATGATTGGTAGTCAGTTAACCTTCACGCCAAACGCGGACGGCCGTCTTGTCCTGGCCATCAACGATGATGACTACAGCGACAACGGGGGCGCGTTTAAGGTACGGATTCGCTACGCGATAACTGGCAACCGGGAGCAGTAGGCAGACGGCAGGAGGAAACATTTTCCATTTTCCATTTGTCATTTCTCATTTTTGATTTGGTCCTTTGGGTGGTGAAAGTTAGCAGCAATGATTCCACCTCGTACCAAATGACCCAATGAGAAGTGGAAAATGGAAAATGTTTCTCCTACCGTCTGCTCCCTGCCGACTGCCTCCTGGGCTCTCGGCTTACAGCACTTTCAAAAACGCAACAAGATCTGCCTTTTCCGCTGCTGTGAGATTCAACTCAAGCACCAGATTAAAAAATTCCACAGTGTCTTCGAGAGTCAGTAAACGTCCGTCATGCAGGTATGGCGGTGACTCCTTGATGCCTCGCAAGGGAAAAGTCTTGATGGGTCCTTGCTTGGTAATCATCATTCCACCTTCCATGCGCGGCTTGTAGAAACGCTCGACCATCAGATCGTGCATCAGATTGTCGGTGTAGAAAGGAGCCGTATGGCACGAAAAGCAATTTGCCTTGCCGAAGAAGAGATCCTCGCCCCGGGCCTCGGCCGCCGAAGCTTTTTTCCGATCGAGACGACCGTATACGTTGAGCTTTGGCGCCGGCGGGAAGTCCATCAGCTCCTGGAACTCGGACATTTCATGGACCTGATGCCCGCGATCGAGAATGTTTATCCCTTTCTTCGTCGCTATAACCGGGTCACCGTCGAAGTAAGCCGCGCGTTGCTCGAATTCAGTAAAGTCCTCAACCGTCTTCAAAGCGCGCTGTGAGCCGAAGAGCCGCTGAATGTTCACACCGCGCAGGCTCGGAGTTTCGATTCGACGCCGGTTCTCTTGCGGGCGTATGTCGCCGACGAGGTGGGCCGCGCCGTTGGTGTGACCGTTGACGTGACAATCCAGGCAGGCCACACCCTGCATCCCGTCGTTCCGCTCGGTCTTGCGATCAGCGGTCGCATTGAATTGTTGCTGTGGAAACTGCGTCACCAGTAGTCGTAATCCGTCGAGTTGTTTCGGATTCAGAATGCCATTGAACAATTCGTAGAAGTTATTGATGGTTACCAGTTGGCCTTTGGAAACGTCACCGAGATCCGGACGGGTCGTCAAAAAGATCGCCGGCGGAAACTCCGGCAGAAACTGTTCGGGAATGTCGAAGTCCATATCGAACCGTGCCAGCCTCGGCTGTAACTTGATGTGCATCTCGGGGAAGATCATGCCGCCCACCGGATGGCTGACGTGCGGAAGAGGCAGGTAAGGAAATATGTTCTTCTCCCTGATCTCATCCGGAGACATGCGCCCGAGTTGTTCCCAGGTAACTCCACCCTTTAAACGCGCAGTCGGCCCCATCGGGACGGGCTTGCCGCGCGTCATCTTAGTGTTAGAGTCCACGCGCCTGGTTAAGTCGTAGCGCTCCTCGAGCAGACGTTTTGCTGCCGCCATTACCTGCGGTTTGTTCGCCTTGTCGCGTTTCAGCACGACTTCAAAGGGCTCTTCAATCACCGGCGAGAAGGAAGATGGTGGCGCGGGTTTTGATGGATCTTGCGCACCTGCATCAGTGGCGACGAGCAAAGAGGCGGTGACTGCAAGTACAAAGACAAGTCCTGCCAGCAACTTGATGCGAACTGTGGTTTTCATGATGCTCCTTTCGTGTGGAAAGTTTCAGTAATCACTTCATTTCGAGTTTGCCAGTTGAAGGGCTTCGCTGTAGCTGAACTGTTTAAGGGTGGCAGCTATCACGCCGCTATGGCTCGACCATATTCTTCGCGGTCGCTTGATCTCATCCGGCGCGAAAAGTTTGCAGGACAGCTCCCGCTGAGACGTAATTCCGCCGTTCTCCTGTGACCCTTGCATAATGTTGGGCGAAAAAAGTAGATTTAGACTAATTCTAAATACAAGGAAATGTCAAGAGGGATGATCTTGCGACGCCGTGGCCATAGAAAATCTCTCCAGCAGTGCAGCTTTAACGCTTTGCACTTTTTAAGCCGAGTCGATTAGAGTATTGCTCGCCATCCCCGGAGTGTTTTAGTTTCCCAACTGGATCTGACGAAAGAGGAGCTCGCATGCGAAGAACTGTCCCTTACTTGCTGCCGTTTGCCCTGATCGCTTTAGTACTTTGCGCGTTGGCGCTTTCACCGTTTGCTCCCCTTGCGGGGGCGCAGGGCGAGCAAAAGCTCACGGCTACCACCAGCCCTTCGTCAAAGACGACGAATGCTTCTTCGTCCGACCCCAGGCTGTCATACCCCGCAACCAGGAAGATTGAGCATGTCGACAACTACCACGGGACTGTGGTCGCTGATCCTTATCGTTGGCTGGAGGAGGACAACTCACCCGAAAGGGCGGCATGGGTAGAAGCTGAGAATAAAGTGACTTTCGTCTACCTTGAAAAGATTCCATTTCGCGGACAGCTGGTGACCCGCTTGGAGAAGCTCTACAACTATCCAAAATACACCGCGCCTGCTCGCCGGGGAGATCATTTCTTTTTCACTAAAAACGATGGGCTGCAGAACCAGAGCGTTTGGTATGTCCAGAAGGGCTTTGATGGCCCGCCAGAAGTTCTGATCGATCCGAACAAGTTTTCTACAGATGGCACCTCGCGACTCGGCACTTTCTCGCTTTCAAAGGACGGGAAGATGGCCGTCTACGGTATTTCAAAGGGTGGCTCTGACTGGCAGGAGTATTTCGTTCTGGACGTGGCGGCAAAGAAAACGCAGTCCGACAAGTTAGAGTGGGTCAAGGTCTCCAGCGTGGCGTGGGCAGGCGACGGTTTCTACTACAGCCGATACCCCGCGCCAGAGAAAGGCAAGGAGCTGACTTCGAAAAACGAAGACCATCAAGTGTTCTTCCACAAGCTGGGAACGTCGCAGTCTGAAGATGAACTGGCATACGAAGACAAAGTGAATACGGAGCGGTTTCATATCGTTCAGACGACAGACGACGAACGCTTTGCCATCCTGACAATCTCTGACCGCAGTACGGGCAAGAAGGGAAACTCTTTGTTCTTCCGCGACGTCGCAACGGGCGACAAAACCTTCACACCCATCGTGGCCGAGATTGGCGACGACAGTTACGGTGTGATTGACAATGTGGGCGACAAGTTTCTGATCGAAACGGACCACAACGCGCCCAACGGCCGCATCTTTCTCTTCGATCCGAAGAATCCGGACGAGAAGAATTGGAAAGAAGTTATTCCGGAAAAAACCGAGCCCCTGCAGGGCGCAGGAACAGCCGGCGGTAAACTCTTCCTCACGTATTTAAAAGACGTGACCACGCGCGCCTATGTCTACAGCTTCGATGGCAAATTGGAAAACGAGATCAAAATGCCCGGGCTCGGTGCAGCATTCGGTCTGGGCGGCCGACCAGATGACAAGTTAGTTTTCTATACCTTCACGTCGTTCAACTTTCCCCCGACAATTTACAAGTATGACATTGCCACGAAGAAGTCGACGCTCTTTCGCCAACCCGAGATTCCGGGATTTCAAGCCACTGACTACGAAACAAAACAAGTCTTCTACAACAGCAAGGACGGCACCCGTGTACCGATGTTTCTCGTTTATAAGAAAGGCCTGAAGCTCGACGGTAACAATCCCACACTGCTTTACGGCTATGGCGGCTTCAATGTGGTCCAGTCACCTTCGTTTAACTCACTCAGAATGGCGTTGCTGGAGCAGGGCGTGGTCTACGCGTCAGCTAACATGCGAGGCGGCGGCGAGTATGGCGAGAAGTGGCACGAAGCCGGCACCAAACTCAAAAAGCAAAACGTCTTCGACGACTTCATCGCAGCCGCCGAGTATCTAATCGCGAACAAGTACACGTCTTCCGAGAAGCTGGCGATCCAGGGTGGCTCAAACGGTGGACTGCTGGTGGGTGCCGTAATGAATCAACGACCGGAACTATTCAAGGTGGCCATCCCTCAGGTGGGTGTGATGGACATGCTTCGATTCCACAAGTTCACCATCGGCTCGAACTGGATTGCTGACTACGGCTCAAGCGACAACCCCGACGAGTTTAAGGCGCTTTACGCATACTCACCTCTACATAACCTCAAAGTGGGCGGGAAATATCCGGCGACGCTAATCACGACCGCGGATCACGACGATCGTGTGGTCCCGGCGCACTCGTTCAAATACGCAGCTGCTCTGCAGGCAGCCCAGGGAGGCGAAGCGCCAGTCCTGATTCGCATCGATACGAAGTCAGGTCATGGTGCGAGCAACACAAAGAAGGCGATTGAGACGACAGCGGACATCTACTCGTTCATTTTGTACAACCTGGGAGTGACGCCGAAATAGCTGGATCATACTATTACCGCTGAAGAGTGGCTAACGGCGTCACTCAAAACGCCCAGCGGCCCCACGCGAACAGACTGGCAAAGAGCGCCAGATACAAAAGCGACCAGACGGTGATGATGACCAGCCAGAGGCGTCGTTGCGCGAGGATGGCGAACAGAAAAAAGATCGGGAACATCGTCAATGTGTAGCGGGGCACGCTGGCGACGAAGCTAACGCTGGTAAAGAGCAACCAGTTACCGGTCATCCACACACTGTAAATCGGGCGCAACTTGATCCAGCTAACGATGGTGCAGACGAAACCGAGCACAATATAAAGACACTCCTGCACACCGACAATTTGTGCCTGGGCAGGGGAGTTATTCAGCGAGTTAATCGCTTCGCGCAAGCCGGTCCAAGGCGGGGCGAGGGAGATATAGTAAAAATCTTTTCTGATCGGCAGGAAGGCGAAGGGATCGCCCGCTACATGATAGTTAAGAAATAGATAACCCCCGAAGCCCAAAGGCACAATTGCAACGCACAGCCACCGCCAATTCCATTTTCGATATGTCAAATATTGGTGTCCAGCTTCGATCACCAACGCTGGGACCAGGACCAGACCCGTTGCCCGTGTGAGGCACGCGAGCGCACCCAGAAGACCGGCCGGTATCCAACGGCCGGTACGAGCAGCGAGCACACAGCCGAGCGCCAGCATGAGAAACAAACTCTCCGTGTATCCGATGTGCAGAAAATAGCTGGTGGGAAAGATGAAGAGAAACCAGACCGCGAGGCTTGCAGTTGTCTGGCTGAAGTCGAGCTGAACTAAGCGATAGAGTAGTATTCCGGCAGCAACTGAAGCCAGGGTCGAGATGAGCAGGGCGCTAACGATATAGTCATTCAGAACTACTGCGACGAGCCGGATGGTCCAGGGGAATAACGGGTAGAAGACCATGGTTGGTCTCATATCGCCTACCGCGCTATAGCCATGGACCGCTAGTTTTTGATAGTGAAGTGCATCCCAACGATTCCAAAGTTCCAACCACCCGTATACTCCATTGATGCCCCGATCTGACAGCACCTGGTAGCTCTGACCGCCATAAAGAAAAACCAATGCTTTAATCGCAAGCATCATTGCGACCAGGCGCGTTTCATCGGCTCGTAGGCCGACCCCCGTGTTAGGCCGGGTGGCTTCGGCAACGGCTTTGTTGCGGCGTTTGTTCGGCATGTGGGCGAGCGCGAAGTTCCTGGTTTGCTGACGGCGCTGAATGCCGTCACTCAATACAGAACCGTTTGCGGTAACCAATGGATGCAGGCATTCAACCTACTCGGTACTTTACGATTAGTTTGAGACGGCACTATTATGCTTCCAAACAGCATCGGCCGAGAATCACTAGTTGTCATAGCCCACTAGCTTGGTTGACATTAGGTTGAATGCCCGCATCCATTGGCTACCGCAAACGGTTCTGTGGGTTGAGGGTCTGAATCTCATCCTCTTTTTCGCCTCGAGCTGAGTTCTGACACAGTCGCTACCGTTCTCGGTTAGTAGACTTGAGGCCTCACGTTAGATTACGTTTGTACAAACTAACTTACTTCCACGTCTTTCTAACAGGGTGCGCTTCAGTGTTGAAGGTCACCTTGTCGAAGACCAGGGTCTTTGGCGATGCGAATAAGAGGTAGAAGTATTTGAAGGTCTCGGCGAAGAGGAAGCTCTGCATTGAGTCGGACTTTTCCTTAGTCACCACGCTCTTCAGAGCAGCGTAACCGGCTTCAGTTTTGCAGTGACTCACGAAATCTCGGAAAAGCGTCTCACCCATCCGCAAATAATGAGGATCCTTTGTGAAGTGATATAGATGATAGGTTGACTCCACAATCTCTGGACGCAGGGGATAGGCGGCGTGCACAACCTCCATGTTCCTATAGTTGAATTCTTCCGGCTCGATCCCGTGTTGCTTCCACATTATGAACGACGACGCCTGTAGTCTTTTGGCTCGATTGAGATCACCAGACAGCGCCAGGACTGCCGGGAAGAAGGCATCCAACGCACCATAAGTTGTAGTAGTGCGCTTGCCGGTATTCATGTCTGCGTGCCCATACCAGAGTTCCGGGCCGGATTTCGAATTACCTTCGCGGACGAATTCGTCAGCGAGATATCTATTAACTGCCGGAATGCTTTCCAGCCACATCCGTTTGCAATCTTGATCACCAAACAGCAACCAGCTCTTCAGCAGGTATTCATAGTAACTATCGATCTCAGCGCTGATGTGGCTGTCAGAGTTGGTCCACTTCCCCGTCTCTACGTTGAACCGGGTTCCAATCAGCCCGATGGGAGAACGGCGGTTATAGGTTTCGACCAGAGCGCGTTTGGCTTTGTCAAAGAATATCGGCTTATCGGTTAGCTTGCTGAGAGTTCCAAACTCAATCAGCAAGGTCCCGGTTTCGGCCGGGTTGGTTTCGGCGCCGCGGACTTTGCCGGTCTTGAGATTCACGAACTTGTAAGGGAGGCCGGTTGGCGACTCAAAGACAGGAACCAGCCGGTTGCCCAGGTCTTCGGCTAGCGCCAGCAAACGTCTGTCGCCGGTGAGCTGGTAACTCGAAAGCAAACCCCCCAGGAGGCGGATTGTGATTTCAAAATTCTGGACGTCGATGTCTTTGTCGAATGAGAGATTGTCGAGGATGTATTTCCTGGTAGCGTCTGCTTCGTCTTTCAAGCCCATGAGGATCATGGTATCCAACGCATCCACGGGCGTCATCAACAACGGCTGTGCGTACCAGTCGTGAAAACTCTTGGTCAGTGGCCGCAGGTCGTCATGTCCCCAGGCGTATTTCTTGTAACCATTCCAGGCATGGAGAAACTCGGACTTCACTTCAGCAGCCAGTCTCTGTTTATTAGGCGTCGGTTGCGAGTTCGCAATTGGCGCGGAAATGAGAAATATGAGAAGAAGAGTTATCGATTTGATCATGAGGTTTGAAATCATCGACTGTAGAAGGGGCTCACCCGGTAGCCACTCTGACTGGATAGTCGCGTTCGAAAGACTTGCGGATCACCTCCTTTGTCGGGGGCTGAGGCCAGATGGGCAAACGTTTGGCCCAGCGGTGACTCAGAACCCGTGAGCGAAAGTAATGTTCGTGTTCCCATTCGACCTCCGCCATAGTGAGCAGGCAATCAACAAGGTCGTCCCGGCCGCAGTCACGTGCATGCCTTGCAGCCGTTTCATACTCGCGAATGTTCCTGCTTTCAAGTTTGCCGGCCCCGTACATTGGAACCAGCCATCCGCTCAGGTGGCAAAGCAAGCTCAGCATTCGGCCAATGATTGCCGCGCGAACTTCCCGGAAAGCGTTCGGTCCGGAGTCTAGACTACGCAACATTTCGCCGACGAGCTGGCGGTGATGCCACTCTTCGTTCTCGATCTTTTCGATTCGCGTTCTTTCGTCGGCATCGGTGAGCGAGTGCCAGTGTCCGCGATAAGCGTAAGCCGCCGCCAACTCGCCGGAGTAGGCAAGCTGAAGAATCGCAACCAGAGGTTGGGGGTCAGGTTCCTGGCGCATTGGCAGGGCGATCGACGCCGTAAATGATTACAGGAATGCCCAGAACTTCAGCGCTGCCTTCGGGTTTCTCGCCGAGGCGTTCGGCTACCCGAATTGATGCTTCGTTCTCAGGATGGATCAAGCTAATGACGTGGGCTTTGTCCAACTCGTTGAAGGCATAATGAAGCGCGCGCTGGGCGCCTTCTGTAGCGTAACCTTTTCCCCAGGACTCTTTGCCGAGCGTCCAACCGATTTCGAAACCTGGCCAACCGGCAGGATTGAGAAAGCCAATGCGTCCGATAAATTTACCGGTGGCTTTTTCCTCCACCGCCCAATGGCCGTAGCCAAGCAAATGCCAGTGTCCGACGAGATAGGCAAAGTGGCGCCAGGCTTCCAGGCGATTGAGCGGCTTTCCGCCGATGTAGCGCATTATGTCCGCATCTTCACACATCTTCGCATAAGGCTCGAAGTCTTCCTCTCGCCACATACGCAGAAGGAGTCGATCGGTCTCTAGCTGAACTTGGTCCATGTCCAAACCTCGATGAACCGATTATTCTGACGAGATAAATGACAAATAGGAAAATGATATATGGAAGATGACCCTAGCACTCAACACCTGCAAGAGCCACTCAACACACAGAACCATTTGCGGTAGCCAATGGATCTAAGCACTCAACACCAGCAAGAGCCACTCAAACTTCACCTCTTCCCGTCTTGAGTGCTGGCATCCATTGGCTACCGCAAACGGTTCTGCGAACGGCTGCGGCTCCTGCTGAGTATCGGTATCCATTGGCTACTGCAAAGGTTCTGTGGGTTGAGCGACTGCCTCAGCGTCTCTTCCAGCGGACGCCGTCCTTCGTGTCTTCGAGAATGATGCCTCGCTGTACCAGTTCAACGCGAAGTTCGTCTGCGCGGCCGAAGTCGCGCCGGCGGCGAGCCTCCTGGCGTTCGTCTATCAACGATTGAATGTCGCTGTCGAGCATTTCCGACGGATCTTCCCCAAAGATGTTTAGAACCAGGTCGAAGCGACTGAAGAGCTCGAGCAACTCGCGCTTGTTCTCTTCGCCTAACTTTTTGCGGGTCAGAGCGGTATTCACATCGCGCGTGAGATTGTGGATTGCGGCCAGCGCGACGGACGTGTTGAGGTTGTCGTCCATTCCCTCCTCAAACTCTTGCAGGGCGCGTTCAGTAGCTTGGTGAAGCTTATCGTTTAATCCCGGTTCTGTGCGCGCCCCGCTCAACCGCGCATGAAAGTCGCGCAGGCTCTCGACCGTCTTCTCCGCACCGCGCAACGCATCGAATGTAAGATTGAGCTGCTTGCTGTAGGGCACGCTCAGCAGAAAGTAACGAATGCCGCGGGGAGAATGTCCCTTTGCAGTCAGATCTCGAAGCGTGTAGTAGTTGCCCTTCGACTTCGACATCGTCTCACCCTCGACTTTGAGATGCTCGAAGTGAAGCCAGTAGTTGACGAACTGCTTTCCGGTGGCTCCTTCACTCTGCGCAATCTCGTTTTCGTGATGAGGAAAAACCAGATCGATCCCGCCCGCGTGAATGTCGAAGGTCTCACCAAGATACTTCATCGACATCGCTGAACACTCGATATGCCAACCCGGTCGACCGCGTCCGATCGCTGAATCCCAGCTCGGCTCAGATTCCCTGGCTGGCTCCTTCCATAAAGCGAAATCGCGCGCGTCCTCCTTTTCGTACTTGTCCGTGTCAACGCGCTCGCTCCCGCCCACGATGTTACCCGCGAAGTTGATCTTTGAGAGCTTGCCATATTCCGGAAACGAGCTGATGCGGTAATAGATAGATCCATCAGACTTATAAGCATGTTCGTTAGCGAGCAGCCTCTCGATCAGGTCAACCATTTCCGGAATGTGGCGCGTGGCGCGAGGTACTATGTCGGGTCTCTTAAGCCCGAGTGCGTCCGCGTCTTCCCACAAGGCATCGATGTATTTTGCGGTGTAGTCGTCAATGCTCAGTCCGGCTTCCTGCGACTTAGCGATGATCCGGTCTTCGACGTCCGTGATGTTCATCACGTGAGTGACCCGGTAGCCTTTAAACTCCAGGTAACGGCGCACGATATCGGCGGCTACTGCTGAGCGGAAGTTACCGACGTGTCCGTAATCCCAGACGGTTGGTCCGCAGTAGTAAAAGCGCACTTCGCCCTGACGGATGGGCCGAAACTCTTCGATTTGTCCGGACAGAGTGTTGTGAAACTTCAGCATAAGAATTTCGGATTTCGAATTTCGAATCTCAGAAATCGATTAGCCGCGGATTTACGCGGATTACACGGATCTGAAAACATGGGTTCCTCAAAAATGATTCACTGGCCCAATCGTTTGCATCCGCGAGCCTTTCTTGTTTTCCGGATAGATACTATCTACTCACACTTTTCTTCCCAAACTGACTTGCATTCGGTCTTTCTCAGATCCGCGTTTTCCGCGTAAATCCGCGGCTGATTTCCTCGTTTTGAAAATCCGAAATTCGCAATCCGAAATCCGAAATTCTTCAGAAATGCCGCCAACCCTCGGGTTTCAGATCCCAGAGGCGAGAGCCCTCCGACACGCGAATACCTTCCGAGTCAGGTTTGATCTCACCAATCTTAGTCAGGCCGACCCCGTCAACCTTGTTTGGCATCCTCGAGAGATTCTCGGAAGAAACCGCGAAGAGGAGTTCAAAATCTTCCCCACCATGAAGCGCCAACATAAGCGGATCCAATGCCCGCCTCCCGCAGAGCGCGGCCACTCTGGAGTCAATGGGTAGTTTTCCAGACTCGAGGATGACCCCGACCCGGCTCTCGCGACAGAGATGATGCAGATCGGAAGACAGACCGTCACTGATATCGATCATAGCCGAGGCAAGTCGTTCTTCGCCCAGGACCAGGCCCCAGCCGACGCGCGGCGCGGGACGAAGATGTCTCATCAGAAGCTCCTGTATGGACCGAACGTCCGGATCTTCCAGTTCATGGATGCCGACGCGCGCGCCGCGCTCAATTAGCCGGAGTCCGGCGGCCGATCCGCCCAGCGTACCGGTTACGAATAGATGATCACCGGGCTTTGCCCCCGAACGAAGAACCGCGTTCCCGCTGAGGCATTCGCCGATTACGATTGAATCGATAGCAATATGCCCCGGAGCGCGTGAGAGATCGCCGCCAATCAGCCGCACTTCATAGCAGTCAGCCAGGCCGAGGAGTCCTTTATAGAACTCGGCGACGAAATCAGAGGCCCAAATATCTGCAGGTATAGCGAGCGAAACGAGTGCCCAACGGGGTCGTGCTCCCATAGCCGCGATATCTGAAAGCGAAACAGCCAGCGCTTTGTGTCCGAGCAATCGTGGTTGCGTCGCGTCGCGACGAAAGTCGATACCTTCCACCAGCAAATCCGCGGAAACTACCGTATCGCGCCCAGTGAGCTGTTTGAGGACTGCGGCGTCATCACCGATTCCGCGCAACAATTCTGACGGATATCCCCGGGCTTCCGTCTGAGATCGCAGATCGTTGATGAAATCAAACTCGCTCATAAGAATTTCGGATTTCGGATTGCGGATTTCGAATTTGAAGCTACTCTAGCGTCTCGGCTCAACAAACCAACGCCTACACTAACGTACAGATGTCTGTTGATCCGAACTCGAAATCCGCAATTCGAAATCCGCAATCCGAAATTCTTCAAAGGTTGCGACGAAGTGATTCCAGGCCTGATTCGATCGTTTCGATTGATGTGGAAAACGAAAAACGCAGATGCCCCTCGCCGTGTTCACCAAAGACGACGCCGGGGACAGTCGCCACCTGGGCACGATCGAGCAGGAACTCAGCAGCTTCCCGACTGTCGTTGCTGATACGCGTTACATCTGGAAAAGCGTAGAACGCACCGGCAGGTGTTTCGCAAGTTAGTCCCAGCTCATTCAAACCTGCTAAAAGCAGATCACGGCGCTGGCGATATGCAGCGCGATGCTCGTCTAGGATGTTCGACTTCGTATTGAATGCGGCAAGGCCGGCCCACTGTGTTGGCGTGGAGACCCCGTTGGACGAATAGAGTGTTGTCTTGCGCATGCCGGTCATCCAGGGCTCGCAAGCCACGGTGTAGCCGAGACGCCATCCGGTCATCGCATACGACTTTGAGAAAGTGAAGCAGGTGATTGTCCGCTCAAACATTCCTTCGATCGAGGCGATGGAAAAATGCTCCTCATCGTAAACGAGATCCTCATATGCCTCATCGGCGATCACGATCAGGTCGCGAGCTTGAGCGAAATGCGCCACAACTTTCGCTTCTTCCCGGGTGAAGACCACACCGGTTGGATTCTGTGGGGTGTTGTAATAGATGGCCCGGGTGCGATCGCCGGCATAACGCTTAAGAGTTTCTTCAAAGCCCTCCGCTCGAGCAACTCCGGTTGGCACCAGAACCGCTTTTCCCTGACAGTGAGAGATCAGATCCTTTATTGGTGTCCAGTAAGGCGAGAAGACAAGTACTTCTTCGCCAGGATTAACGACTGACTGAAAGGCGCCAAACAATCCCTGCATGCCGCCGTTTAAAACGATGACATCCGTGTCTCGCGCGGGAATATGGTTTTTGTCCCGCAGTTTTTGCGCTATGGCAGCACGAAGCTCCGGAATCCCAGAGGACGGTGCGTAGCGAGTGCGGTTCTCTTCGAGGGCGTGCACCATTGCGGATTTTACGAAGTCGGGGGTGTTCATGTAAGGCTCTCCCCCCTCAAATTGATAAACCGTCGCGCCCGATGCGCGGAGTTTCATTATGCGATTGCGAATATTTACAATGTCGGAAAAACCAATTTCATCGAGCCGCGTGGCGAGACGGAAGGCGGTAGGCGACGTGGTCACTGTTTGCAATGATCCTCCAATAGACGGCTGCTTTATGTGCGGGAATGACGCGTGATTATAGCTTGCGGACCAGATGCCGTCTAGCGAGGGTACAAATCAAACAATTCCGACTTCATGGGCCAGGTCGAAGAGGTAAAAGCTTATACGTTACCTTTAAGACTTAGTTTTAACTGAACACAGCTAAATATAAGTGTTGACACGTGAAACGCCGCCCTTGTAACATGCCTTTGTCCCGACCGGTGGTCAAAACTCGCCGCAATCTTCTTTAACTTTCTGGAAGCCAGCGATTAGAGAAAACTTCATGCTGCGACCCGGTTCGAATTGGCCTGCCGGGCGTCAATTTAAATTATTTAGCACGATTGAGAAGAGGAATATGAAGCTCATCCTTTCCACATTGGCCGCCACGCTTACCGTTTTGGTGCCGGCTACCGCCGACGGTCAGCAGCCCGCGACCGCACGTCCAACCCCTACGCGTCCTGCCGCTGCTAGTCCGGCAGCGCCGCAAAACACCGGGGTAATTGCGGATGGCAAAATCGCCATCATTGATACCGAGGCTTTTGCCGATCCGAAATCGGGGATTACGCGGCTCGTCAGCGCCTTCGAGGTAGTGAACCGCGAATTCAAGCCGCGCAGTGATGAACTCCAGCGATTGCGAGCGCAGTATGAGCAGCTGGGCAAAGACCTACAGGCGACTACACAGGTGGAAGATCAAAGAGCGCGGAACGCTAAGCTGGAGCAGGCAGAGGCATTGAAGAAAGATATCGAGCGAAAGACTCAAGATGCGCAGAGCGCTTATCAGAAGAAGCTGCGCGAAGTAACTGAGCCGGTCTACAGGGATATTAGTCCCGCGCTTCAGGCGTTTGCCCGCCAGCGCGGTGTGAATGTGATCTTCGATGTCAGTAAGCTGAGTGAAGCGATGTTCGTTGTCAACGAGACTGTCGACCTGACGCGGGCCTTCATAACCGACTACAACCAACGCAACCCTGGGACCGCCGCACCAGCCAAGCAATAACGTCTGGAGGATTCGTGGTACCCACTGCCGAGCTGTAAAGACTTCGAAGACAATCCTCGTTATTTAATTATGAGTCATTCGGCTGTCGCCATACCTGAGAAACTGTTCTTCAAGATTGGCGAAGTTTGCGAGCTCGCCGGTGTGCAAGCTCACGTCTTGCGTTATTGGGAGTCGGAGTTTCCGATGCTTGCACCGCAAAAGAATCGTGCCGGGCAAAGAGTTTATCGCAAGCGTGATGTGGAGATGGCGCTCAGGATTAAAGAACTGCTCTACGAGGATCAATACACAATAGCCGGAGCCAAGAAAAGACTCACAAATGATCTGCGCGGGGGCAAAGCCAAGACGGGAACGAATGAAGGCGGTGATGGATACACTTCGTTGCCTTTAGCCAACGAAAGGTCGGCAGCGCAAAGACTCTCAAGAGTTGCAAACGCGCGCCTCGCTTCAAGTGATGGAACAAAAACTGCTGAAGATCGCAACGCTCTGCGACGGCTCGCCTCCGAGCTGAGGGAGCTACTCTCAATGCTCGAGAAAGAGAGCCAGGCTTCCACCTCGTCCAAGGAATAACGCTCCTCACTGCATTTGACAATTAAGCTTTTCCAGACATACTTAAACCTCTTCACGGGACGTGGCGCAGCCTGGTAGCGCGCACGCTTGGGGTGCGTGAGGTCCCGAGTTCGAATCTCGGCGTCCCGACCATAAATTTTAATGTCATCAATAGTTTACGGCCACTGGTCTCGATGGCCGTTTTCCTTACGTGGCAAACTTGTGGCAGAGAAATCCGTCTGGCTCAAATAATCGAAGGGAAGCCGATGTGGCTAATTAGTGAGAAAGTGGCGAAATTTTCTACTCGCGAAGAGCAATGAAGAACCGAAACGCAGAGCCCTCACGTTCCACGAACGTGTGATTTGTGGTCGGAGTCGGCAGGGAAATATGCGGATCTAGGAAGGCTATTCCCCGGGGTTGGAACGATGAGCTACCAAGCTGGACCATGGAAGTAGCGCACAAATCATTTCCACTGATGGAAATAACATTTGCTGAGAGTGGCAGGATAGTCGGATGTGAAGGCATTGTGGTGTCTCCGCATTTCTAGGCGGGAATGAGATGAAGATAGCGAGAGACAGAGGTGCGCATTAGCGGATCATGCACACCGAATGGCCTCACGACATCTTCTGCCGTTAACCTGACAATACCGTCACGATGATTCCGACGGATCGAGACAATGCCCGTGGACTGTCCGCTTGAGCTGCCTAATCGAGGGCTCCAGCAACCTGGTTGGCTGATGTGAATTCTCACCGCCGTCGATCTGATACTTTGCTGGAGATGTTGGACACTCGGCATCATTCCGAGTCTTGGCGCACCGTAACACTTCGTCGAGATGCCATCGGTCGCCTGGACGAGGAGATTTGCGGCGCAAGCCGACCGCTTGCCCCCTTCCCGACTTGCTCAATTCTGGTTTGACGCTTCCACTGACCGCTTGCCCATTCCCAACTTGCGCAATTCAGGTGTTACCGCCTGTCCTTTGTAAATTATTGATTGTGATGGAAGGCTTTCTAAGACTTAAGAATATCGAACCTCAATCCGCTCGATCCCTCGCCGCTTCCCACTTTCTTTCGGCGACCAATCCAGAGATGAGTTGAACCATCGTGCCAGCGTGTAAGTTGATAATGGCGGGTAACGCGGATGCCCTCGCGCGGAATCTCTTCTTCGAAAATTCTCAAACCATTCTCACTCGTCACGTCCGGATTGAGAATGCGTCCTTGCGCGGCAACAAATTCCGGTGGGCCATCTACCTTTAGCACCTTCCCGCGTCTCAAACGCAGACCTTCGGCGCTTTTAACTGGCAGCAAGGGAACCCAGTTGTCCGGAACTTGAGTAGCCAACTTATAGATGAATTTGTTGCCGTTAGATTGTTCTGATGCTGGCGGTGCCAGTTCCAGTTCTTGCTCGAATCTATTCAACGGTTGCTCGGTCGCGCTTTCGACTATCCGCTCGACACCCCACGCCATATTCGCCATCTCGTCGCGCAGGAACAACACCTCTTCAATCGGACGGCTCTCCAAACCCTTGATGAGCGAAGGTGTCAGGAAGAAGAGATTCGCCGCCGGATCAGTACGTCCGCTCCCGCGCGTATGAGATTGCTGGAACATTCGCCATGTGGAATTGGGCTTACCCAACTCGCTGGAGGATTTGATGAGCGTGCGCACGCCGAACGTGTCCTCGATGACTAACGATCGGCATCGATAGAGGGAGCCAACATCCAATTCAACAGGAATGACGAACCAATCGTTGCCGTAGGTTAAGGAGAACTCGACGAGCAGCATACGTGCCAGGTCCGTTGGCCCAGCGTCGACCGAGCCGAAGTCAACCTGTGCGTCTTCAAACTCCCAAAACCGCGCCGTCGGCATGCCGCGAAAACTCACCGGCGCCGGAATCGCCGTGCGGGAAATTTCAGTAACGGTATTATCTGACGCTCCGCCGAGCGTCACTTCCAGATTCACATCGAAGGCGTACCAGTCCAGGTGACCTTCAAAATATTCCTGAGCTGTCAGCGGAACCTCGCCCTCGCTGAAGCGCGTGCCAATCGAAAACGCATACTCAAGGCGTTCCGGCAACCAGGTCGGATTCTCTTTTTCAGGCTCGCTGAAAAGCGTGTCGAACCAGCTCAACCAGAGTCGCGCGGCCTCTCTTACGTCCGCCAGGTCTCCGGGAACAATCTGCAGTTCGGGCGCGATGACGATTACACCGGCGCTGGTCACCTTAAACGCCGAATGGAGTTGGCGGCCGTCGGGGACCCGTGAGGCCATTAAATCGATGAAGCTGAGGCTGTCGCTATCGAGCGTGGCTCTCTGCTCCGTCGTCAATCGAGGAAACGGATACTTGCGAATGAAGGCGTCACGGTAGTCACGCGAGATCGTTTCCGACTCCCGCATTTGGTCCAACATACGCAAGAACTGCTGACCGGCTTCGGCGGCCAGGCGAAGCTTCTCCGCGTTTGCGGTTTGATCTTTTGCCGGACGAATCGCCTCGCGCTCAACTAACGTTTCCAGGGGCATGCTGGAGTCATAACGCGGGGCATTGGCTATCGTCTTTGGTTTGATCGCGCCCGAAAAATAGCGGGAAAGCTTCGCCGCTTCAGAGCGCCAACGGGCCATGATTGGCGCGCCGTTGTCTTCGCCTTGAAACTCGCCGAGTTGCCATTGGCGAGCGAGCAGCCAGAGAGGATCGTAGACTCTGGCTTGCAAACTGGTTTTCATCTCGGCGTTGCGGCTGAGCGGCTGAAGGCGGATCCAACTGGTGATTGATGCCATGGTTCGTTCCTTAATCGTCGTAAAGTCGGTCGAAACGGTGTCGCCAAGTGTGTTGTAAGCAAAATAGAGCGCGGGGAGGTAATGCCCGACCTCATCCAATGTCACCGGGTCCACGGCGCGAATTCTGGCCAGGTCCAATGTTTCCAGCAACACTTGCTGCAAGGACCAGATGGTCCAAGGTGATTCAACTTCCGGCGGCACAGCGATCAGAATCGTTTGCGGCGGTGCGGCGTTGGGTTGATCGTATTGCAGCGCGATTCCCGTAGTCTCGGTGGTGCTTGGCACGACTTCAACCCATTCGTCGATCAGCACACCGGCCAGCGGCTGGCGCACATCAACCTTCGCTGCGGACTGCACGGCGAGGGAAAGCTTTCCGCCGGGCAAAGTCTTCCCGGCTTCCAGGGGCAGGCCAACCCAACGGTCATCCTCGGCGTAGGGAAGTTGAGCAATCTTCAGTTTCAGTTTTTCCCCGGTGTTGAGCGCTTCAGAATAGTTGAGCGCCGCATTGAGACGGGTTATGCCGTCGCGCACGCGCGCCATCCGCTGGAACCAGGTGATTGAAGCTAGCGGGTCGCCGCCCTGCAACTTGTCGCTATCGGCCAGCGCTCTCTCCAGTTCCTCAACATTCGTTGCCTTGAAGCGTGGCAGCACGATGAACGCTTTGCAGAAGACCAGTTGAAGGCGAGTGACCTCGTGTTTCTGCTGGTCTTCGATCGTGGCAGCGTTGGCGTCAAAACGTTCCGCGAGTGCATCCAGTTGCTCGACGCGTTGATTTAGTTCTTTGTTAATCGAGCCGGCTTGAATGAGCGAGACTTCGCGATCAAATGGCAAATCTCCGGCAGCGGAGAGTGGCACAGCACCAGCCACTCCGAACCCCGACGCGCGCACGATCAATTCCCGCAACGCCTCCAAGTTAGCAGTCCCGGGTTTTGAGAGTTGCGTTTGGAAGTCACGCGCAGTCTGGCGCACAGACTCTTCGGCCCGAGACGCGCGTTCATTTAGGTCTGACACGTCGCCGCTGAAATCAGTAGTGCGGTCGGGCGAGTTGAGATCATCAGCCTCCATCGCCCGCACACTCGTGAGGAGTTTGCGCGCGATGCGGAGCGCCTCGCTGAACTCACCGTAACTCAACTCATCGATCTTCCACTCCGGTTTGCGAATTGTGCTGATGCGCAGCAGCGAACCAGGGGGAAAACCATCTGGCTGGCGCATGATCGCAAACAGGATGCGTTGTTCGATCTCGGCCTGCTGTCCCCCTTTTCCACCTTCGATCGCGTAGATGTAATCGAGCGGCGCCAGGCGCAGTTGGTCGAGTCGGATCTCTTTCGTTTCCAAAACTTCCTGGGTCGAGGGATCGAATCGCTCAATCAGGCAGCGCACATTTGCGGGGTTAGGCAGTAGTCTCGCGGCCCAGGCGTTCAAGTGCGGCTCGGCCTCGGCGCGAAACGCATTCCCAATCGCGGTCCAGTGAGGCGGAAGCTTCGCGTCGCCACTAAAGAGCGTCACCACGCGGTGCGTCAGCGCGACACCGGTGCGCGGCGTCCGCACGACTTCGAGTTCGGGCGGTGGCGTTTCACCACCGGCGATCGATTCGACCGTGCTCGCCGCACGCAAGGGATTTCCGCGCACGACCTGATAGACGCTCTCCGCCAACAATGCATCGCTGACGGAATCTACGGCTTCTTCCAGGAGCACGAGTTCATCTCGAACCGCTTTAAAGTCGGCGTTGTTGAGATCGAAAGGAGGCAGCGCGATCGTTTCTTGATTGACTTTCTGACCAAACGGAATGGTGTCGGTGGTCCATTGTGGCGGTTGCGTGTCATTTCCTTTCTCCCAGCGCCGCAGCAGTGCCAGACCATCCACCACATTGTTAGCGGCGATGGCTTCGACGGATCCGGTCACCGGTTGAGTCTCCAGTTTTCGCGCCACCAGCGGCGCGAGCTCGCGAAAGACCGAGATGAACTGAGGCTTACTTACTTCCTGCAACCGGCGCTCGAACCGGTAACCCAGTAGCGCGCCGAGCGGTTGCCCTTGTCGCACGCCGTCGAGCAGCCACGTCGCTAACCGCACACGTTCCGACGACAGATCGATGGCCAGTAGATCATTCGGCATCCCTGATTCCCCGGAATGGGCCAGGTGACCGCTGCGCAAGATCACGACGGCAGAAGCCTGCGTCAGCGAAGGCGTATGAATGAAGCCAGGATTTCTGGACGACTGAAATACTGGTCCTTGTTCACCAGCCGGAGTGGGAGCCGGCGTTTGGGCGTCAGCTGGTTTCAAGTTCATCACCCAGCCGTACCCGCCGCACAGAACTCCGGTCGGGTTTGCTTTGCGCATCTCGGTCAATCGCTTGGTTGCAAACGAAGTGATCCAGGCATCGAGCCGGTGAGAACAGAGATCGAGCGTGCCGGTCATCAGCTGTTCAAGTCGCGCAACGTCCAGCGATTTCAGATGGGCCAGGCTAGCGCGGAACTCACTCAACGGTTTTAATGCGGGCTCTCTCGCAACATCAGGTTCGCCGGACGGTGTGAAATTGATCAGGTACTTTCCGACGGCCATTGGTGCCGTAACGTCCTTGACGCTGATGTTGGTTTTCATCTGTTCCCAGATGGTTTGCGGCGACTGGCTCGCTTGGAAATTCAACAGCTCTGGCTCGCGCCGCAGCTCGGCCGTCAACTCTAACAATTGCGACGCGGCGGCCGCGTATTCCAATAACATCGAATGGCGCAACAACAAGTGCAGCAGTGTGTGCGGCGGTGGTTGCTCGAACGCTTGCCCGCGAAACCAAACCTCTTTGGTGATGTCTCGGACGGCAAGAAGCGATTCGATGTAGTTGGGCGTAAGGGTCAAGCTCTCATCTGCCTGGACCAGTGCGCCATTGAGCGTTGCGACAGGCGTGGAAAAAACCGCGCGGGCCACTCTCGGCCGCCACGTCAGACCAACCTGCGGCAACACATTGCCCGCAAGCCGTTCTTGTGCGGCCCACCACTCGGGAAGGGAAGCTCGCTTGCCGCTGATGCGATTGATCACTTCCTGACGCGCTCTCATGGCGTTGCGCCTGATTGCTTCCTGGTTGCGAATAAACGCGAGCCTCATCGCTTGCTGTTGACGGATCCACTGGATTCGGAACCGTGGAAGCAGGTCTTCGGGAGGATCTTCGATCTCAGGAGGCTCCTGCTCTTCAGGGATCTCTGGCAGTTCAGCTTCCCAAACGTCCAGGAAGAAGTCGGCGCTGAGAAATACCAACAGCTGGTCCAGGTAATGCCGGCCCAGCAGTTGGCGGATCGAGTAGCTGGACGACTGCGCCTCCATGCTCAGCACTTCAGCCAGGTCTTTGACGAGACCACTACCGTCGACATTTTCGCTCCTGCCCAGGCGTGGCACTTCCAGAAAATTGCGTCGCCAAATTTCGCGCAGCCGGATCAGACGATCCTGCAACACCAGGTCACGTTTGAACGCGTCTTCCTGGCCGGCTCGTGGCTTCCAGGCGCTGAGCGAAGTCACGGGAAGAACGCCGTAGGGCTGCTTGCCGATTCGCAGTGCCGGTAGTGGTCCACCGGCACGGACGTAGTCGATAAAGTGATTACGCGCCCAGGCGATGTCTTCATCTTTCAGCGGACGTTCAATCGTTCCGTCAGCTCCCAACATCTGTGAGAGAAAGTAACCCCATGTGGCCTGCCACAGCGCGATGTTCATTTGACGCGAGTCAAACTGCTCGTTTGCGTTGGCGTTCGGAAGACTGGCAAACACCTCGCCGGCTTTAGCGAGTCCAAATGCCTGGGTAAGTAGATCGGCGTTCGATCCGTCAGTTGTCTTAGGGGTCGGCTCGGTGCGTTCGGCAAAATAGCTCGCTTCGTGACCGGGATCGTTCGAGCTAAAGCCCGAGGGCGCATCCTGAGTGTTATTGGAAGGAGTGCCTTGGGGAATAAAGCTGAGTCCATCGGTGTAATGGTGCGCGTTAAGCAGCTCAGCGAGTTGTGTTGTCAACTCAGTCGTTGCGCCTGGCGAATCCTTGATTCCCACGACCAGCAAGAAATCTAAACCTGCGACAGCGTCAGCTTGAGAGAGTTTGGCGCGCACCGCCATCCCTTTCTTTTCTGCCGTCTCGTAATCAACCATCCACTTCATGCCTTCATCGATGCCGATTTGATCGACTTTGGCAGTGGGAGAAGGATCAGGACCAGTCGGAAGTGGATCGGTTATTGGCCCACCCTTCGTGTTTACGACCAGCTGTCCGTTCTTGTAGCCGAGAACGATCCAAAAGCTCGGCAGCATGCGCGTGTAAGGAGCTCGCGTCCACGACTCGGCCTTCGGAGTGAGAGAAGGGAAGCGGACCGGATCCTTCAACGCGTCAGCGCTGTCGATCGCATCTTTAGGACGATCATCAGGATTCAGTGGCTTGAGGGCGCGCGCGACCCACGCAGCGCGTTGCGGATCTAAACGGTCCGCCAACTGCCGCCAAGCTGCCTTACGACGTTCTTCATTTTTGGCTGCTCGCCAGATCTCTTCCCAAAAGTGCTTTCCCCAAGTCAATTCATCAGCAGTCAAGTCTGGCTCGTGCGAATCAATGTGAACTTTATCGGGATAGACGCGCACGCGAAGCTCAAAACTCCCGTCCGCTTGTTGAAAGAATCGAGTCTCAAGCCGCACTGGAAGCATAAGCAGCGGAAGAGCTGGTCCAGAGGAGAGCTGCGTTCCTACCTCGGGAGTGTTCTCGATGTTCGGAATGGGAGGGTTACCAGTGATCATGAGCGATCTAGACCTTCTTAATCATCTCTCTTGCGTGAATAGCGATGCGCATCGGGCGTTGCAGTGTGATGTATGCGAGATGCGAGGAGTTCTTACCCCAGGTCGCATTGTCGATCTTTTGCGTTTCAATGTTCGGAAGCATGCTCTTGATGGAGTCGAGCGAAACGTGCGACAGCGCCTTCAATTCCTGCTCGGTCTTAGCCACGTGTCGCCAGCTCAGTTCATTCCAGGACGTCGTTATTGACGGCGGGTCCTTTGCGAAATCTGCCACATCCATCCCGAAGCATGGTTCGGTTGGTTGTTGCTGAATCACAAAGAACCACCCATTGGGATCGTGCGGGGGCTCGCCCTTGGCTTGTCCTTCCGTCAGGTCGAAGCCGAGGAATGTCACGTCGGGTTTAAGTGAGCCACGAAAGAGTGGATGGCGTTCATCCTCTGGTTTCTTCGAAAGGGTTAGCCGCCCGTCTTTGGGCACCGCTGCCACGGCGTAGATCACAGAATTCGGATATCGTCGCAAAAGCTCGCCGCGAATGAGTAACACCAGCTTGCCGCTCGTGTTAGGGGAGTTCTGGCCCAGGCGCCGGTCGCCCCACTGTTTGATCGCTTTAACGTCAGGCTCGTCGTTATCGACGGAGGTATCCCAGAACTGCCGAAAGTATGTACCGCGCTGATCGGTCGGGTAATTGCGCCAGAGCAGTTCATGGCTCATTTCGGCATTCAGACCAACGAGAAACGATTCGACAAAGTTAGGATTGGTCCCCAGCAACGTGACGGTGTTCGCTGGCACGTGTTCCAAACCGAAGAGAAGAAAATCCTGCGAGAGATCGCGCAAGGCTTCATACATGGGTTGCGGAAACTCAGGCGCGTCCATAACTGGTTCGAGCGGATCGTCTGTCTGCACAACGTCACTGGCTAATAAGAGCGAGGCCTGCACGCGCGTTTTGATGGTTACTCCGGGATTGATGCTTTTCAGCAACGCATCTCTGTTGGTGTCCAACAGTTTCGTCTGCGCTGATGGATCGGCAGGAGGCGTGAAAGCTTTGGCCATGTACGCTTGATGATCTCTCGCCGCTTTCCGAAACGCCGCCGCATCTGGACTGTCCTGCGCGCCCCGCTGGAAGTCCAACAAGCTACGGACCTGGCCCTCGGGGGCCATATTGAAATTACCGAGTGGCGGTGCGGTGTCGAGCGCCGTGATTGTTCGCTCGAAACGGACCGTTTGACTCAACTGCGCAGCGAACCCCGCAGCGCGGCTGGTAACCAGATTGATCGAAACCAACGCAGCGTCATTCGCGCGAAAAGCGAGGATAGGTGTGAAGGTATTCAGCCTGGCCACGATGGCAATAGA
The DNA here is from genome assembly GCA_023717605.1 of Pyrinomonadaceae bacterium. Classification (GTDB taxonomy): domain Bacteria; phylum Acidobacteriota; class Blastocatellia; order Pyrinomonadales; family Pyrinomonadaceae; genus PSRF01. Next base: position 26,314 of record JAMQPH010000338.1, read on the forward strand.
CTGCGCGCCAATCGGTTGAAAGCGGGCACTGACTCTGCTGCGCGGACTCGTTAACCGGCGCATCGGTGCGGAAACAACTCGGTCCGGAATGACCGAGTCAGAAATTCTTTGCGACAGCAGCGCTCTTGTCTTGAAGTTGTTGGCGTCGATCGTTTCGACGACGACTCGCGACTGAGCGACGCCGAAAACCTTCAACAGCGTTTCATCAGAAAATCGCTGGAAGTGTTTGGCGTAGTAAACGCCATTGACCGCACGGGCGAGCTGGGCCTGGCGGCGCAATTGATTGATCCGATCGATCTCGCCGAGTTGCTCCCATGCCGAAGCCATCAACTCTTCTTGCTGGGCTTGCACGACCTGAGTGCCGAGCGCCGCCACCGCTCGATGCCGTGGATCGAGATTCAGCTCATCGAGCCAGGTCAGGGATGCCGGCAGCGGAGTAATGTTCACGGTGTGACGCGCCGCTTGCCAACAACCGTAGATCGGTGGCGCGACTACCGGGTCCTGGTCGTCGTCGTTTTGCGTTGCCAGCCACGGCGCATCAAGGATCTTTTTCAGCTCAAGCTGAAATGGCATTCGCGTTACTTCCGGCCATTCTGCGGTTGCAGCATTTAGAACGCGCAGTGCTCCTTCAAGCTCGAGCGTTGTGTCCACTGGCAAAGTTACGTTGAAATCGGGATCACTTATGTCCACCAACCGCTTGCCGACTTTCGGCGTCTCCCGCAGATCGCGCGCGGTCAGCAGTTTTACCAGCGTTTCGAAATCACCACCTGTGCCAGTGCGAAACTCCCAGTGGAAATAGACCGGCAACCTCACCGAATCCGCTTCCGGGGTCCAAGCTGGCAACAACTCTTTTTCTTCGTTGCGAACATCGTCGCGTTGAATCGGTATGCCGAGGCCGGCCTTTCTTCCCAGCTCGAATGTAGGTACGACGCACGCGAGGTAGTCGGTTAGCGGGTCGAGCCGGCGGGGACACAACAACCGCGAGAGCGTCAAAGCAGGATTGCCAGCCAACGAACTTTCCAAAGAACCCTGGTTCAATGCGCTGCCTGTAACCTGCGCGTGGGCCCAGGCCCACGATTCTGATAGATCGGGCAGTTCAGTCTTTGGTTGAGCAATGTCGAGCACGGGCAGCGGCAGATTGCGGTCCACACTTAGCGTGACGCCTTCCTGTTTTCGGATGACTACCAGACAAAGCCACGGACGCAGCTTGCCCGCGTCGTTGGCCTTAGCGGGTGTGAAGAGCCAGGGAAAATCCGGACGATCAAATTCAACGGCGGGAAAATAGTTCGGCTCGAAATCTGTCGCCAGATGTCGCGGCTCGGTGCGTATCACTTGGAGTTGATCGATACCCGTGACATCGCCTGGGCCATACAGTCTTACTTGCCGCTCGATTTCCGGAGGCGTGTTGTTGACGGCCAGCTTAACGCTCACTGTAACAACACCGGCTTGATTCGCACTCATGTCCGGCGTTTGAATGCCGGAAGCCGCTCCCTGGCGTACCCAGGGAAGGAATACATAGTTTGATGAAGTTAAAGCCATGGCTAACCTTGCCACATTAGTTGCTTTCTAACTCCGAGGGACGAAGGATTTTCAAGCGGGCAGCTCGCGTGGGGTTTTCTTGTTTTAGTTTGCGCAGCTCCTGCACAGCTTCCGAATAAGAGGCGGGCTTGCCCGCTTCCACGCTCTTGACTCCCTGCACCGTCAGGTCGTCGGCGGTGACAATGGTCCAGCCTTCTTTGGCAATCAGATGTTTAGCAATCGTGGTGCGGTATTTCGCTTTGCCCGTGCGCCGGAGTTCACTGTTACCGGCAGCGCCGAAACGAGCTTGCCTGCTTAAGAGCACGGGACTCAATTGATAGAAGAGTTTCACACCCTGCGAGTCCTGCTCATCGTCGCTCTCAGTTACGTTCGTGCCCTTGTCCAGAATCCAGGTCTCGAACTCTATGGCCTTAGCTTCCAGCCAATCGCTCGTGTCCGTAGTGAAGACAATCGCGTCGGAGACGAAGCTGACGCCCGCATCCATCGGTTCAAAAGAAGGTCGCGAGAGCTTTTCGTTGTCCGTCATCTCGATGAACTGTGCCGGCGCAAAGAAGTCTCTCACCGTTCGCGGTACCTGATTGTCGCCCCCCACGTTGACCCCGGTGATCGTGAAGTGCCTGTCACCGGCCGGCGCAGCTTGACCAAAGCGGGAGATCTCCATGTTCAACGGCACCACGTTCTCCTTCACCTGCAGCGTCCCCAGCGGATGGAGCAGAATCTCAGCCGACTCGGGTCTCGGGCTGAGCGTGACCACCGGACGCTGGCCCAGCGGCAGCTGCGTCACCCAGTTGTCCGCATGGCCCAACGCTTCCCGCAACCGCGGCAGCACGTCGATGGGTTCCGGCGCCGGGGGCTTCTCACCCTTCACCAGCGTGGTGTCGACGCGAATCGAGACATCCCACCAGAGGATCTCAAACGTAGCCTTACCTTTGAGATGCAGCGGCCGTGGGCCTGCTAACGATCCTTCCAGGCGCACTTTGAAGAGATTGGACGAGCCGCGCTTGAGTTGCAGTTGGGCATGAAACTCAGCCAGGAAGAAGAAGGGGTCAAACTGGATCAGCACGTCATACCCGATGTCACCGTGAATGCTGAAGCCGGCCGCCGCGGCATACAGTTCCGCCCGGGCGCCAAACTGCACCGTGTTTGAGGTGATCGCGAAGTAGGATTCACAGCGCAAGCGCGGGTTATCACCTGACGAGAGATTGATGGCGATGCGTTCCAGCTTGGGGAAGTTAGGTGGTGGTTGAAAAGCGGGGTGCAGGCCGCCGACCGAGAGCGCGAAGTGAGGTGACCCTTCCCACTTCAAGCGCATGGCCATATCGCCCGTGAGCACAAACTTTTTCAGCAGCCGCGAATCGTAGAGTGAGGCATCGAGCGAGGCGGTGCCCTGATCGAAGTCGAGAATACCAATGGCATCCATCTGCAGGCGCACCAGATCGTTATCGCGGCGGGGGAGAATGGCGGCGATCTGGGCCAGGATCAACAAGCGCAGGCGCGCGCCCAGCTCCAGCACCACCCCGATCTCGGCCGTGATCAGCGGGGGCGTGCCCCAGGCGATCTGGACCATTGGTCCAAACAGGTGATGACCCTTAGCTGGCGGGAAGACTTTGTTGAGATTGCTGATGATCTGGGGTGCATTGCGAATGGGGTCGTGCGGAAACATCACGCTGTCGAGCGTGTGGTTCTTCAGTCCACTGCGCAGCGCGTCTTCATCGAAGGTGCGGTTGATGGCGACCAGTCCACCGATGCCGGTGAGCGCGAAGCCAAA
>JAMQPH010000347.1 GCA_023717605.1 Pyrinomonadaceae bacterium
TGTCTCATTTTGTTGATCTGGCACCCAGTAATCACAGCACTCGTCTTTTTGGAACTCGAGAAGAGGAAGTTGTCGGAGATTGTAGGTGATGCAGGGTCAGTGTCGGAGCACCCATCGTTTTCATCGGCGTGTTCGAGTCCAAGATGGTGACCACTCTCGTGGGCAAAAGTCTGCCCCATATTCACGGTGTCGCTGTCGCGCGCGATGACAATGCCGCTCTTTTTTCCTTTCTTATCAGCGGGCCCGTTAACTGGTGATCCGCCGAGTCCACCAGCTAATCCCTCGACCATGAAGACATCGAGATACCAGTTCGGAATTGAATACTTCTCGAACATTGCAAAAGCTTCGTCATCGTTGTCGATGAAGCGCCAGCGTGCCTTGTCCGCATCCAGCTCCGGAGTGCCTTCCATCTTGTAAAGCTCTGTCCCATACACGGTCAAATTCTGGGACTGGAGAATGCCCGATGCAACGACTGCGCCCGCCTTCTGGTACTCAGCAATTTCGCTGCCAGTACAGTTACCTACACGAATGCAGTTGTACCCGATAGTTCGCATCGTACACCACACCAGCGATCTCACGGGCGAGAACCCGGACCCGTTCATCGTATAGCGAAAGGTAAGATCACCCTTGGCCGAGAATTCTTCGAAGACACCTCCGCCGCTGCCGTGCGAAGTAAACCAGGTTCCATAGATCGTGGATTGCGCGGGGATAACTACGTCGTTAGCAAGATTGATAGAGAAGTCAGCTACCGTTCCAATGCCGGCATCCGTAACATGAATGTCTACACGCCGTCCCAGGTTCACCCTTTGGTTCTCACCGTTGACCCAGCGAATGCTGGCATGGCACTCCCATCGCTTTGTCGCGAAGTTATATTTTGGCGCGCCTGAAGATCCTGATTGTGTGAGGAACTGAGGAGTTACGTACATCTGTACCGGATTCCGCGTAAAAACATTGAAGATTGCACTCTGCCGGGATACTCCTCCGGCTCCGTCTCGAAGTGTCGCAAGCACGTAGAACTCACCTGATTCGCCTGATACAAAGCCAGGCAGGCTCAGGCTGAGTGCTTCCTGATTTGCCCTGGAAAGACGCACGTGAAACTCAGATCGTCGGCCGGAAGGGAAGCGGACGTTCAGAGAAAGGATCTCCGGCCGCGACACGATGCCCGCGACCCAGTCAAATTCGAGACTAAACGCCTCGCCTACGAAGATGCGCCCGCCTTTGACTGCTACGGTCTTGAGAAGAGGCTTGATGATGGTGCTGCCATGCGAGTAATGCTCAAGACTCCGTAACTGATCGCGACTTATCAGTCCCGCGTGGAAGATATCACCCGGTGTGACTATCCGACCCTGCTTCCGCAGGCGAAGCAACTTCTTCGAAAGGCTCTTACCAACGAGTGGGTGAGTCCGCAACTCATCAGCGCGTGACTTGTTAAGGTCGAGAAGCGGCGGCAAGTCCGGCCCAAACGAAGCGCGGACTAACCTCGATTGTTTGCTTGAGAGGATACTACCGGAACCTTTAGCTTGTGACGGCATGCCCAAACCTCCGTGACACCGAGACTGCGTGGATGATCACGCCCTGAGCGGCGGAGAAGCCTTTGGAGGAACGCATTTTAGCCTTTACCTCCTGCAAGTCAAACAACCGTTCGCATTCTGGAGTGCGCCGCCTGGCGCCGCCTTTGTTTCGTGGCGGACTACTCCATC
>JAMQPH010000440.1 GCA_023717605.1 Pyrinomonadaceae bacterium
AATTCACACCACCGAATGGACCACGCAACTGCTCTACAACGAGCCGTTGAACCGAGGCATGAATGCCAACTGGCACGGGGTCTTTGAGAAGCAGGAGGTGGTGGCTGACGCGCTGAAGGAAGTCGTGCGCCGCCTCGACGATTCGAATGGCGCGAAGAAGGCGAACAGCCTCTATGCGGCGCTGGTCGGCGGACCTGGCATCTTCGGGTTGGGCAACAGGGTGTATGAAGGGGTGCCGCTCGTGGGCCTGATCGATCCCGACAAACAAGACCGTTGGGATCTGAAAAACGACGATCATATCAACGGGGGCGTGAACCATTTCGGTTCCCCCTTCAATTTCCCCGAGGAATTCATCACGGTGTACCAGGAAACCTATTATTTTTGGCCCCAAAATCAGGGTGCCACTGAGAGTGACGCAGGCTCAAGCCAAGCGCGCCAACGCCAAGAAATAAGTCGTCCCACTCACGCGATTTCTGCTTCCGCCACTCCCACGGCGGCACCGACTGCGGATCAGCCCACACCATAACGGCACAAACGGCACGTCCTACGCTCCCCGATTCATTGGACTCGCCGAGTTCCTTGGTCTCAAGACAGAACAAAGCCCGGTTCCTTTCGGAGCCGAGCCTTTTTCCTCAGAAGCTCTCCATGGTTTCACTGCGCCGAGAGCAGGGGGTCGCAGTTTTTCCATGGCTGGTTCTAAAAGCAACTTCACTGTACTGCGTCTCCGGAACAGTGCACACGAGGAAAAGCCCTAGTCGTGGTCAGACAGCACCTGACTGTCCAAGGCTCTCGTCACCCGGCTAGTTGAAATCTCACCGTGAGTCGCTGAACACACATTTTGAGAAGGTCCAGCTCGTCCTTAGTCAACGCATCGCGCGTGATCGGGTCGTTCAGTAGTCGATCACACGCGAGCGTGAAGTCTGTGATAGGCGTCACGAGATTGGTGGTGAGTTTGGGCATCAAACCTGACCTGGTTTTCTGGCTCGATCGCGGAAACATGCTGCGCTGATCCAGGATACCTAGATTCGCATCAAAATAAAGGCCAGGCCCCTTTCGGAGCCGAGCCTTCACTTCATCTCTCGCGAGGAGGGCTGCCGTCGCGCTGTCTGAAGCATAGCGATCATACCGCCGAAAATTTCCGCGATCTGGTCAAAATTGCTCAGATTGCAAGACTCCGGAAAGGGTACCGTTACCTCATGCGTTGGGAGGGACAACGGGAAAGCGGCAACGTCGAAGATCGTCGAGGTATGGGACCGGTCAGGGTCGGAGGGCTGGGACTGGGCGGCATCGTCCTTGTACTCGCCGTCAGCTATTTCACTGGCATTAATCCCTTGACCCTCATCAACATGCTCAATGGCGTGCAAGAGACAACTGACTCATCGGCACCCTCCGAACCCGCACCGACCGGATCGCCCAACGACCAACTGGGGAAATTCGCCGCGATTGTCCTCGCCGACACGGAAACCACCTGGAGGCAACTCCTTGGGCCGCGGTATGAAGATCCTCGACTCGTCCTCTTCACCGGAGGTGTACGCTCGGCCTGTGGCACCACCTCGTCAGCCGTTGGCCCCTTCTATTGCCCCAACGATCACAAAGTCTACCTTGACCTGTCCTTTTTCAAAGTCATGGCGCAACGGTTGGGCGCGCCAGGTGAATTTGCGCAGGCCTACGTGATCGCCCATGAGGTGGGCCATCACGTGCAAAACCTGATGGGCATTGCAGAGAAGGTGACGCGCCTCCAGCACCAGGCCACTGAACGAGAGGGGAATGCCTTGTCGGTGCGAATGGAACTGCAGGCCGATTGTTTCGCCGGCGTCTGGGGCCACCATGCCAAGCGTGAGCGGAACCTGATCGAGCCGGGCGATTTTGAAGCGGGGCTCCGAGCGGCAGCAGCCATCGGCGATGACCAGCTCCAGAAAATGTCTCGCGGCTCTGTTCAGCCAGAAAGCTGGACGCATGGATCGTCGCAG
>JAMQPH010000271.1 GCA_023717605.1 Pyrinomonadaceae bacterium
GGACGTCTCGCTCGTTTCCTTCCCTGGACTCTCCTTGATAAAGAAGGCCATCGGCAGCGCAATCAACACGACCAGGATGCCCAACGTACGCAACGCTCCGTGCCAGCCAAACTGCTGCGTCAGCCGATGGGAAAGCAGAGGCGCGATCGCTCCACCGACGCCGATGCCTAAGTAAGCAAAGCCCATGGCCTTACCTCGCGCACTGGTGAACCAGCGCGATATCAGCACCTGGTTGGGCAACGGTCCGCCGCAGACATAGCCGAGTGCGTTGAATAAGTAGAAGAAATAGAATAGCCCCAGAGTCGAGGCGTAGCTGAGTCCCACAAGTGCAGTGCCGGCCATCAGAATTCCGGCCATCATCATCCGGCGTGGACCGAAACGATCCACGATCCAGCCGGCGGCGAAACCGAACAAAGGGCCGATAAGAAGTTTGCTGTAAAAGTTCCCTGACGTGACCTCCGCCCGCGTCCACCCAAAATCCTTGACCATGAAGTCGTAATAAAAAGGCAGGCCGTAAAGGGCGAGGCCAACGATTGAGAACAATGCAAGGAAGGATGTTGCCGCAACCTGAGTCTGGCCGCGCGAAGATGATGATATCCCTCCGGCGCCCGCCGCGAACTTGCCTGTCGTATCCATCTGGGTTTCCTCTCCGGGTTCGGACAGAGGGTGCGTACTCTTAGCCTAGGATCTGGATATCGGTCTAACCAATTAGAGCCTATGAACTGCGAACACGAAAGAAGTCGTTTCTTGAGGACCGAATGAAAGCGTAGAAACCTACTGTTCCTGCCAAATCGCGGGCCATTCTGATCGCTTACGACACTCGGTGTCAAGATATTTAATGACCAATCTAATCATTACTCTTTGTACGGTAAGACCAATAGCGGATCAATACCGCTTACTAACTTCAGGATTACTCGATTCTAAACCAGTCGAAGTCGGCGTAACCCATTTCACTGGCGTCGCCGGAACCAATGGCGAAGATACCAATCTTGGCTCCAATCCATCTTCCCTGACGCGCGCTAAACGATTCGCCTATCGGAGCGAAGCTCTTTCCATCGACGCTGTAGCTGAAATTGCAGAGAGCGTCTTCTCCTACTCTTACACGCAGGTAGAGATTGCCGCCGGTAAGCCGAACGCCGGGAGTTTCCTTTTCCAGGGTCTGCTTGTCAGCATCTTTGCAAATTGTTTGTGAGATATAGAGTCCATCAGATCTTTTCTTCACAGCAACGTAGGCGTAATTCAACCCCATGACAACGAGTCCCATCCTCTCGTTATCATTACGTGCTGTGAAGGTGACCCTGGTGGTGGCAGTGAACGACGGCGCGGGGAACTTCTGCAGCAGCAGATTGGGCAGGTCCCAAAAGTTGCTGAAGTCCCGGGGCAACGGCACACTGAATAACCGCAAAAAGCCGTAGGCGCTTGATACGAACGCCCAGTTCGTTTGCGGATTGGCGTGCCATTGCCACTGCAAACCCAGGCTGCTGTCATTGAATTCGTCTGAATCCTGTGGGGTAGTTACCGGATACGTGCGGCCGACTCTCGGCTTCTGAAAACTCAGGACGGGCTCACCTGTGCCATCACCGTCCGGGTCGATTCCGATGAGCGGCCAATCGTTCACCCACTTCATTGGCTGCAAATGAACTATGCGTCCGTAAGCGCCGCGATCCTGAAAATGCAGGAACCAGGACTCGCCGGTAGCAGTGTCTACCCAGGCACCCTGATGAGGCCCATTGATACTGGTCTTGCCCTGGGCCAGAACTATCTTCCCTTCATAAGGACCATGGATATCTTTCGAACGGAGTGCCAACTGCCAGCCCGATTCAACTCCGCCCGCGGGCGCGAAGATGTAGTAGTAGCCATTGCGCTTGTAGAATTTGGGGCCTTCAACGGTTGGGTGTTTCTCGTGGCCATCAAAGACGATAGCCCCTTCATCGAGTAGCCTCGTTCCATCAGCGCTCATTCGACTCACTACGAGGATGCTCTTAACTCCAGCCCGGCTTCTGGCAAACGCACTTACCAGATAGGCTCTGCCATCGTCGTCCCAAAAAGGACAAGGATCTATCCAGCCTTTAGCGGCCTTGATCAATAAAGGCTCTGACCACGGCCCGGAGGGATTCCTGGCTTTCACCAGGTAGATTCCGTAGTCCGGATCCGAATAGAAAATATAGAACTCATTGTTGTGGTATCGAATGGCCGGGGCCCAGACGCCGTTGCCGTGCTGTGGCTTGCTGAAAACGTCGAAAGGAGGTTGCCGAGAGAATGCGTGCCCGATGATCTTCCAGTTTATCAGGTCCCTGGAATGAAGGATGGGAAGACCTGGCACGCTGTTGAAGCTGGAAGCAGTGAGATAGAAGTCATCGCCCACGCGCACCACGTCGGGATCAGAATAGTCGGCGTAAAGAATCGGATTTCGAAAAGTGCCGTCGCCATTGTCCGCTACCCAAACCTTAGATGTTTGTGCCGACGCACTAAACGAGATAAAAGCGAACAGAAATGACAGGCCGACGTAGTAGCGGCTACCCATTAACGGAGCAACAAACCGCAGTACAGTTTTCAGTCTTTCCGTTGTCATACGCTGCGGATCTTAACGCCGCCCTAGCACTTTCTTGAGTCCGGCCTTTACCGGATCCGGCAAGCTCCTTCGCAACGCGTGACGCCCCTTATCAAACCGCGCCCAGATATTGTTGATTCTTTGGAAGCGACGGACCTCATCTTGAAAGGAAGGGCCCAGGGCGCTGATAGTCTCGTCAAACCTCTGCCTGGCAAACTCGTACAGCTCGAGATCCAACGAGTTGTGTTTTTGAATTACATCCAGAACTGAATCCGGCACCTCGGTGCCGCGAGGACGGCTTCTCGTCACATTTCGGCGGGAGTAAAACACGTGCTTCCATCCGAGTCGCTTCTTGAAAAGCAGTAGCGATTCATCGAATCTCTCGTTCAACCCAAAAGCAGTGATCTCATCTTGCAAGTGTTTCTTAGCGACTGCCAAAGCGTCGCTGTTGCTGTTGGCTGTCAGGCCGCTGATCAGACTGGTTTGATGATTGGCAGTTATCTCAAAACCGCTGTCAGCAAAATCCTTCAGGCTCATTGCCCGGACCAGCTTGTTTAGCACATGGTCCTGGTTTCCGTGAATCCAGTAGTACATCGAAATGATTCGATCCACAGGATTGCGCAAAATGGTCAGGTAGTCGGAAGGAACAACCAAGTGCTTGTGCAAACCAAACGGGAAGTGGCCTTGCAACACTCTTATTCGTGATCGTGCCGGTTCGGGAAGTCGCAGAAACGCATCCAGATCTCTCGGAAGGAAATCGAGTTTGCAAATCACGTCGCGGGGGTGATTGCGATCCATGATCGGACGCAAAGTGCTGCCGGCTGTTTTTGGTATGTGGATAAAAATCAAGCCGCGGTCGTTTTGCATTTTGGGATCAATGCTAGAGCGAAAGGATGTCTACTCAAGGCCTATACTTCACAGAAACAACACTAGCAGAATTTCTTGCCGGTTCGGGTAATTTGCTCAATTCGATCTTCATTGGTCAAAAATTTCATGTTGACATTTCCGATTCCTGGTTTAATATGTTCTCACTTGGGACAAATTCTGGATATCTGGGACAGATCATCTTGGTGGCAGCCAATTTGAGACCTTGAAATCCCGGTTAAGCGTAACTTTAACGTCCTTCCTAACCTAAACTTGTGAAGTAATAAGTTCGATTTGACTCAGAAGCAGACATATAGGCTCTTATGCGAAAAATCGACCCGAAGCGCTTTCAGATAGCCAAGCGGCGCACATCGAGAGAAATCAATCGACAAATCGCGCTTACTCTGATTCGGACGCACCAGCCCGTCTCCCGTGCCGACCTCGCACGGTTAATGGGAACGCGACGGGGTGCGGCTTCAGTGCTGGTTAATGAGCTCTTGGAAGAAGCCCTGATTTTCGAAGGCGCGACTGGTGAAGGTGGTGGTCGGGGCCGCAAACCGACCTTTTTATATATTGATTCACGTGAGCGCTACGTTATCGCTGTCGACATACGCGCGACCCGCACCTACCTGATGGCTACGGACCTGCTGGGTAAGCCTCTCGTCGGCATCACAAACTTCCCGACCAACCGAGATGTTGACGTTTTAATTTCTGAATTGGGCAAGAGAATCAAGGCGATGGTCGCCGAGAATCGCTCTAATGCCACTTGCCAGGGAGTGGGAGTCGTCGTGCCGGGTATGACTGATCATGGTTCCGGGCGAGTCTTGCATGCTCCCACTCTTGGATGGCGGGACGTTGATCTCAAGGATGCGCTTTCTGCTGCCACGGCCTTACCAGTTCAGATCGAAAACTCCGGCCGCGCATGTGCCCTGGCACAAGTGTGGGCCCGCGGCGGCGGCCACTCGGGAGACTTGGCGTTCGTAAGCGTGTCTGACGGAGTTGGAGTGGGCGTTGTTGTCAACGGAGAGATCGTACGCGGGCGAAACAATATCGCCGGCGAGTTTGGACATGTTCCGCTCAGTATTGATGGACCAAGGTGCTCCTGCGGCGCCACGGGCTGTTGGGAAGCGTACGTTTCAAACCTCGCCACGTTGTCTCGATATTTTGGTCGTAATCCTAACGAGTCGAAACCCATCTCGGCGGAGAATGCGACTTTTACGATTGAGGATTTAATTGCCCGAGCAAGAAATGGTGACGCCAAAGCACTCGCCGCTTTGCACTCAACCGGCCGTTATCTGGGGTTGGGATTGGCCTCAATTATTAATGCTGTTGATCCCGGCCGCATCTACATCGGCGGCGAGATCACAGCTGCCTGGGATTTAATCGAATCGGCAGTCAAAGCAGCCATGGTTGAGCGAGCGTTAACGGCGCTCGCAGCGCGCACCGAAATCAGGACCGTATCAGTCGATGAACATCCACGATTGAGGGGAGCAGCAGCCTTGGTGGCAGCTCCGGCGTTCGCCGCTCCGATGGTGGCTTAAAGGTCCTCGCAAAAGTTAATCGCAGATCGGTACGAGCAAGGGTCTTATCAAGAGCAGTAGCTGCGTCGACTGTTCATTTAGGTTTGACGCATTCTTCCTGGTTTAGTCGGCAACCACACTTTGATTCCGTTCTAACGCTGGTGTTTGAGAATCCAGCCGCGCCCAGACTAGAACAACTTAGTCCACCGGCGCCGAGCTCATAGCTCTTCTGGAATTTCCGAATCAGCATAACTCCGGAGGCACTGGTCCTTGAGACAAGTATCGGCGGCGGCCCAATCTTGTTCCAATTGCCTGCCCTCCGCTCACACCTTGGAGGCGATCGTCATGTCTAGTGCAAACAAATCCCGATGTCACGTCATTTCTTTTTCCGGGTTAGCCGGAGCCCTTCTGCTGTTAGTGTGTAGCGCTCTCACCATCTGCGCTCAAACCGTGGTCGGACGCATTTCCGGCACGGTGACGGATGCGTCGGGCGCCGTTGTAGCAAACGCTTCGGTTACCGCAACTAACACGGCTACCAATCTGACGCGCAATGCCACTACTGACGGCAGCGGCTTCTACACCGTGACAAATCTACCCGTCGGGACTTATGTCGTGACGGCCGAGCAGGCAAATTTCAAGAAAGCTGTTCAGGAGGGCATTAGCCTGACGTCTGACGCTCGACTGACTGTTGATCTCGCCCTGGAGGCAGGCGCCGTTACTGAGACCGTCCAGATTACGACCTCTGGCGGCGAAACCGTCAACACAACTTCCGGGGAAGTCGCTCGCATAATTGACACCCAGCAGGTTCAAAATCTCGCGCTGAATGGGCGCAACTACATACAACTTCTCTCCCTGGTTCCCGGAGTTGCGCTGCTCAATGACGATCAGTTGGAGCTGACGACAAGCCTCGCCACAGGCAATCAATCAATTAACGGCAATCGTGGGCAAACAAACAATGTGACCGTTGACGGCGGGATCAACTTGCAGTCCGGCAGCAACGCCAGCCAAATCAACAACGTCGGTATTGATTACATCCAGGAAGTCAAAATACAAACCTCAAACTTCTCCGCGGAGTATGGACGTAATTCCGGAGCACAGGTCAGTCTTGCCACCCGCAGTGGCAGCAATCAGTTTCACGGCAGCGCCTTCGAGTTTGTGCGAAACGACAAACTCGATGCCCGACCCTTTTTCGCCCCGATCAGACCTAGCCTGAGGTTTAACAACTTCGGCTACAGCTTTGGTGGTCCCATCATTAAGGATAAGCTTTTCTTCTTCGGCGGGCAGGAGTGGAAATACATTCGCCGTCTCTCAAATGCGCAGCGACGTACAGTGCCAACCCTGGCTGAACTTAACGGCAATTTCGCTTTTAGATTGCGCGGTTTCGACGGCCTTGTGGGGACGCCGGACGATGGGGTAATTAGAGATCCCAATAATGCTGCTAACACTTGTGTGGCCCCGGTAGTCAATTCCAACGGAGTTGTCACTACGCAGGCAATCCGGACGGGATGTTTCGGCGGTACTACTGTCGCCCTGCGCAACATCATACCTACCAACAGGATTACTCCGGACGGAGCTGCAATTGCCGACGTTTACCGCACGGCAATTGGCCTCGCGACGGGCTTTGTAGACAGTCCTATTGGGAACAACATCACCTTCCAGCAACCGAACCCTCTTGACTATCGCGAGGATCTCTTAAGGGTCGACTACCGCTTCAATGACAAACACAGCCTGTATGGTCGTTACATCCACGACAAGAACGTGCTGATTGATCCATTCGGTACATTTATTAACTCGCAGTTGCCGACGAGCCCGAGCAATCGCCTCCGACCCGGTACGTCGATCCAGCTTTCCTATACGTGGCTCGTCACACCGACGCTCATCAATGAAGCAAAAATAACCGGAGCATGGGTGGCCCAGCGCATACCGCCGGCTGGTGATCTTTGGCAGCGCGATACCTATGGCTTTCAATATCAGCAACTCTTTACCGGCGGCGGTAGGTTCGAGAACTCTATACCCGACACGACCATCACAGGCTTCGCTTCCTTCGCCGGAGCGGCTCGATCATTGCTCTCCCCTACAACTGACATAACCGGCAGCGACACGATCACCTACACGCGCGGGAATCACACGTTCAAGACTGGTTTTAGTATTACGCGCAACCGCATTGACCAGAATGCGCGCACGACTTACGCCGGAAATGTTGATTTCAGCACCGGCAGCAATACCCGTACGACAAGCAACGCTTTTGCTGATGCCTTACTCGGAAACTTTCGCACCTACAGCGAGCAAGCACTTGATCCGCTGGGTTTCTTTCGCTTCACTCAATTCGAAGCGTTCGGTGCAGACAGTTGGAGAGTAAATCGAAGGTTGAGCCTGGAGATCGGAATGCGTTACCAATACGGTCTGCCCATTTACACGCAGGCTAACAACCTGGCCAATTTTGATCCCTCTCTGTATGACCCAATCCAGGCGGTTACAATTTTGAACAACGGAAACATTGACCCTGCTCGCGGTGGCAACCGTCTGAATGGCCTGATTCGCGCGGGCAACGGTGTTCCTCCGGAAGAGCTTGGACGTGTGCCGGGTGGAGATAGCGCTGCTGTCATGGCTGTGCCTACGGGAGCACCCCGTGGACTCTATGATCCGCACCATTACTTTATGCCGCGAGTCGGCTTCGCGTTCACGCCTTTCGACGATAATAAGACGGCGATTCGCGGCGGCTTCGGGATGTATTACGACCGAGTTGAAGGCAATCTTATTTTCCCTTCGCTCAGTAATCCTCCCTATGCGACCAGCGCGTCGTTTAATAACGCAAACCTGAGCAACATTGCCGGTGGATCGACTACAGCCGCGCCATTCGCTCAGATCAATGCAGTTGATCCTAATCTCGACAACCCCTACACAATGAGCTACAGCTTGAGCGTGCAGCGTGAAATGCCTTACGGGATCTTCACGGAGGCGGCCTACGTCGGGAATTTAGGCCGACACTTGATTCGTCAGCCAGACATCAACCAGCCAACATTCGAAGCCCTGAGAGCCAACTTGCCGCCCGGAGGGCCGAACGTGAATATCAATGCTCTGCGACCATTCAAGGGATACACGGCGATCCGGATGCGCTTGAGCGACTCGACTTCGAACTATCACGGCATGCAGCTCTATGCTGCCAAGCGCAAGGGCGATCTGCTCATGACGCTTTCTTACACATGGTCGAAAGTTTTGACTGATGCGAGCGGCTTTAACGACAACCCGGAGGATCCGTTCAACCGCAGTTTCAACTACGGTCCAGCTACCTTCGACCGCCGCCACATTTTCGCTGCGACTTACACTTACGCCATAAAGATGTTTAGTCGCACGACTGGTTTCACCAAAGCGCTGCTGGACGGTTATGAAATCAGCGGCATCACGCGATTGCAGACAGGCCCCTATTCTACCGTTACCGCTACCGGCACAGGCCCGGGCTCAGCACTTGGGAATCGCCGGGCGGACTGCCTTGGCGGCGATGGGCTCTTCCCCAACGGTGAACGTGGCCCCAACGCTTGGGCTGACCCTGCAGCGTTTGCTGCCGCTCCCGACAGCCGGCGTGGTACCTGTGGACCGGGCACACTTCTGGGACCGGGCTCGCAGACGTGGGACTTCTCCTTCCGCCGGCGGATTGGATTGGGTGAGAAGGTTAAGTTGCAGCTTCAAGCTGACATTTTCAATGCATTCAATCGCACTAACTTCCGCGATCTTGACAGCAATCGCAGTAATGCGGGGTTCGGCACAATCGCGACTGCCGGACCGCCGCGCAACATCCAGTTTGGCCTGAAGTTCACCTTCTGAGAACGTGGCAAAAACTTCAGTCTGTGATTGTCGTTGATGTAGCTTCAAGTATCGCAGCCACCAGATCGTAACGCTCGCCGGCGCCCTTCGTTTCGGCAAGGGCGGGCGTTACCATTAACAGCAACTCGAACGCATGGGTATAACGCGCAGATCAATATTTTGCTCCGTGGTGCTGATTGCGAGCCTGCTGGCGAGCGTCGCAACTACCGGGGCAAGTTCACAAGCTTCGCTGCCTGCGACGTCAGCGATGGCGGTGAAGTCCTCTGATTTGCGCGCCGAGATTAATGACTTTCTAGGGAAAGAACTAGCTGCGCATCTCATTGACATCAAAGCGCTCGAGCCCCCTCCGGATCGCGTTGTAGGTGCACTAACAACCGGAGAATTTTCCTGGGGAACGTTTATGCGTGCCCTGGCGGCCTACGCTGAGACAACCGGGCAGCGTGACTTGGCCGGGCGTGATCTGGCGAAATGGGTAGGCAAGATTGGGCTCGTGGAAGCTAAGGGTGGCGGCAAAGCGTTCTCGCAACTTTATGCGGCTCTCGCTCTTCGCCACTTCGGGCGCGACTTAAAGACAAACCCACTCTGGCAAAGCCTCTCCCCCGAAGAGCAGACAGCGTGGCGATCGCTCCTAAACCCCGAGCGCTTTTACGATCCGCGCACTAACAAGGTCATCAATCTCGCCGAGAACTATCTGGGAGTCGCGGCGCGCATCGCCAGCATCGGATATGAACTCGGCATTTCGACTGACCGGAACTTTCTGGACAGACTCCTCGACAAAGCTGCAATTCAATTTACCAGTGGTGCTCTTTATGCCGACGACGCGCCACCAACCGGCCGCTTTGATCGCTACTCGAATGAGTATGCGCGTTACGTTTGGGAAGCAGCTGAAAGGGCCGGTCGAAAGGATCTGCTTGATAAATTGCGCCCATCTCTCGTCGCGCAGATGCGCCTGTGGTGGGATTTAGTCTCAGAAGACGGCTATGGGTATAACTGGGGACGTAGTCAGGGTATCGTCAGCTATTTGGATACGCCTGAGATTGCGGGTTTTCTTGCAGCGCACCCGGAGTTTCGACCGGCCCCACTGGCAGATATTGCTGCGCTCTACTATCAAGCATGGCGTTATCTGCGGGCTGATTTCCGAGATAACGCACACCTTCTTTCTTTGTTTGCATTCGGACGCGGGAACTACGCCTACATCACTCGCGAGCGCGAATGGCAACAGACCACGGGATTCTTCGGTAAGCTCGCCAACTCGCACACAACCCTGATGGATGCTCTCGACCGTGAAGGTGTGACTTCTTTCCCCACCGTACCAACGTTGTCGCGTGTCGCACGGTTTGAATTCTTTCGCCAGAATACAGACCGTTCGTTCGGAGTGTGGTTAGTGCGACAGGGTGCTTTGCGTTTCGCCTTGCCAATCACAACTGGTCCGAAACCTGGAATTGCCAACTACTTGCCGGTGCCATACGGCTTGGCAGGTTTTTCGGCGCCGGTCGAACAGATCTATCCAGCCATGGCGCCTTATTTCGAACTCGAAGATGGACGGACAATCGTGGCCACCGACGGTGCAGATCTGATTGAACCGTCTCTTAATGGACAAACTCTTCATGTGCGTTGGAACCGCTGGGCGCTGGTCGGAGCCAAGCCGGGCGACCTGGTTGATGTGGGATTAACGAGCGATGTGCTGTGGAGTATCAAAAACAACACTCTCACTCGAGAGGAGATCCTGACCGCCAAACAGCCTCTCAGAGTTCGTCGGTGGAAACTCGTGGTGCCCACAACTCACGCGAACCTGGAAACAAACACAAGTAATAATGTGCGTGTCGATAGGTTCTCCTCAAACCGGGGTCCCCAAGCGGGCAGCCCGCTTGGGGTGACAGATGAAGGAAGTTTGGAAGTGAAGATGCTCAGCGCGAGTTTTCCTGTGGTCACACGGATCTTTGCCGCCGGAGACAGTGCCTTGGGGCGCGGGGTGCGGGGAGCAATTCCGCTGCATCTCGTGTTTGAGTCGAGCAATTTGCGCATACAACCCGGTAACCCGATACGCTGCGAACTCGCCTTAACAGTAAACGGGAACTCGACAGTGGAAAAGAATCAAGTCACACATTAAAGGAGAGTGTTTTCATGGCCGAAGATATAGCACTTAATAACATCACCCCGGAAACCTGTTTTGTTCCCGCCACTCACAAGGGGCAAGGGCGCCGTACTGCGGTCGCACCCGGCGCCACCGCAGCTCGATTCTTGCACTACGGACGAATAACACTCGGCGCCGATGATGCTCCGATCAGTTTTAAGAACAATGATCACGAAACCGGACTGATCTGCTTGAAAGGCACGGCGAAGGTCTCGTCGGCTGGAGAGACCTTTGAACTTTCGCGTTACGATGCGGTCTACATTCCACGCGATTCGAATATTGAAGTCCAGGCGAACGGAGCTGAGGGCTGCGATTTGGCCGAGGTCTCGGCGCCTGTTTCGCAGCGTTATCCAGTCAAGTTTGTTTCTTACTCTGAGGTACGACAGAATCCTAAATTGCATCTGATCGCAGGCAAACCACCCGCCGAGCGCGACCTAAACGTCTTAATCGGAGCGAACGTCGACGCCGGTCGCATCATGGCGGGAGTCACCTTCTCCACTCCAGGCAACTGGACCTCGTGGCCTCCGCACGAGCATTCCCGCATGCTCGAGGAAGCGTATCTCTTCATTGATATGCCTTCGCCTTCCTTTGGCGTGCAGTTCGTCTATACAGACCCTCAGTCTCCCGAGTTGGTCCAGGTAGTGCGCGAAGGGGACTGTGTTCTGATGCCCAAGGGTTATCACCCAAACGTGGCAGCTCCCGGCGGACAAATCAACTTCCTCTGGATGATGGCGGCCATAAAAGAAGGTGAGGACCGCCAATATGGAGTCGTGAATGTGCAGCCGGAATACGCCGCCGGCGGATCGGGTCTGGAAGCAGTGGCAGGAAGATAGAGGTACAAAATGTCAACAAATCCCCGGAACAATGCCGAAACATCAACGACCACGGCGTCAGGTAACGGCGTTGGGCGACACCTGGACTGGTCCAACATTCCCGTCGAGCACCCAGCCGAAGGGATCGAGCGGCAGATGCTGGTTGGTGAAAACATGATGATCTGCCGTTTTCGGTTTGCGCCGTTCCTGGTTACTCCCGAACACGAACATCCTCACGAGCAGATGACCATTGTCGAACGCGGGCGGGTACGCTTTTTCATCGAGGGCAAGGAACGCATTGCCTCGGAGGGCGATGTATTGCACTTCCCACCAAACTGCTGGCATGGGGCCACCATGATGGACCAGGAGGTTGTTCTGATCGATATTTTTTCGCCGATCCGCGAAGACTTTCTTAGCGGTCACAAACGCTAGCCCACTCCCCGTGAATAACATCGTAGGGCGTCCCTCCGTGGCCGCCCCCTCG
>JAMQPH010000274.1 GCA_023717605.1 Pyrinomonadaceae bacterium
TTCATCGATCACGCCTACGCGAGCCCGGAAATGATTCCGGTCGCTTCCATAGAAATTATTATCGAGAAAGAACATTCTGCTTCTCTTGCCCGATGCCATAATTTGCTGCCGGATGTAATCGAGGTCGTAAGTTTGATAAGGCCGCCCCTCGGCCGTAAGCGCACAAAACGAACAGCGGAAATTGCAGTAGCGGGTTGTTTCTACATAACCAATTCGCCCCAACCAGTAAGCCAGGTCGTAGCGCGGGAGCATCTGTTTCGCCGCGTAACCGGGACCAAAAGCTTCGGCGATCACGTCGCACAGCTCTTCAATGTCTCCCAGGCACGCGTAATCAAAAAACTTTTTCGATAGAAGCGGCAAGGCACGGACAGCTGGGCCACCGGCGACGACAATTACCTTCGGATTTTTGCTGCGGGCATACGCGGTGAGGTGCAGCATGCGATCGAAGCCGTTGGTGAGGCCAGTGAGGACCAGCATGTCAGGCCAGGCAAGCAGTCGTTCATCTTCCAACGGACCACTTGCCACCTCCGTATAGCAACGAATGTCACATAAATCGCGAGCGAAAGCCCCCGCCAGATATATCGGCCCGACCGCCTGAGGTATTTTGTTGGTCCTGCGAATTGGTTGACGCGAATCATCAAAGTAGCAGTTCACAATGAGGACGCGCTTACGAGGTAATGCTACGGGGTTCCGTGGGGGATGCATCTCCTGCATGAAGCTTTCTCCTGTAAAACAACCCGTCTTGCTTTAAGTTAACCGGCCCTTGGTCGGGATTATCGTGGCCGGTCGTCAGCCGCAAAAAAGCAAAATTTGGCGAGGTGCGTCGGTTGGAAAGGAGCTAATCCGGAGAACGGGGGCTACTCTACTCTCTAACCCCACGTTAAGCAATAATGCATTCCGGAGCCCTTCGGCGAGACGTCCCTCATTCTTTTGCCTTCGCGAGCATAGCGGCCAATGAATCTCTGGCGAAGCGTTTTTGCAGCCGGCGGGCGAGCGGAAATCCCAGACTCACCATAAACTGGTTAGGCCGCGAAAAGGCGAGGATGTCGTACCAGACCGAGTCGTTGGTTTCGTGCAACTCAATAGTGAACCGCTCCTCTCCGCGTTCCACATGACTTGATAAAGTTCCATAAGCAAATCCAAACTTCTTCAAAGGTCCGTCCTCATCAATCAGGTATACTACTCGACAAGCGTTCAGGGACCAGAATCCGAAGTGGCGCGTGAGTATCGCCACCACCGCACCTACTTCGATTGGCGTCTCTGCTGGGACCATTCTCACCCAACCGAGATCAAACTGCTGCCAGTTTCGCAGCGCCGCGCTCGCTCGTTCATAGGTTTCCTTACCTGTGCCAAGCTTGATGCGGTTGCGATCCACAAGGTAACCCCCCGGCAGTTCGCCCGCGGTAGCGCCAACTTCGGGGTAAGAAAACGGCAGCTCGCACTGAGAAGAAATGAATCGTCGAATTGCTTCCTCGGAAGGTTGGCGAAGGAAGAACATTGATTAGCCGATCCTAGTCCTTTGTCTTCTTGTCTCCTGCTGAAGCAACGCGGGCCCGCGGATGATGTTTGTCGTATGAAGAACGCAGATGGCGATCGGTGATATGGGTGTAGATTTGTGTCGTAGAGATATCGCTGTGACCCAGCAACGCCTGGACTGAGCGAGAGTCGGCGCCGTTCTGGAGCAGGTGCGTGGCAAAGCTGTGACGCAATGTGTGCGGCGAGATGTCCTTGACTCCAGCCTTGGCTGCGTAACGCTTGATCATGGACCAGGCAAACTGCCTCGTTAATGGCTTACCGCGATTCACAAACATGTATGCTGAAGTCGTTTTACCGTAGGCTGCTTTGACGCCACTGTACTGCTGCAGCCAGTGAATCGCACTCTTGCCAATCGGAACGCGGCGCTCTTTGCTTCCTTTGCCATGACAAACTACCAGTCCCGAATGAACATCGACGTCGGCTTGTTTCAAGGTGACCAGTTCAGACACCCGCAGTCCGGCTCCATACATTACTTCGAGCAACGCCCGGTCCCGAATGCCCTCCTCGGTCGAAATATCGGGCGCGGCAAATAACCGGTCGATTTCGTCTTCCGTTAGAAATTGCGGCAGGTAAGCAAAACGCTGCGGTGTATCGAGATCTTCGGTTGGGTGTCTTTTGATATGGCCGTCAAGCATCAGGAAGCGAAAAAACCCGCGCGCCGCGCTGACGGCCCTGGCCACTGAAGAGGGCGCGAGACCTTCTCGGGAAAGCCCTGCGATCCAGTGCCTCAAGTCTTGTCTGGTTAGCTCCTGAAGTGGCTTGGCACTCCTGGTGGCCCATTTTTCCAATCGGGCAAGATCTCGCGCGTAACTCTCGAGTGTGTTGAGGGCCAGGCCCTTCTCGACCTGGATATAAGCGAGGAATTCTTTTATCAGGTCGCGATGTGAAGTTGTCTTTTTCAAGTCGTTACTCTGGGTCGAGCGTAAGACCACGGACGTTGATTTGAGACCGGAAGTTCAGAGTTCGACCTTTAGGTTGCGGCCCCGCGCCACGGACAAGCTAAAGCTCGAACTCTAAACTGCTTGAACTCAACCCTGATTATAGACGCAAAAAGTTGTGTGGCTTAGTTATTCGTAACGCAGGCACTCGATGGGATCGAGGCGCGAGGCTTTGCGGGCGGGCCAGACACCAAAGATCAGACCAACGCCAATCGAGACGCTGAGACCTGCGATCACGGCCCAACTGGGAATCGATGCGGGCAAGCTGGGAACAATCAACATGACGATTCGGCTGATACCCACAGCCAAAACGACTCCCAAAATCCCACCCAGAAATGTGAGGGTCATCGCCTCAAACAAGAATTGGCGTACGATGTCTTTCCGGCGCGCGCCTAAGGCTTTACGCACCCCGATCTCCTTGGTGCGCTCGGTGACGCTGACCAACATAATGTTCATGACGCCAATTCCGCCCACCAGGAGGCCCAGGCTGGAGATGGCAATCGCTATCAGGCCCACCATTGCCGTGATGCTGTCAAACTGTTCGATGAACTTGTCTGCCGACTTGATGTCAAAGTTATTCGGGTCGCCGAACTTCACGTTGCGTCGTCGCCGCAAAATTTCTTCGGCTTGTGTTAACGCCTCAGTCACTTGCCCGGAGCGGCCACGGATGACCAAGAGTAGGTAACCCTTTGCCGGTGCAACCTTCTGCGCTGTCCGAAAAGGAATGAAAACGGCATTGTCTTCTTCGTTCTCGCCAAAAAATCCGGCCTTTCGTTTTTCCAACACGCCCACGATCTCGAAGTTGAGTCCTCCCATGCGCACTTTCGTGCCGGCAATCTGATTCTGACCAGGGAAGAGTGCATCCGCAGCGTTGACGCCAATAACCATCACATTGGCTCGCTGTTGATCGTCCATCTCACTGATGAATCGACCTTCCTTGAGAGTGATGTTGCAAACATCGGCATAGTTTGACGATACCCCTTGCGTATTCCCCCAACGGTAATTGTGTCCCTGGTAAGTGATGTTGTCGTCGAAAGGTCCACCACTGTAACCAACGTTGGGCGCTACCTTGGCCACTTCGTCTACAGCGCTCGCTTGGGCCTCGATAGTCTCAGCGTCGTCGACGGTCAAAGGTTTCCTGGTTCGTTCTGAGCGATCCTCGCCTGTACGCGGCCCAGTGGAAAGGTGAAAAGCGTAGATGTTGTTGGTGCCATATTCTTCGATCATGGCCACGATGTTCTGGCGCAACCCAGTCAGGATCGAAGCGATCGTGATGGCGGTCATCACCCCAATTACGATCCCAAGCACGGTCAGAAAACTCCGGAACTTATGCGCTCGAACACTATCGAGCGCCATTACCAGAGTTTCTCGTAAAACAGATTTGGAAAACCTGAGTTTCATCTAGCGTTCAATCAATCTACAAGAGAAGCCGGCCCGATTTGGATCACTAAGCCGGACTCCTCACCCTTCTCCCCCTTCTCCGCTTCGCCCCGTCGCCGCGTCTCTCCTTCCTAGGTCGCTTGTGTAAGTGCCAGAATCGGATCGAGCCTGGCTGCTTTAAAAGCCGGATAGATGCCGGCAATCATCCCGATCGCAGTTGAGACAATCAGTGCGAGCAAGATATAGGTGATAGTAATGGTCATCGTGATGGAAGCTAGGGTCGTGATCAATTGCGTTACGCCCCAGGCCACCATTAGTCCGAGAATCCCGCCAAGCGCACAAAGAATTGCCGACTCTATCAGGAATTGTAAGAGGATCTGTTTGCGCGTGGCGCCCACAGCCTTGCGCAAACCAACTTCAAAGGTACGTACCGTCACGCTCACCAGCATGATATTCATGACAACAATGCCGCCCACGACGAGAGTAATCAGGGTAATGGGAACAACGACAGTCGCGATGCTGCCGGTAAACTGGTCAATCTGTTTGTTGAGGTCCTCAACGTTGACGATTCCAAAGTCGTCTTCTTCGTTTCCCTTCAAACGATGCTTGTTTCGCATCGCCACCCGAGCGTCTTCGATGGTCGCCTGAAAGGTCTCACGGTTGTGGCCCTTGCCATGAATCTGGAGTCCGTTGCGCCCGAAAATCTGCAAGTGAGTTGTCACTGGAATGTAAACGTGCCGATCGAAAGAATCCCCGAAGAATGCGCCGCGCTTCTCTTCGACACCCACTATTCGCATCGGCAGGCCACGGATTTTCAACGTCTTCCCAATCGCGTCAGTCCCCGGGAAAAATTTCTCCTTAATGTCACCTCCAAGTACGCACACCAGAGCCGAACGTTGAACTTCATCTGCGGATATGAATCTCCCGTCGGCGATTGTCTTATCTTCGATGTCTACCATGTTGGCGGTCGAGCCGAAGATCAAGGCTCCGGGGAATTCAATCCCGTCCTGCTTCAGGTCGGTTCCACCACCTACCTGGGCGCCAACCTCTGCGCACGTGCGACAATGGTCGCGCACCCACTCATAGTCATCCCAGTTGATCCTCTTGTTCCGCCGGTTTATGCGCTCATACTCCTCATCAGACATGCGGCCGTGAAAAGCCATGCGAGCCATCATGAAATGATTACTGCCTAAGACCTTCTGCATTTTGTCGACCACGTACGTGTTCAAGCCGCTGATCGACGCCCCGACGACTACGACTGAAGCAACGCCGATGATTATTCCGATCAGGGTCAAAAAAGCGCGCAGTTTGTGGGCGAAGATCGATTGGAGAGCAATCTTCAGGGCGTCAGAATAGAAGGAGAGAATGGCTTTCATTGTGCGACTGAGCTCCCGACTCGTAAATAGCGGGCATTTGGCTGTACGACGGATTAGAGAAGAAAGTTTTACTCACATTCTTCCCAACACTTAGGCTCTTCTCCACTTACAATGACGTGGGGAGACCCTAAAACGTTAACGTGGAAAGTTAAGGCTTATTAACATTCAGGTCTTAACAGTGGTAAATCCTGTCGTCTCAAATGACTGACACGTGAGGAGGGGCTTTTCGCAAAGGCGCGGGAACCTGGAACTCGAAAACAGGAGGTCGCGTCTTCAGTCCGCGAGTATTCTCAGCCTAACGTCAATATCCTCGCCGGTAAGCCTCAAGTACCGTCCGTCAATTTCCAGTCTGGTCATGTCACCTCCATGAAGCACCTGGCTCAAGGACGGGTGTAAAATCGAAACGCCAGGGTTTTCATCCATTAATAATCAAGTTAATTCCGCGGTAGGTGGCTGGGCTGGCTTTAGCGCAAACTTCTCCGCCCAGCGGATTCGTCCGGTCACTTGCATTACCACAAACAGAGTTACGATTGAGCCGATGGTGATTGCCAAACCGGTGAAGCCTTTCAGGAAAAACGCATAGGAGAACATCACCAGGTAAATGAACTGAGCCAACGCAGCTTCCCTGCTCGCGAAATGCAAACCGACAACGAGCCGAAGGTAACTGACGACGAGGAAGATTGAGACCGCAGACGAAATCGCAAATGCCAGGTGAATTGACACGTGATCGACAAGATAGGCTAGCAATAGGTGGAATGAAAAGAACGCTGCGGCCAGGAAGAAATAGTTCATCGGGTGCAGCTCGATGCCGCGCATCGTTGTAATGATGAGCATGAGGAAGAAAAAGAAGAAGAGCGAAACCGGTGCAAATAAACTAATCCTTCCGGCAAGTGGCCCGGGCTGCAGCTTCTCCGGCATTACCATGGCAATCTGATATCCCGACAACAAACTCTTGTAGGACCAGGTGAGGTCCCAGCCATTGTCTGTCTCAAGCTTGTGGGAAGGCGATAATGTGTTATCCGGAAAGTCGATGTCCTTGAAGTTTGTTTTCATCCTGAGGCTGAAGTCGCGAACTTGCATTACATCCTGACCTCCAAAGCTATAGCGCCACTCATTTAATCCCTGTGACCTATACCCCACCGCAAGCTGAACAGTTTTTCCAGCCGCAACTTTGATCCTTCCCATCGATGCGCCATCGCGGTTGGTTACTGGTAGAGCGTTGCCATCCAGCGTGAAGGCTAAATCGTCGTACATCGCCTGGGCCGTAGGAAACTTCAGCATAAAATCGACCGCTTCCTCTTTGTCACTCGTGTTGCGAAATCCATAGACACCCGAAAACGCGACTTTATACGTGCTGTACCAAAGCAACCCCTTCTGCCGATGCTCGAGATCAAGCGCCACATCAATCGCGCTGCTCTCCAACGGCAACGGCGTGGTCACCGCTTCCTGGGTCGTCTTGACCGTTTTCTTACCGTTCTCAACCGTCTCTTCAGACTTTGGAACGATTCGAGTGAATGAGGCGCTGGGCGGCGCCTGGTTTTGTGGCGAACCCCAGGTTGACGCCACCCGATTCTCGGCTTTCGCATCGAGCGAATAGGTGCGTGAAAAGATTGTGCCGCCGAGGATTGCCCAGGCAATTGATGCACAGACGAAGATAAATGCGATGGCAATGATTCGTTTTGTCATGACAGTCTCCCCAGGTAGATCGGTTTGTTTGACAATGCCTCAGACCAGCTGCAGCACGCGGTTTTTTTCAATTCTCAAATGCAAGTGACAGCCACGACAATGTGGACATCCACAGTAGGAGGATGTGAATACCTACATAATTCGTGGGCTACAGACACGCACTTCCCGGCGTCAAAGTTCGAAGAAACTGCCGCAACGGTGTTGGCTCGATTAGGATTTAATCTGCTCCCACTGCAACCTGTCGACGGAGGTCGAAATTGATGTCCGGAAAAGAACCGCGACCGAAGAACACGTGCCATGCAAACCGGTTGAGTATTGGCAGCCGCAAACTCGCGCAGGCCAGTTCGATCAACCCCGGCTGACGTGTGGTCGCCGCAATACGGCGCATCCACAATCGCGAAGTGAATCGAGCGCGAAAGAGGTCCCCGGAGTATGCGCTCAGGACTTGTTCGTTTTGCGATTCGAGAAACTCCGCGACGACTTTCGCTGCCAGGGTCGAAAGCCGCATGCAGGGGTCAAGCCCCCCAGCAGTCAGCGGCGACACGGCCCCCGCGGCATCTCCAACGAGTAGCCCGTACCTGTTTGAAATGTTTCGCAAGACGCCACCAACCGGAATGCGCCCTCCCCGACGTTCAATTTGTGTTGCGTGTCGCAGATCAATAATCTTACCTAAACCAGCACGAAATTTTTCCAGGGCCAGGGCCGGATCAAACATGCCCGGGTAACCACCGACTCCGATGTGGGCCTCCTCGCCGTCATGGGCGATCCACGCGAGATAGCCGGGCGCTAATTCCGGATCTAAAAAACAGTGGAGTCGGGGAGGGCCTTCCAATGGAACATCCGCAAACACGTCTTCCACGCCAACAATCCACTCACGATTGGTTTCCAACTGAAGATGTTTCGCAACCCGCGAGTTGGAGCCATCGGCACCGATGAGGTAACGAGTTTTTACCCAACTGGAGGACGAACGGCTGTCCAAACGGACCACGAGATGTTCCCCAAGAACGGAGTGCCCGGAATAGCGAGTCTCGGGAATCCAATCGACCCCAGCACGCAAGCAATGGTCGAGGTAGCGTGTGTAGAGACGGCCCATGCGGCCAATGCGGAACTCGTCATGCAGACTGCTCAGCTCCATCGAGCGACGTGACGGCGAATACAGAGTGACATGCCGCAATGGCGGTCCCAGACAATCAGCGGGAATATCGAAATCCTCGAGTGTTCGGCGCACGAAAATACCGGTAGTGTGAATCGACTGTTCGAGGGAAGCCTTTCGATCAATCAACAACACTCGAAGTCCTTGCTGACCGAGCAGGCGTGCGCATTGCAAACCTGCCAGGCCAGCGCCCACGATGGTTACATCAGTTGTGTTCATGGAAGATCGTTTTCCCAGCGCTAAGGAGCAAGGAGCCGTTTTGTTTATAGTTGGAAGAGTATCTTCTTATGCAGCGGACTATTCTCGTTGCCAATTATGAAATGTGTCAGCCAGGCGCCTTCATTCAACAGCAATGTCGGATTCGTGACATCGGCGGGCAGATCGAAAACGAGCTTGGTTGTGTACATCTCCCCGGGCCGGAGGGCCTGGGTGAATGGGGTCCCGAGGTCGTCAGTCTGCGCCAGCGCTTGGGCGCCGGATTCCGAAGGCCAGTACTTGCGTCCCTGGGAATCAACCACAATCGCCAGTCGGCTATTTGGCGTGAGCGTTCCGTTTCCTCTGGTTGAGCTGGTCGTCTCTTCATCAAAACGAGTCTTGATCGTTACTATGTGGTAAATGCCATCGGCCGGCGATTGGTTAGAACTGTTACCAAGGGTTTTGGTTTGGCGCACGTCGAGAACGGAATAAGCGAGGTGGCAGTCGATTTCGCAGAAGTGTTTTTCCTGACCGCGGGCAAGCACGATATCGCCACTTGTTAACGAGAAGAACAACAGTAAGCCGACGTAGACAGCGGATACTGCGGCGATCGCGCTGACCACAACCTTAGTCCCGGCTAACTCTCCTTTGATGACCGTATAGAGGAAGATCAGACCGCCGACGAAAAAGAGCAGGCCAGTTCCGAGAAAAGCCATCGCTCCAATCGGGGCTGCGAGATTCACATTTGTGTACATTAACGTTTGGTCAGCATCCGCAGTAAAGCGCTTTGCACCGCAAAGCCGCAAGGCAAAAAAAAGGAGGCACCCCCCGTTAGCGATTCCGCATTTGCTGAATTAGCGTTTCCATGTGATTGAGATAACTCTCCAAAGCTCGCCGTCCCGCCGCGGTTAACTTATATTCGGTTTTGGGGACGCGGCCGTCGAAAGACTTGGTGCAAGCAATGTATCCGGCATCTTCCAGCTTACGCGCGTGCACACTGAGATTTCCGTCTGTTGTGTTCATCAAACTCTTAAGATCGTTGAAAGTCAGAGACTCATTCGCAGCGAGAGCGCTGACGATCCCGAGACGAAGACGTTCATGAATCAGCCGATCCAGCTCGGGCGCAAGACTTCTGGTCTGACCGACCTTAAGTTCCCGAAGGCTGCTAGCGGTAGCATGCTTTTTTTGGGTTGGGTGTTTTAACGCGGACTGTTTAGCCACCATACCTCCTTGCGATGATGACGCCAAAAACCATATGAAGCCCTCCGAATCCGGCCGCCAGGAACCAATTAGCTAAGGGTGGAGGGGAGAAAAGTGTGACAGCGCCCAGGCCCATAAAACAAAGACCCATGATGGGTACGACACGCACGGAAAACATCCCTCCAGTCACTACCCCAGTTCCATAAAGCAGCAACCAAACGCCCGGGATTGCATTAGTCAAACCTGCCTGATACAGCACCACGGTGAGCAGCGCGCCTACGAAGATCGGTGGTGAGAGACTAAACGCGACCTTTCGACCCGGTCCTGACAGAAGCGGCATCTGGGCGGCCCGTGCTTTCCGATCCATTGACCAACCGGCAATCAACAGGGAAACGACCGCTTCGGCAATCCAGACTGCCAGCCAAGCCTGGAAGGATGACTGCCGGGTGGCTATGAAAGCTGAAATAAGAGCTGTGACTCCAATCGCAACCTGGCCCCAACCTGGAATTCCGGTGAAAGCTGAGGCGCGCTCCATCGTCTCGCGGATGTAGCGCAAATTGTCCATGGCGCGTTCGTGCAACGCCGGTGGGTGGTCTGTTTCGGGGGCAACCAGTCGAATCATCGTGACCAATATAGGCGGCCGCTCCTGGCTCTGTCAAGTACTTTGCACAGCAAAGCACGGTGATGAAGTGCGGACGCACGTCGGCGTGGAAAACGCGCGTCAATCTCGTAACGGCTTTGCCACCGGATATGAGGCGCGGGCTCTGCGTCGCCGTGCCGGTACGACTCGGGCTACGCCCCCGGTTCGGGCTTTGCCCCTAAGAGAGCCTCATCATCGCCTCGCGGCGAGTAGATCTTGCCACTCCCAGATAACTCGTTCCTAAGGCCGAAGAGGCAAAGGCGAGCCAGGCCACAGCCCAAATTATTATTGCAGCTGACGGCGGGGCAGAGCCCGCCGCCTCACATCGGGGAGGCAAAGTCTTGGCGAAACTCTCGCTATCTGGCTTGGATAATAGAATCCCTAGGTAAGAGTCAGAGCTTCATGAACAAGGTTGGCCTGTTCAGCATGGTGGACTGCATACGAGCCGGTGGCGGGGCTGGCTGAGGCAGAGCGTCCGACATAGATCGGCCGTTCGCAGGCTGGCACAAGTCGTTCCAGAAGCGGTTCAACGAAGGTCCAACCACCCATGTTCTTTGGCTCTTCCTGCGCCCAGACGAGTTGTTTCGCGTTGGGATATCCGGCAATCACCTCGCGCAAACGCTGCATCGGAAATGGATAGAACTGCTCTACTCTGACGATCGATACGCGCGTTTCCTCGGACTTCCTGCGCGCCTCTACGAGATCGTAGAAGACCTTGCCGCTACAGAGAACTACCCGCTCGACCGACGACGAGTGCTTGATCTCAACATCGTCTATCAATGGGTTGAAACCGCCATTCGTCAGCTGGTCCAAAGACGATGCGGCGGCGGGCAGTCGCAGCAAGCTCTTGGGTGTCATCACAATCAGAGGGCGCTCACCGCCAGGCCTAATTTGTCTTCGCAGAAGATGGAAGTACTGCGCCGGCGTCGTGGGATAACAGACCTGCAGGTTATTCTTGGCACACATCTGCAGGAAGCGCTCCAGGCGGGCACTCGAGTGCTCGGGCCCTTGTCCTTCATAACCGTGCGGCAGGAGCATGGTTAGTCGAGACGTTTGCCGCCACTTGTCTTCCGATGCAGCGATGTATTGATCGATGATGGTTTGGGCGCCGTTCCCGAAGTCGCCAAACTGGGCTTCCCAAATAATCAGCGCATCAGTCGCTACGACCGAGTAGCCATATTCGAAACCCAGCACACCTTCTTCCGAGAGTGAGCTATCGAAAACTTCGAATCGTGCCTCCGGATTTGCCTCTGAGCGTAACTCGGAAAGCGGCGACCAGTGCTTCCCGGTCCGTGTGTCATACAAAACAGCATGACGCTGGCTAAATGTGCCACGGCCCGAATCCTGTCCGCTCAAGCGCACGCGCGTTCCCTCGATCACCAGAGAGCCAAAGGCGGCGGCCTCGGCAAAAGCCCAGTCGATTGGCAATGCGCCTTCACCCATTTTCGCCCGACGAGCAAGTTGGCCCACCATCTTCGGATTGATGTTGAAGCCCTCAGGTACCACTGCGATCTTCTGGGCGACTTTTCTAATGACCTCAGCGTCGACGCCCGTATCGATAACTACCGAGCCATCCATCTCTTCAACAGGAGGCGCGGGTTGAGTTGGCTGTTGCTGAGAAACGATTCCTTTCGCTCGCGCAAGAGCATCTTCATAACGCCGCACACGTTCTTCGATTAAGCCTTTTAGCTCGGCTTCGTCAATCACACCTTCCTTGAGAAGTCTCTTCGCATAGATTTCCCGAACCCCGGGGTGGGCCTTCACGCGAGCGTACATCAGCGGCTGGGTGTAACTTGGCTCATCAGTTTCGTTATGGCCAAGTTTCCGGAATCCGACGACATCGAGCACGACATCCTTATTAAACTCTTGCCGGTATTCCAGGGCGATCTGAAGCGCGCGGTACGCGGCTTCCGGATCGTCACTGTTGATATGAAAGATTGGCAACTGAGTCATGCGAGCCACGTCGGTTGAATAGATAGTCGAGCGCCCGTCCTCCGGCGACGTGGTGAACCCAATTTGGTTGTTGATGATGATGTGAATCGTGCCGCCGGTGCGATAGCCTTTGAGGTCGGCGAGATTCAGGGTTTCCATCACTATGCCTTGACCGGCGAAAGCGGCATCACCGTGCAGCAGCACCGGCAGGGCTTTGTCGATTACCTGGTCACGGGTGGTGCCCAACCTGTCTCGCAAGACATCCTGCTTCGCCCGAACCATTCCTTCCACGACCGGGTCAACGGCTTCCAGATGGCTGGGATTGGGAGATAGCGTGAGACTGACCTTCCGCCCGCTGGCAGTCAGACGTTCGCCGACTGCGCCCTGATGGTACTTGACGTCGCCCTCATCAGCCGGAAAGGAGGGATGAACCGATCCTTCAAACGAAGCAAAGATGCGTTCGCAGAACTTGCCAATCACATTCGCCAAGACGTTCAACCGCCCACGATGGGCCATTCCCAGGGTGATGTCTTCGACGCCGCGGTCGCCGGCGTCTTCAATCAGGCGATCCAGCAAGGGAATGATGGTCTCGCTGCCCTCAAGGGAGAACCGCTTCTGCCCGAGATACTTGGTGTGCAGAAAACGCTCAAACTGTTCGGCCGAAATTAGTTTCCATAAAAGCTGTTTCTTGATTTCAGCGGGGAGCGGCTCGGGGCTAACAAAGTGCTTGCGGATTTGCTCGCGAATCCATGTTTTCTGTTCCTTGCTTTGAATATGACGATATTCAGTCGCGACCTTTCCACAATAGGCGCGTTGCAAAATGTCGAGAATCTCGCGGAGCGTCGCGCTTTCAGTGCCGGCTAATCCGCCGGTAATGAACACTCGATCCAGATCCCAGATGGTCAGTCCGTAGGTTTCTATATCCAGCTCAGGATGGTAGAGCACTGGCATCGCGTGCAGCGGATCTACATCGGCAATCAAGTGCCCGCGCACGCGATAGGCATTGATCAGCTCTATCACACTGGCTTCCTTGATTGTTTGTTCGCGAGCGTGATCGCCCGCAGTGAAAAATGGATTACGGTCGAGACTCCAGCAGAGTGGAGGATAGGGAATTCCCACGTCGGAAAAAATTCCGTTATAAAACTGATGTTTTCCGGTGAGCAGCTCGTGGACCCTGGCGAGGAAAGCACCTGACTCCGCACCCTGAATGATGCGATGGTCGTAGGTACTGCTAATTGTAATCGCCTTACTGATACCCAACTGCGACAGAGCTTGCGGCGCCATTGCCTGATACTCAGCCGGGTACTCAATCGCACCGGTGGCAATGATTACTGATTGGCCGGACATCAGTCGCGGTGTAGAGGCAACCGTACCGATTGTTCCGGGGTTTGTCAGTGAGATGGTTGTGCCCTGGAAATCAGATAGCTGCAGTTTTCCCTCGCGCGCTCGCTTTATCACGCTGTCATAAGCCTGCAGAAACTCAGAGAAGGGCAGCTTGTTCGCGTTCTTGATATTAGGGACCAGTAAACTCCTGGTACCGTCCTTCTTCTCCAGATCAATCGCCACACCCAGATTGACGCTCTCCCGGCGCAGACGCGCCGGCTTCCCATCAACCACCTCATAGCCGTCATTCAATTGCGGATACTCATCGAGCGCGCGCAGAATGGCCCAGGCAATCAGGTGCGTATACGAAGCCTTGCCCCGATCGTTTTCCGCAAGATACCTATTGATAATCCGCCGGTTCTC
Source organism: Pyrinomonadaceae bacterium (assembly GCA_023717605.1). Classification (GTDB taxonomy): domain Bacteria; phylum Acidobacteriota; class Blastocatellia; order Pyrinomonadales; family Pyrinomonadaceae; genus PSRF01. Next base: position 13,783 of record JAMQPH010000274.1, read on the forward strand.
ATCAAGAAGTTTTACCGGGATCCGACGCTGAGAAGTTGCGGTGGGAACTGAGAGGCTCGCCTCCATGTTCTCAACGATCTTAAGCGCAGCACCGCGAATCGGCACCACTTCGGCATGACTCTCAGCGCTCGGAGCCGGCGTCGTGGTAACGCGCTCAATTGCTGGAGCTATTGCTGCGGTGGCAGTTGCCGAGCCGTCAACCTTTGTAAGTCCATCAGTCTTAACCGAGTCTTTTGCGGAGGCTTCAGTCACAACCTGAGGAGCAGAAGCACTGCGTCCGTTTTCGTCGGCTGCCGCTCCATCCCCTCCCAGTAATTCCGTGAAGTACGCTCGCCACGATTCGTCGACCGAGTCTGGATTGCTACGAAAACGTCCCAGCAGCCCCTCAACATACGTCGCGTTGGCGCCGAAATTCTCGGCTATTAACTCAGAAAGGTCGCTTGTGCTTCTCTGCTCCAACTTCCTTTCATCCTCCCAATAATCCCGCCCCGATATCTATTACGTCTCTAGAACATTCTGATTTTCGCGGCGTGATTGAAAACGATAGACTACCACCATCCGCATTCCAATGCATCTGGCACCACTTCTGCCACTACTGGTTCATTTTGAGTAAGGAACCGGCATTACAACTAGTTCGGAAGCCCTCAACCTGCGCTATAATCCCGCGCGAACTCGCGGCCAGTCTTACTGTAGTACCTGTCCTTTAAGCTCTTCCAGCAACTAAAACCAGTTGGAGCGATCCCTTATGTTAAAGAACCGGCTGTGGGCCAATCCATTTGTTGTGTTCCTGGTTGCCGCCGGCTTGGTGTCGGGTGTCATAGCAGTCTGGTACTTCCTTGGCGATCACCCGGTTACCACCGTGATACTCGTCCGCCACGCCGAAAAGAACATCGAGCCCGACAATCCTAACCCCGCTCTCAGCCCCGCCGGGCAGGAGCGGGCGTTGGCTCTGGTCCATACGCTGGGCTCGTCGGGAATTGCGGCCATCTATGCTACGCAGTACATCCGCACCCAATCCACGGCAACGCCGCTTGCTAATCACCAGGGACTTACCGTCAATCAAATAGATTCGCGAGACGTAGCAGAATTGGTCAGGCGGATTAAGACCAACAATGCCGGTAGCGTTGTGTTCGCGGCCGGCCACAACAACAGTGTCCCCGCAATTATCGCGGCCCTGGGTGGAGAAACCTTTCCAGTCATCCCAGAGAATGAATACGACAACATGTTCATCGTGACCGTACAGAGATTTCGTACCACCCGAGTCCTTAGACTCAAGTATGGCAACCCATCGGCCCCAGCAGTAAACCAGCAAGCATTGAACCAGTAGCGATTTCAAATCTTCAGGCAGGAGACGAGAATGAGGCGGAAACAATCCGGAGTGAAAAGAGGAAAAACAAGACCACGTTCTGCCGTCGTGGGGGACAATGGCTTGAACCGGCGCACGTTTGTGAAACTTATTCCCGCTCTTGGCGCTGCCACTGTTGCCGTGCCTCATCTGCAGATTGTCTGCGCACTCGCGCAGACGCCTTCGCCGACACCGATGGCCTCACCTTCGCCGACACCGATGGCCTCACCCTCGCCGTCGCCAGCTCCTCTCCGTGTGACGAAGGAGATGTTACGAGGTGCGGAACAGCTGTTTGGCATTGAACTGACAGACGCGCAGAAGCAAATGGCTTTGCAGAACGTCAACTCGAACCTTGATCGATACGAAACACTTCGCAAGATAAATGTTCCACTCGATACCGAGCCTGCCACTCTGTTTCATCCCGCCCTGCCCGGGAAGAGATTCAACGTCAAGGCCGTCACCTTCAAGCTTGGCAAGATAGACAGACTTAACTTCAACACGGTTGAAGATCTGGCGTTTGCCACTGTGCCACAGCTCGCGGACTTGATCCGCAACCGCAGGATTTCCTCAATCGATCTCACCAGAATGTATCTCGCACGCTTGAAGCGTTACGGGCCAAAACTCAATTGCACGGTAACGCTCACGGAGGAACTCGCGCTTGCGCAAGCCGCAGAAGCAGACCGCGAAATAAAACAGGGAAAGTATCGTGGACCACTGCATGGCATTCCCTGGGGTGCAAAGGATCTCTTCGCCACCAAGGGCATTCGCACCACCTGGGGCGCAGAACCCTATCGGGACCAGGTAATCGATTATGACGCCACCGTGGTGACCCGCCTGCAGAATGCGGGTGCCGTCCTGGTGGCCAAGCTTTCGATGGGCGCGCTGGCGCAGGGGGGTCGCTGGTTCCAGGGAATGACGAGAAATCCGTGGCAAGTAGAAGAAGACCGAACCGGGTCCAGCGGCTCGTCAGCGGGACCGGCCTCAGCGACAGCTGCAGGACTAGTGGGGTTCTCAATAGGAACGGAAACCCTTGGTTCAATCGTTTCGCCTTCCTCGCGTTGCGGAGTGGTGGGCCTGCGCCCAACTTACGGCCGGGTCAGTCGTTTTGGCGCGATGGGACTCAGTTGGACGATGGATAAGATCGGCCCTATCTGCCGCGGCGTTGAGGATTGCGCTGCGGCATTGAATGCCACCTATGGGCCAGATGAAAGAGATTTGACGGTAGGGAATGTTCCGTTTAACTGGTCGCCCGAGATACCCCTCAGTCGCTTGAGAATTGGATATCTCAAGGCGGAGTTTGATCAACAACAAGACGCCGAGCAAAAGGCGATCTATCAGACCGCTCTAGACGCTCTGAGGAATGCAGGTGCGAAACTTGAACCCATGGAGTTGCCAGGATTCTCAACAGCTGCACTGCGTATCATTCTGGTTGCCGAAGCAGCCGTAGCCTTCGATGATCTCACTCGGAGTGGCGGGATTAACCAACTCTCCGGGCAGGAGCCGAGGGATTGGCCCAACACGTTCCGCAGCTCCCGCTTTATTCCCGCAGTTGAGTACATTCGGGCGCAGCGCGCGCGCACGCTGTTGATGCGCGAGATGGACACCCTCATGTCGAAGTGTGACGTTTTTGTTTCGCCCGCTCCGGGAAGCGCGAGTCTTCTAATTACAAATCTCACGGGGCACCCGGCGGTTTGCGTTCCCTGCGGCTTTCCCAAGGGACTGCCGCAGTCAATCATGTTTACTGGTGGACTCTACGACGAAGGCGCACCTTTACGAGTGGCATTGGCATTCGAGCGCGCCACTAACTGGCACACGATGCACCCTCAGATGGAGTGGACTTGAAGCTCTGTCAGATCCGAGAGCGGTAGCGACCTGATCATTTTCCATTTGTCATTCGGCATTTTTCATTTGTCATTTAATGAATGTGGGGGTTTCATTCAATGATTTCTGCGTGAGTTTTTTGCTGAGAAAACTCGAAGGCAGGGCACTTCTCTGTCCTTCGATGACAAATGAAAGATATGAAAGATGAGAAATGACAAATGGAAAATGATCAGTTTGTCACCACGCCTTGAAGAAGTCTGGGAAGATCAAGGACCAGACCGACTGTCCCGTCACGTAACTCGGTAGCTCCGGAGATTCCGGGCCAGCGTGATGAGTGACGACCCAGATTGCGCACCAGAACTTCCTCACTTCCCACTACCTTATCAACGACCATGACAACGTGTTTTCGTTGTCCGTTGTCCGGGCCGGTTTCAGGTAACGCGCAAGCGATGATATGCACCAGGTCGGTGGGCACAGTTTCATCTGCTGCCTGTCCCAACAGCTCACGCAAGCGAACAACGGGCACAACTCCGCTCGCGGAGCGCAGGTTTTCTTTTCCTTCAGACTTCTCGATCTGACTGGCCACGATCACTTCAATCTTGATCACGTGGTCGCTATCTATGCAGAAGCTGTGACCTCCCGAGGAAACCATGGTCGAACGCAGCAGACCAAACGTTGCGGGCAGCCGAATTTCGAAGGTTGAGCCTCGACCTGATTGGCTGGAGACTCGAAGCTCGCCTCCAACGTGTTCGACTGCGGTCTCTACGATGTCCAAACCTACGCCGCGACCCGAAATGGTTGAGGCCGAGGACAAAGTTGTGAACCCTGGGCGAAATATCATTCGCACGCTGTGGTCCATGTCCAGAAGAGTGTCTCTGCCGATTACCCCCAGCTTAATTGCCGCTTGTGAGACGAGTTCAGGATCAACACCACGACCATTGTCTGAAACGCGCAAGCAGGTTTGCCTGCCGTCCCTGCTCACTTCAATCCGCACCAGTCCACGCTTTCTCTTTCTTGACTTCCCCGGTTGCTCCGGAGTTTCAATCCCATGATCTACCGCGTTACGCACCAGATGGATGAGCGGATCCGCGACAGTGTCACTCAGTAGCTTGTCGAGTTTCAGGTTTGAACCGACAACCTCGAAGTCTATTTCCTTATTACTTAAACGAGCTGCCGCTCGACCTGCTCGCACCGCCCGTTGCAAGACCGGCGCTAGCGACACCATTCTGAGTCCGATTAGCTTATCCTCCACGCTCAAAAAGGATCGCCTGATTTGCACGTCCAATCTCTCGAGTTCCTCTTGAACCCCGCTGCCGAAGTGCGGCTGTGAAAGCGCCAGCTCAAGAGCCTTGGCAGTCGCGCGAAAAAGGTCGTGCGTGGAGGAGATCAACCTATCGAGATCATCAAGGTCAGTGCGAATGAAATTGGAAAGAGAGACCGCGGGTGTAAGTCTCAATCCCGCAACCAATACATTTGCCTCCTTATCGCTCGAGGCAAGCGTTTCCGGTTTGCTGGTGACTTTCCTGATTTCCATACCGGCAAAGCTGGCAAAATCCGGATCGGCAACCTCCAGTTCGGACCTGCCTGCGAAGAGGATTTGAAAGTTGATTTTATCGGCGCGCTCGGCGTCGACCATGGGCGAGGTGGCGATAACTTCACCGCGCGTTGCAAGTCGTTCTTTCAACCTGGAGAACTCTGCATCGAAACTTGCGATGTCAAAGCTGGTTGTAACGACATAGACGTGGTCCCGTTCCTCGATCGCTTGCTCGAGACGGTGCCTCTCGTCGCCGCTCAACGACTGCCAAATCTCGAAAGGCAAATTATCAAGCACCGAACCAATACCCGCCCCGGCTTTCGCGCTGGATCCCAGTGCGAGAACTTGAATCCTTTCAAACAAGGCACGGCGGGACGGTTCGATGACGCCCGAGGAAGCGAGGTGCAAGCTCTCGAATAAGGCGATGGTTGCACTCTCACACGTGTCGAGCACATCGTTATCCACGACTACTCGACCCGCGCGAACACTACCGAGTAAACTCTCAAACTCGTGAGCAATCTCGCTCAACCCTTCAAGGCCCAAAGATGCGGCAGAACCCTTAATCCGGTGGATGCGGCGGAAGATGCGGTCTACTAATTCGCGTCGAGCTCTCCGGTCATTAGCCTTCACGCGAAGCTCATCCAGGTCGGCAAAGATCTGCTCGATCAGGTCTTCTGTCTCGGCAAGAAACTGGCGCTGGCTCTGGTCCACGCTGGAATAGTAAATGCTTCCGCGTAAATGGTGAATAGCGGCTAAGGAGGGTTCTTAAGCTTGAGGGGAAAAAGCGGCACAAATCGCATCCATTTTCCATTTCTCATTTGTCATTGTAAACGAAGTCGAGGAAGAGATCGCGATGCTACGGCGAGGAAGCGGGGATCTCACTCTCCCCTTCGTCCAAGGCATCTTCAGAGTCTTCGCTTAACTCAACGTTCTCCTGCGGGTGTTGCTCGTCGAGATCGCGCTTGATGGCGTCAAGAATTCCGTTGATGAATTGCGTGGCTTCGTAAGTTGAGAAACGGCGGGCTATTTCGAGCGCTTCATTGATGGCTACGGTGCGAGGAGTTGGTTCGTGGAGAAACTCGTACACGGCCAGGCGGAGGATGTTACGATCGACAACCGCCATACGCGCAATGCGCCAGTGTTCAGCCCGCGAACGTATGCGTTCGTCCAGGGTCTGGAGCTGAGCCAGCGTCCCGGCTGCCAGTCGCGTTGCAAAATCACGCGCCGGTTCTTCCAGATCAGTGTCGCCCAATTCGGCCCAATACGTCCGCACCACCTCGTCCGGGGGCGTCTCAGCAACATCAGCAGCAAAGAGCATTTGCAAGGCGCATTCCCGCGCCTTACGTCGCGAACCCATATATCAATTACCAGTACCTATTTAGGTGATGAAGTGACAGTAAAACCAAAGTGGTCTACCTACTACTCATCACTTACTGCCGAATGCTTCCTTGTAAAGATTTGCTAACTCCACTGCCGTGGTGGCCGCTTCAAATCCCTTGTTGCCCAGCTTAACTCCTGCGCGATCGATGGCCTGGTCGAGATTATCGGCAGTTATTATCCCGAAGACAACCGGCACTCCAGTTTCCATCCCAGCTTGTGAAATTCCACGCGTCACTTCGTTCGCAATGTACTCGAAGTGTGGAGTCTGACCTCGAATAATCGTTCCCAGGCAGATTACCGCATGAAATTTCTTTGAACCCGCCACCTTCAAAGCCAACAGCGGAATCTCGAAAGATCCTGGCACCTTGTAAACCGCAACCGCCTTATCCGCAACGCCTAAACGGGCGAGCGCATCAAGCGCCCCTTCGACCAGTCGTGAACTGATGAAATCGTTCCAACGGCTCACCACAATCGCAAAACGGAATCCCGTGCCGTTGAGTTGTCCTTCGTGAATAACTGGTTGCAATGCGTTTTCTAGCGCTCCATTGACGCAAATGGAAAGGCTTTCGCAGTATAGGTGATGCGAAAGCGAGCATCAAGGTGACGTTCGTTTAGATCGGGTTCCTTTGAAAACGGGTGTGCGCTTTTCCAGAAAGGCACTTGTGCCTTCGCGCATGTCATCGGTACCAAACAGACTCGCGAAGAGTTCTGCCTCAAGAGTCAGGCCCTCTTGTAACGAGAGTTCTAATCCGCGCGTTACGGCTCTCAGGCAAGCACGAACCGCGAGTGGTGCCAGCTTGGCAATGTCCTTCGCCAACGATTCTGCTGCCGTGAAGACATTAGCTGGATCCGTGACTTGATTGACCAACCCAAACTGATAGCCCTGCTCTGCCGAGAGAGTCTTACCGGTAAGCATCACTTCGAGTGCGCGCCCGTATCCCATCTCGAACGGAAGGCGTTGAGTCCCACCGTAGCCGGGAATCACTCCCAGTTTTATTTCCGGTAAAGTGAATTGCGCATTCGTCGAGGCGACACGTAGGTGGCAAGCGAGTGCCAATTCGCAGCCACCACCAGCCGCTATCCCATTGATCGCCGCGATCACCGGCACAGGGCAGTTCGCGATCTGATTGCAGACGGCCTGGCCACGTTCAGAAGCTGCGCGGGCCCCGTTCTGATCGAGTCCCGCCAGTTCCTTTATGTCAGTGCCAGCGCAGAAGGCTTCACCCGAGCCGGTGAGAATCACGGCCCGCAAGTCGGGTTGTTTCTTCAAGTGCTTGAATGCGTCACTCAAATCCTCCAACATCGTCTGCGAGAGTGCGTTGAGCTTCTCGGGACGGTTCAGCCGGATGTTTGCGATCGCATCGCGTCTTTCGAGGAGGACTAAAGACATCTCTTCTGAGGCTGCCAGGGACAAGATTCAAGAAATGAGGAGTAACTCAACGCACAGAACCGCTTGCGGTAGCCTGCGGATGCTAAGCTCAATCAACGCCTCGTAGATGGTTTTGCGCGGTACAAATGCTTAATTGACTGACGTTAACCATTAGTCTTGAACTTACCATCCGCTGGCTACCGCAAGCGGTTCTGTGCGTTGACCGATTTCTACGAACTTGCGCTGCGATACAATCCAGATGGCTTCCGCAGAAGTTTTGAGGCAAAGCCGAAACTATTAGATTAGATTCATCGGCGTGGGATTCTTAGGATCCTTCGTGTAGTCATAGAACCCTCGACCTGACTTCCGCCCGTACAAACCAGCCAGCACCATCCGCTTCAACAATGGCGGCGGCGCGAACCTCTTTTCGCGAAACTCATTGAACATGATTTCGGCTATGTAATAGGTCGTATCCAGTCCCACAAAGTCTCCGAGGGTAAACGGTCCCATCGGATAACCGAGCCCCAGTTTCATTGACGTATCAATGTCTTCAATGGAGCCTACGCCTTCTTCCAAAGCACGGATAGCATCGAGCATGTAAGGCACCAATAAACGATTCACAATGAAGCCGGATTTGTCTCCAGCGCGCACAGGCACTTTGCCCAAACGCCTGGCAAACTCAACTCCCTGCTCGTAGATCGCTTCATCAGTCAGGATCGTGCGCACGACTTCAACCAGCTTCATCAACGGAACCGGGTTGAAGAAATGAAGTCCGATAAACCGCTGTTGCCGCGCTGGAGACGTCGTCGTCATCATCTCGGTAATCGAAATTGACGAAGTGTTGGAAGCGAAAATCGTCTCAGGCTTACACAGACCGTCAAGCTGCTTGTAGGTCTTGCGTTTCTCTTCAAGGTTTTCAATGATCGCCTCCATGATGATGTCGCAGTCTGAAAGATCGTCAATAGAAGTAGTGCCTGAGAGACGGTTGCGGATCACCTGCTGCTGTTCGGCGGTGATCGTTCCCTTCTCTGCGAACTTCGCCAGCGACTTCTCGATACCTGCAAACCCCTTCTGGATCAAATCATCGGATACTTCGCGCACAACGGTCTCGAAACCTGCGCTGGCAGCAACTTGAGCGATGCCTGAGCCCATCAATCCACAGCCCAGCACGCCTACTTTCTTGATTTCCATCTCTTATTGTCTCCTCTATTGTATTCGCCGAATTATTGCGTGGCGTTGTTCGGAGTTTGCGGTGTTGTCACATCTATCAAACCACCGTAGGTTTTTCCAGTCGTCTTCAGCCAGCGATTGTAATCCTTCGACCACGAAACGAAATCCTGCAGCAACTCCTGCTCCTTCTGCTGCAGCTGACTGGGGTCCGCCGCTGGTGTCTGGGATGGTGACGGGGCTGATGGGCTCTTGAGTTGTTTGGCGTTGCTCAGAAGAATCGTTAATCTTTCAGCTAGCTGAGCCGACTCTGGATCAAAATGTGGAACAGATCCGAGCCTCGTGATTGCTTCATCAACGCGGCTCGAGTCTCCCTGCAGGACGTTATAAAAAGTTTCCTGCGCGTCGTTCATTGTCTTTGCAAAAACCACGAAGGCGGCGCCAGGGCCGCTCGAATTGCTCGTAAGCTGATCTCTAGCCGAAACCGGCTGCGGATCCCTGAAGTGCTGAGCCACCTTCAGGAAACTGATCGCTACCAGCGTTAGAGCGCCAACTCGCAGCACTTGCCAGGTAATAGCGACACCACTTCTCTCACCCGGCCTGCGATATTCCACCACCAGCGCTAAAGCGGCGCCTGCGACCAGACCACCAAGATGTGCCGCGTTATCAATCAGGCCGCGGCCCAGGTATCCGATGAAAAGATTGATAACGATGATCGGAAGCATTCCGGTGCCAAAAGCCCGTTTGAACCCTTCCGGCAGTTCATGACGGAATTTGATTCCGAAAACAAAAAGGACGCCGACTAATCCAAAAAGTGCGCCCGACGCTCCTGCCGAGGGCAGGTCGTTTGTCTTCAAAAGAAAATGACCCAGGCTTCCCAACTGCGTGTC
>JAMQPH010000275.1 GCA_023717605.1 Pyrinomonadaceae bacterium
GGTTCTGCGAACCGGAATGCTCCAGGCGCATCGGGATCGTCAGGTGGCGTTTCAATGTAACGGTTCATTACGTTAGTGACGCGCTCCGCGTAAGGATTCATTTCGCTCTTGTGCCACACGGCAAGCGAAATCCTGCCACCCGGTCTTAACACTCGTAACATCTCTCGTAGGGCAACAAGCGGATCAGGAAAGAACATTACTCCAAGCCTACTAACAACCGTGTCAAAAGAGTTGTCTTCGAATGGCAGCCAGTTGGCTGTGCACTGCCGAAACCGAATATTCTTGATTCCCTGACGTTGTGCCGCACCTTCAGCTGCCGCGACCATTTCAGCAATTGCGTCCGTGCACATGACAGAACCAGCCAGTCCGACAGCCCTCGCTATTGTCAGAGATGGTTCGCCTGCACCGCCGGCCACATCTAGCACCGACTGTCCGGTGGTGATGCCCGCCTCTTCTATAAGCGCCTCGGTAAGAGGGATAAACATGTTCCGAATGAGGTCACTATGCTTTTCCCAATACGGTGCAGACTCTTCCCACTCTCGCAAAGTGTCGGTCGCGTTGTTGCCGCTCATCTTTTCTTTCTCTATTGCTGCTTCCATTATCATTTACAAATCAAATCAAAATGCACCATGACTCCCCTGGTCCTGGCGGTCTGCTTTGTGACGCATGGTAGTATCCTCTAAGTCATTGGGGAAATGAATTGTTTCAATGGTTACTATAGTTAACCAACATGACTCTATGGATGTCCGTGACCTCCAAGTATTCCTGAGTGTGGCCAAGCATTTGAACTACACACGTGCAGGAGAGGAAGTTAACCTCAGTCAGCCGAGCGTCTCCGTGCGGATGCGCCAACTAGAGCGTGAACTAGGCACTAACCTGTTCGACCAACTAGGAAAGAAGATCGCTCTTACAGAGGCTGGTGAGTTGCTCGTGCCGTACGCAACCGGGTTATCGCCGCAATGAACGACGCCCGTCACGCGATAGACGAGCTACAGGGACTGGAACGCGGGTCCTTGCGTATCGGAGCCAGTACTACACCGGGAATGTACCTGGTCCCCAAGACTATTGCTCAGTTCAAACAGCGGTACCCTAAAATAGAAATGCATCTCACGGTTAAGGACACGAGGCAACTACCAAGTCCATCCGACTCTTGCCCCCTTTATTAAATGCATCTGGTCGCAGGAAAGTAATCAAGCCGTCTCCGATGCGGGCCGTGAAAGGATTCTGCCTGACAGTTGCGTTGAGCTAGTGTTTCACTTTCGCGATCCGTTTCGTAGTCACTTCGCCGATGGAACAACCGCCTTGCAGCCTCAGGCATTTGTCGTTGGACAGATGAAACGCTTTCTTGAGATCGAGCCCGAAGGCCGGATGGGTTTGATTGCAGTTCGCTTCTACGCTCGCAGCGCTTATCTCTTTTTTAAAAGGCCGCTCAGCGAAGTTGCGGCAGGTATCGTTGACCTTGCGGACATTTGGAAGAACCGTGCGAGTGAATTGACTGAGAGGATAGGTCTCGCCCCAGACATGGCGGCGCGTGTGCTACTGATTGAGGAGGCGTTGCTCGCGCGGCTAAATCAAAACGGGCATTACGATTACACGGTTGAAGAATGCCTGCGACGAATCGAAGCACATTCCGGCCAGTTGAGTGTTGCACAGCTGGCTAGGGATTTGGGCATCAGTAGTCGACAACTCACGCGCAGATTCCAAAACACGGTTGGGCTAAGTCCGAAAGAGTTCGCCCGCGTCAGCAGATTTCTCCATGTCCTTCGCTGCTTGAGCGAGGGTCAGCAAAGGTCATTGACTGAGACTGCGCTCGCCTGCGGTTACTTCGATCAGGCCCACCTCAACCATGAGTTTCGCGAGATGGCCGGGATGGCCCCAGGAGAGCTCTTCACTTTTCCCAACGTCGCCTTCTGACGAATGACCGATTTTTACAAGCGCACAATCTGGAATTCTGCTATCGATAAGGCATGAACGACAGAACGATGTTTTTGATGGGGGGGGGCTATGTTGCGATTCAGGCATGGATTTATCCGAGGTGTTCTGTTAATAGCAGCCTTTTTGAACTTGGCGCTTGCCACGCCGAATGTTGCTGCAATTCATCAGGCACCTTCAAACAAACAATCTGATCGGCCTGACCCGTTTAAGCCACTGCGGATGTTCATCGGCAAATGGGAGGGCGATTCAAAGGGCCAGCCAGGCATTGGAAAGATGGAGCGGGAGTATTCCTTTGTACTGAAAGATCGGTTTATCCAAATCTCGAATAAAGCGGTGTACGCACCGCAAGAGAAGAATCCCAAGGGTGAAGTTCATGAGGATTTGGGCTTCTTTGGTTATGACAAAGCGCAAAAGAAACTAAGCTTTCGCCAATTTCATGTAGAGGGCTTTGTGGTCCAATACTCGCTTGAAAGTATGTTGGAGGATGGCCGCACCTTGGTCTTTAAGAGTACGGCCATTGAGAACATTAGTCCCGGCTGGGTCGCGCGCGAAACGTACCGGTTTCTAAGTAACGATGAGTTTATAGAAACGTTCGCACTCGCCGGCCCAGGAAAAGAGTTCGAGACTTATTCGGAGACTCAGTTTCGTAGAAAAAAGTGAGAGGCACATGCGTCGGCACGCAACACAAGGTCGCTCTGAGGTTACGGCGCTGCTTTACGCCGAGTAAGCACGTTACACGCCTCCACCACGCTGCTTGGATCGATTGCTACGTTGCCTTCGTCGATATGCCGGATGATGCCTTCTTTATCGATCACGAAGGTCGCGCGACTTCCAAAACCCTGCTCCTCGTTGAAGACTCCATAGTCCTTAACCACGGTGCGCTTGAAATCACTAAGTAGTGGAAAGGTGACGCCAATCTGTTTGGCAAATTCACGGTTGGCCGGAACGCTATCGACACTCATGCCGAAGACCTGAGTGTCGGTTGATTCTAATTTGGCGATATCAGCCTGATACGCTTTCATTTCCTTCGTTCAACCACCGGTGAATGCCAATACATAGATCGCAAGCACAACATTCTTCTTGCCTTTGAAGTCGCTGAGCTTGTATGTCTTTCCGTCCGTGGCGCGAAGCGTGAAGTCAGGAGCCGAGTCGCCGACCTTCAAGTTCGTTTTGGGCGGAGTTGGTTGTTGGGCGAATGCGGCCGTGCCGAGCAAACCGAGGATCGCCACCGCAATTAAACATTTCGTGAACATAGGTGAACTCCTTTCCGCCAATATTGTAGATCAATACGCTAACCTTCAAGCGGAATAGTGCTTTGTCATCGTCTGAAAGGCAAAGGCGTCGCTAACTAGCTACGTCGACGACGCCCCCCACAGATGAGGGGAAGATGAGGGGGTGCTGTGTTCATACCAAGTCTGACGTGGCTTGCTTTGACGGCTGAAACGTCGGTAAATACGGCTTGGTAACGTTTCGTAACTGCTGGTAATG
>JAMQPH010000478.1 GCA_023717605.1 Pyrinomonadaceae bacterium
TGACGTGACTTATGGAACCAACGAAATCCTGAGGCGCTTTCTTGAACTCCGCCGGGGTGGAAGCAAACCCATGTGAGCTGGCCAGTGTGCGTATTTGCTCGAACCAGGCGGTCTTATCCGGGGAGTGCTCATATGAATCAGCGAATGATTTAGCGAGTGAACGCACTGTCGTTGCCTCGACCGGGTGAAAGCGCGGATCGGCGGGATCCGTCACCAGCGTGAACAGCCCTGGGAAGTACAATCCGTAGGCGGAACGGAAATCACTCCACTTTGCCAGGTCCTTTCGTTGCATTACACCGGGCTCCCGCTGGGCCGCAAGAATCTGCCGCGTGAAATCCGGATCAAATGAGAGAATTTCGATCAACTCGGGATCATACTGCTGCGCCCAGGCTGTTAACGCACTGAGTGCTTCATCGGTTGACAACTGTGAGATAAACTCCCGGCTAATCGATTCCAACTTGACGAGATCAAAAATGGGTCCGGCCACTCCGCAGTCGCTCAACCTAAGAGGCTCTGAAGCCGATTCTTCAAAGCTCATCTCGGCGAATCTGCTATTGGCAAGTCCTCGCAAATAATGAAGCACAGCGCCGGCTGGATAACCCGATGATATGTAGAATTCAACATTCGCTTCACTGTCTTTCCGCTTGCTCAGCTTCCGTCTGCTCTTACCATCAAATTTCATCAAGGGAGCTATATGGGCGTAGGGTATGGGCAGGAATCCCAGTGCCTTGAATAATTGGAGATGAAGGGGCACCGACGAGATCCACTCCTCGCCTCTGAGCACCAGATTGACTCGCATCAAATGATCGTCAACGGCATGGGCAAAGTGGTATGTCGGCAGCCTGAGGCTTTGGTCGCTGCTTTTCAGCAAGACGGTATCGATGACATTGTCCGGCTGTTCAAGCGGACCACGAATGAGATCTTCGAACACGATACGCTTGGGTGGGCCATCTGGCGAGCGAAAGCGAACTGTGTAGGGTCTACCGGCGGCTAGTTGTAGCTGCACTTCCTCTAATGAGAGATTCCGACAGCGAGCCCAGTCACCAAAGTACCCAAGGTGACTCTTCAGTTTTTGCTGCCTCTCTGCTAGCTCAGCCAGCTGTTCGCGAGTGCAAAAACACAAGTAGGCATCGCCGCGCAGCAAGAGATCACGCGCGAATGTGTGATAGATCCGGCTGCGCCTGGACTGCTCGTAAGGCCCCCATTGTGAAGTAGCATCTTTCTCGTCTGACTCTATTGAGAAGTATTCGAATGCCTTCTCGAACTGCGCCAGTGTTCCAGGGACCTCTCGCAACTGATCGGTGTCTTCGATCCGGATAAAGTAGACTCCTCCAGAATGACGAGCCAGGTTCTTCCCGATGGTAGCAACATAAACACCGCCCGTGTGCAGAAATCCAGTAGGGCTCGGGCCGAAACGAGTGACGACCGCGCCGGTCGGTAGGTTGCGCGGAGGGTAGTGAGATTCCCAATGCGCCGGATCCGGTAAGTCGGCGTCGAACAACGAGACAATCAGGTCGGAATTAAGCATAAATCCCCGGTTCATCGAAAGTTCGCAATGCTATCATCGCGGCATGATAGCTGTCATCACCGTGTTGTCAGGTGGGTGTGCGTCATATTTATGGGCGGGTT
>JAMQPH010000528.1 GCA_023717605.1 Pyrinomonadaceae bacterium
AGCGCATTGAATGGGCTGAAAGAGAGATGCCCGTCCTGCGCTTGATACGGGAACGTTTTGGCGACGAAAAGCCGTTGAACGGAGTGAGACTTCTGGCCTGTGCTCACATAACTACGGAAACTGCGAATTTGGCGAGAGCGCTGCAGGCTGGTGGCGCCGAGGCCGTCCTGATTGCCTCCAATCCCCTGTCCACCCAGGATGACGTGGCCGCGTCTCTGGTGCACGACTGGGGCATTCCTGTTTATGCGATTAAGGGCGAGTCAACGGAAACCTACAACCGTCACGTGCGCACCGCACTTGATTACCATCCTGACGTCATAATTGATGATGGTTCCGATGTGGTTGCAACTTTGATTAAAGAACGACCCGATCAGGTCAAGGAGTTAATCGGGTCTACCGAAGAGACAACAACTGGAATCCAGCGACTGGAGGCGATGCAGAAAGCCAGCGTCCTGACCTTCCCTTCGATTGCCGTTAACAACGCGCAAACCAAACACTTTTTCGATAATCGTTATGGTACCGGTCAATCGACTTTGGACGGGATTATTCGCGCTACAAATATTCTCCTGGCAGGACGGAACATTGTTGTGGTCGGTTATGGCTGGTGTGGTAAGGGCATCGCGCTGAGAGCGCGAGGCATGGGTGCCAATGTAATCGTCACAGAGATCGACCCGATTAAGGCGGTCGAGGCTGTGATGGACGGTTTCCGAGTAATGCCAATCGCTGAGGCCTCTGCCATTGGCGATATATTTATTACTGTCACCGGAAATCGCCACGTAGTCGACGGTCCCCACTTCGCACGAATGAAAGATGGAGCGATGGTCTGCAACAGCGGTCACTTCGATCTCGAACTCAATCTGGGGGCACTTGCCGAAATGTCCGAAGGGCCAGTGAACATGCGTCCCTTCGTCGAAGAGTTCAAAATCAAGGCAAGCGGCAGGCGCATTATCGTACTCGGAGAGGGTCGTCTGATTAACTTGGCAGCAGCCGAAGGACATCCAGCCAGCGTGATGGACATGAGTTTTGCGAATCAGGCTCTTTCAGTTGAATACCTGGTGAAGCAAAAAGGAAAGCTTGAGCCCGGCGTCCATCTGCTACCGAAGGAAGTTGACAAAGAAATCGCCAGCCTCAAACTTCGGGCACTTGGGATGAGTATCGACACTCTCACCGCGGAACAGATCGAATACATCGGTAGCTGGGAAACCGGCACTTAGGCCGGTCAAGTACGAACTCGAGAAAGGACATAGGTCCCCGCCGCAGCAAATATGATTGGTGGGGACCAACCGGCTACGGCCGGTGGAAGTAGCCCTAGATTGCCAAGCTGTTGTAAGCCTCCTCCTACTCCCCAATAAGCAATGCTGAGTCCTACCGCCGCACACAGGGCTATGATTGTCCCCTTCCTTCCAAACGAGAGAGCCAGCGGGATTCCAATAAAGGCCATCACTACAACACCAAAGGGCGCCGCATACTTTCGTTGAAGAGCAACTGCCAGCGCAGAAACCTCCATGCCACGGCGCTTAGCGCTCTTTAAATAGCCGCTTAAACCCGCTGAGCTTAACTGGGAGGGCTTATCTATAGTCGGCTTAAACACTTGTAATGGCTCGACCGGTATATCTTTCGACTCAGCAACTTCCCGTTCCACTTCGAGTCCTTGAAATTTGAACGTCTCGGATTTGGTAATCACCATACGATTCGCGGCAACCCAGGTGCCCACAGTTCCGTGCGTCACACTTGCCAGATGAACACCGGCCGGATCAAACTCATAAATCGCCGGCTCGTTTATCGAATTGCCTTGTTCGTCGAACTCGTAAGAATAGAGACGACTGCTCTCTGCGGAAGCCAGCCACTGGCGGCCGGTTCCCGTGATCGCCCTGGGCTCACCGCCCCGAATTCGCGCGCGCAACCTGTCCTGCGTCACATTAGCGTTCGGCATTAGGTGTTCCTGTACAACCCAGGTACTGGCCCCCGCCAGCAGCGCGAAAAACAAGCCAGGAAGCATTAAACGATAGACGCTTTGCCCTGAAGCCCACCATGCGATTGTTTCACTCCGTCGCGCCAGCAGCGCGTAGGTCATCAGCACCGCAATAAGCATCGTGGCAGGGAAAAGTTCGACAGTGATTAAGGGAAGCAGAAAGAGGATGTAGCGCGCAACAATCCTGGCGCCTACGCCATTTCTTGCTATGAAACGCCACATTTCAAAGAGAGTGAAAATAATGAAGATTGAAACAAGAGAGGCAAAAGCTAGCAAAAAACTCAAAGTCAATGTACGAAAAAGGCCAATGTCCATAAGACTAGGAAAGCCGAAACGTCCAATACCCTTAGTGTGTAATGCTTCTGCTTGAATTTCGTCTGCTTGAATTCTGCCTGTGTCGGTTGGCTTTTGACCTTTCCGGAATTGCAAAAAGGACCAGGCGGAGACCGGAAGTCTGTTAACAGCCAGCAGCACGACGCTCATGAGAAACATTAACGCCGTGGCTGCCCATAAGCCGGTCACTGATGAAACTGTTCCGGCTCGAGCTAGAGACTCACCCAGCAGTGAAACCAGGTAGTAGACAACCACGATTAGGAGCGCGAGCAAAACCCCTATGCTACGGCCGCCCCTTCGTACTCTCATACCCAGGGCACCACCAATCAGCGCGAAGAAAAATGGAGAGACAGAGAGCGCAAGTCGTCTGTGAAGAGTTCTCAGTCCGGCTCTCCTTTCATCGGGCGACCCGGAAGACGCCTGCTTTGTGAGTTCCCCCCAATCCAGCTCCTCAGGCCCCATCTCACTCTCATTTATGCGCTTAACTATATCTGCGCGCCCCGTGTTTATTGAGATACGCAGCTGGTCCAGACGCTCGACGACATAAGATCTTTGATCGACGCTAGCCGGAGCCGGAATTTTCGTCGCAACTGCTTCGCTGAGTACTAATTCCGATTTCTCTGCCGACGAATCAATTCGACCTGAGCGAGCAGTTACCACCCTGTTCGAACCATCCGGCTGCTGGGCATAAATAAACACCCTACCCCATGAACCCTGAGCCTTGTCTCCGTCTCGAACGTAAACCACGTACCCGGGCATTTCAGTATTGAAGTTTCGAGGTTCGACGGGGGAATCGAGTTTCCGCAGCGCTCCCTGCAGCGCAGCCTTCTTGAGGTCTCGCACCGCCTGCGGGGCCTCCTTCAGTTGAATGTAAGTAGTGGCGACTGTTACAAACAGGCCAATCATGAGAACAGGCCATAACATAGTCCAAGTACCCACACCCGCAGCCCGCATGGCTATGATTTCACTGTCGCTTCCCATCCGGGCAAAACCGATCATGACTCCGGCGAGCACTGCCGTCGGTAGAGTGAAAACCAAGACGCTTGGTAGCAACGCCAGAGATACTTCGGTCAGTAAGGAAAATGGGATTTGCGCGTAGAGAGCAAGCTCGGCAAATCGTCCTGCTTGCTGGGCGAACAAGACCGCCGTTAACAGTAAAAGTGAAAGGAGCACATAAGGAAGGACCGCCCTTAAGGTGTAGCCCGGAATTAGTCTTCTGCCCGATATCATTTCGACAACGCCCGCTCTGCCAGTTAATGTAATACTTCAGGGAAACGTCGATCGCATCCTCGGCTGCCTCTCGAGCACGCGACCGAGTAGACTGTGTGTTAGTTCAGCCAGCTCTCGAAGTGTTTTTGTTGGAACTTCCCGGCATTCTTCTGCAAATACACAAGGAGCCAGTTTCTGAGTGGCACGAAGTTGTCGGTGTAACTTCTCGGACAAAGCCGTGCCTGCCCCCTGACCGCATGTCCGGCATCTAAGCACCAAATCCGAGCCCACAAAGGCTATCCGCTTTTCTTCGAACGCGAGATGGCATTCCGCGCAGCGTTTGATGTCCGGGAGGAACCCTTCTAACTTCAGAAGCCAGATTTCGAAGTATCTTAGGACTGACTGCAAGTCAGCTGGGGACTGGTTCACCGCTTCGAGGCAGGCTTTCACCATTCTAAAGAGCTTTTCATTGGCCTGATAGGGGGGTGAGAACTCAATCACCAGGTCAGCCATGTAAGCTAATCCCGTTAAAGTCTCGGCGTCAGATGAAAGATGGAAGTGTGACTTTAGAATCTCCGTCTGTCGCAACGAAGCGAGATCCTGATTCTCCTTCTGGTAATAGGTGATCTGAAGAAGGGTGAATGGCTCGAGAGCTGCGCCAAATCTATTTTTGAGTCGTCGGCAACCCTGTGCCACTGCCCGCACAAGTCCATTGGCAAGGGTCAAGGAGACGACAATCTTGTCTGCCTCAGCAAGATTGTAGGTACGGAGTACCAGAGCCTCAGTCTCACAAAGACCCATTCAATCTAACCTTTCGACTAAACCGCTTTCAGAAAGGAAGAAAGTAAAGAATCCAGCCCAACGCCAAACCAATTATCATGAATTCAGCAAATACTTTAAGTCCGTAGAGAAATCGATCTTTGTTCGTGTCTTTCGCAACAGTGCCGAAAACAACCGCAGCGAAGACCGCGAATACAGTCATGACCAGAAAATGTCTCAAGACTTCCTCCCTGCGGAGATATCAAAAGCGTCAAGCATGGCCAGATAGTTGAGCAGACCGGCAATCAATAGAAATGTATTGCCGTATTCGTAAGTCGCTCGTGCGGCCTGCAGCGGGTCATCTGAGAAGCCGACCCCCAGCATCCAGCAAACTAGATACAAGAGGCCAGTGCCGAGATTGGCTATCATTGGGGGAATTTGGAGCAATGCTGAGAGGCCCTGTTCTCCCCCGGAGTACTTAAACAAGTGACCGCCCATCTTTAGGCCACTTATGAAGCATATCCAAATTGTGCCGCCGAGAAGTAGGGCCCGCACCCAATACCCCTGAAGGAGATGGCCCGCGCCAGGCAAAACCCACCCGGCTGTCCCCATCAGCCAGGCTTTCGCGGGTGGCCTCTCACCAGACGACTCTCTAGTTTGCTCTTTACCCAAGTTCAACTCCCTCCAATTAATAATTACTCTGCTCTACTACGCACACACGACACGCTAAGGTTTTACTTTACCCGATTGCGGCGGCCTTAGCGCTTCACCTCAAACCTCATGGACTGCACGCTTGGATGACACTTAAGCCTCACCTTCCTCTTTAGAAGTCGGCATCACGACTCCTAAACACTCACCTTAACTAGCAAATCCGGAGTCCTCAGTAGAGAAGGTATCTCTGCCTAACCTTCATGAACTCAATCAAAGGCTCCTGCCATTTGGCTACTATTGCTTCAACGGTGCTTCCCTGCTCAATCGCTTCCCTCAGCTTTGTCGTCCCTGCAATCACATCAAATGGGTTGCGATCGTAGACGTACTCATACGGGGGTTCCTTCCAACGAAAACTTTCGGTGTACATATCATACGCTACCTTAACCATCGCGACTCCGACCATAACCGGCTCAAATCGGTTTCGATCAAGCACGTGGATTTGGACGCCACCACAACTTATTCCGGCGTGTTTCTGGAAGGTGGGTCGGAAAACGCAGCTTCGGAACGACACGCCGGGGAGATCCAGGCGATTGAGTTCTGCAGCGTATTCATGAGGAACGATGTAAGGGGCGCCGATCAGCTCAAAAGGACGAGTAGTTCCCCTCCCCTCCGACATTTGTGTGCCTTCGAAATGAACTGTCCCCGGGAAGACCGTCGCTGACTGCAATGTTGGGATGTTTGGTGAGGGCATTACCCAAGGGGCATCGGTTTCATCGTGCCAGGATTTCCGATTCCACCCCTTCATCATCACCACTTCCAGGTCGCAACCGATGCCAAAGTGGTCATTGAACATCAACGCAAGCTCACCTAGCGTCATCCCGTGTCTGGTCGGAATAGGAAACTGGCCAACGAACGACGCTTGTTCCGGCTCGAGGACGTTTCCAGCCACATCCTTCCCATTTATTGGATTAGGGCGGTCGCATACCAACACCCTCTTGTTGAACGCCTTCGCGGCCCTCATACAATTCGCCATTGTGTAGGCGAAAGTGTAGATGCGGCATCCCACGTCTTGCATGTCGAAGACCAGTACGTCCACATCTGCCAACATCTCACGCGTGGGCTCTCGGGTTTCGCTGTAAAGTGAATGAATGGGGATGCCAGTCACATGGTCGACCGAGTGTTCCGTCTCGATCATATTGTCCTGAACATCCCCGCGGATGCCATGCTGAGGTCCGAACAAGGCAGTCAGGTTAACCTCCGCATGCTCATGTAAAAGGTCAGCTGCGTGGTGAAAGTTATGATCGACAGAGGCCTGGTTACATACCAGACCCACCTTGGCGCCGCGCACGAGGTCAAGACGAAGTTCAAGTAATCTCTCAAGTCCGAGAACTGTTCTCCATTCCGCAGAGCGAGACGAATCCAAACGCCCCTCGCCTATGTCTCCGCGCAAGGTCTCAAGCTCTAAGCCGTGTTCAAGTAAAACCTGAGCTTCCACCGTTCCCTTCTCTCTCAGCAGTCCCAAGAGCAAATGCTCTGTTCCAATATGACGATGCTTCAGGGAATCGCTCTCTTCGTGGGCGTAAACCAAAATACGTTTTGTTTCGGACGAGAGCGGAAGCTCCACCGATTCAACGTTCTTCTCCTTCGGGGGCGCCCGCCGTGTTTCGATCGCCTCGCGAATAGACTTGCCATTTCTTCCGTTCGTAGAGCCACGACTCATTAACTGCGGATCTTCTCGTAAGATGCCCAACAGGAGATGCACCGGCTCAATCATCGGAGTTCCTGCGTGAGAAGCTTCATACCGGGCAAAGAAAATTACTCGACGCGCTTTTTCCGTATATCGTTCAAACATGCTTTTCTACCCGCAGAGCACCGAGCCACCATTCACGTTAAGGATCTCGCCGGTGATATGACGGGCCCAATCGCTACATAGGAAGACGATTGGACAGGCGATGTCATCGGCGGTGGCAACTCTTCCCAGGGGAATTGTCCTATTCACGGCATCTAACCGACCGTCATCAGCGAATACTTCTCTGTTCATTTCCGTATCGACCCAGCCTGGCGCTACGGCATTGACGTTGATGCCAAAAGACGCCAGCTCCGGCGCCAGTGACTTTGTGAACGAGATCTGGCCTCCCTTTGAAGCCGCATAATTCGAAACGTTTGCTTCGCCTCGTTGGCCAGCCGTGGAACTGACTATTACGATGCGCCCTGAGCGCTGCTGCTTCATGATGGGAATAGCCGCTCGACAAACCGTCCAAGTTCCCTTCAGATTGATATCCATTGTTCTATCCCACAGCTCTTCCGATATTTCTTCGACAGCCGCTCCCTCCCAGATACCGGCATTGCAAACCAGGAAGTCGATACGCTTAAAGCGCTGAACCGTTTCATTGATCAAGCGTTCCGCGTCCGCCAGATGAGAAACATCAGCATGAACTGCCAGCGCTTCCACTCCCTTGCTACGGGCTGAGGCCACGGCCGCGTCCGCAGCGCCGCTATCACGCTGGTAGTTAACAACTATATGAACGCCCATCTCAGCCAGACGATCAACGACAGCGCGACCGATGCCCCGGGAGCCTCCGGTGATAATCGCTACCCGGTTACGTAACTGCAAAGTTTCATTTGCTGCCAAGTTTCCTCTCCTACTCGATTTGATTCCAATTCGACTGTAGTTCTCTTCCCTCTTGTCATACGGAACCCGGTTGCGCATCGATCAACTGTGAATGGGCGGTTCGCGCATATTGCCCTGCCTCGCTCACAAGACGGTTGAACAAAGCCTGGGAAAGTAAATCTCGCTCCCATCCCAGTTCAGGGTGCCATTGCACGGCCATCACGAACCGATCCGATCGCGGATCCTCAAGGGCCTCAACCAGACCGTCCAACGCCCAGGCGCTGGCAACCAGATCACGTCCTACAGTCTCAATCGCTTGATGGTGGTGACTATTTACTACGGTTCCATGCCGTTCGGCGAGTGATGCCAGCCGGCTTTCCTCGAGCAATCTAATACGATGAGAGGGACGGTCACGCGGAGCACCTTGCTCATGCTTTATCGCACCTTGAACCTGTGACGCGATGTCCTGGACAAGTGTTCCACCGCGAGATACGTTTAGTATCTGCATGCCGAAACATATTCCAAACAACGGTAGCCGCCTTCGCTCGATCTCTTCGAGCACCAGTAGATCCGTTTCGTCTTTAATCGAATGGACGTTTTCCAGCGCTTGATGAGGCTCGTGACCGTACCGGAGTGGATCAACGTCGGAGTCACTTCCAGGAAGCAGGATGCCATCGAGACCATCCGTCACAGCCGCGATATATTCACAACTAGGGATTAGGCTGATGTGTACTGGAGTGCCCCCAGCCGCTTCAACTGCCTCGCTGTAGTGGCGAGACAGATAAAAACGGTCGGTTTCCAACTCAATCCGCATCGTGATGCCGATGCGCGGTCTGTAGTCGAGCATCTTTTGAACCTTCACCTCCAACTACGAACAATTTATCAGCAAGGTATAATAGCTCAAAGTTTGCTTCAGTGCCCTCGGCGCGCTAACGCCCTGCGCTAAGCCGCGACCGTAAACTCGTCCGGTTGAAGCAATCTTAGCCGCTACCTTTACTTTCGGCTTATCTGAAAAATATGGCTTTGAAGCTATCAGGAGTGCCAGCGCCCCGGAGACGCCCTGATATCGAATCGTTGACGAACGGGAAAACCAAAAACGTTGGTAGAGCTGCCACCGCGTATGAGTTCGATTGTGACGTACTCTGACTTGCCGTAAGCTCGCTTTTAGAATTCATCAGGTCTATGACCTGAGCGGGTCTGAGACCTTCAAATAATGGAGTGGACCTGCCGGCAATCAAAGACTCGCCGCACATCGTGGCTGCAGAGCAGCAAAAACGGCAAGAGAGAGGGTTTAATTAGTCCGCACAACTGCAACAACACGAAACCCGTTTAGGTTGTTGGGACTGTCCCGTTCCCAGCCGGCGCGATACGCCGAGCGCAAAGTGACCTTGTCCATATGAAACCCGCCGCCGCGCGCCACTGCTTTCAACACATGCCCGCCACTTAGCCAGGTGCTGCCGTCGTTCGGCGCACCATCGTAGTTCGGATGGTACCGATCTCCGCACCACTCAAATACATTTCCAGACATGTCGTAAAGGCCAAATGCATTTGGCTGCTTACCGCCAACGATATGCGTTTTCTGACCCGAGTTATAAAAGTACCAGCCGATGTCATCCACATTCACGGCATAGTACTCTCCAGTCGTTCCAGCGCGGCATGCATACTCCCATTCGGCCTCGCTTGGTAAGCGATACCTCAATCCATCGTTGCTTTCGTTGAGCTTGTTGATGAAATTCTGGGCGTCATCCCACGATACTTCTTCCACCGGACAGTTACCACCACAGCCCTTGAAATAAGAGGGATTGTTACCCATTACCGCTTGCCACTGTGCTTGGGTGATCTCGTATTTCCCCAGGTAGAACGCCTCGCTAATCGTTACCTGATGAACGGGCCTCTCGTTTGCGCCGCGATTATCGATTACATCATTGACAAACGCCGACCCCATCATGAAACTGCCCGCGGGTATCAAGACAAACTCGATTCCCGCTTTATTGGTTTGGGTGCGCGGCAGGTTTGAGGAACTCGTCGGCATCGATTTCGATCCGGATGTAGTGGCACGGGTGGTCTTCTTCGTCGGAGTTTTCTTGGTGCTGGTTTTTTTCTTCGACGGTGCAGTTGACTCCCTGCCTGTTCCGCCCTGACCCAACACCCTTCCTGAGCCAACCACCAAATACAAGAGCAGCAAGCCAATCACAAAGCAACACAGTGTTCTACAATTTCTCACTACAATTAGTTGTTCCTATTAATGACAAGCTGAAGCTTATCGGACCTAGGGCGCGATATCCTTAACGCAACGAAACCCGGTCTGATCGTATGTCCGTGCACCACGTGGGGGCCAGCCGACGCGATACCTCACTGTCGCAAACTCCTTCGATGATTCGTAGCTGCCGCCGCGAATTACTTTCTGCTCGCCCTCGTTTCCGGTGCGGGCTGTTCTCCACTGAGGAGCCCGGAAATCGCTCGCCGTCCATTCCCAGGCGTTGCCGACCATGTCATAAACACCAGAAGAAGATGTGCCTTGATACGAACCGACCGGAACCATCCCTTGCTCCGCGCCGTTCGCATTGGCTGAGCCCTGCCGCCAATCATTGCCCCAGGGATAGATGCGGCCATCCGTTCCACGCGCGGCGAATTCCCATTCTTCTTCCGTCGGCAAACGCTTGCCGGCCCAACGCGCGTAATCATTCGCGTCATCCCACGTAACGCCCGTTACCGGCTGGCGCGCCGCGCCTGACGGAAACGATCCGTTCTTCCAGGTTGGGGGTGAGCGGTGGCTCGTGGCCTTCAGGAATTTCTCATAGTCTTCGTTGGTCACTTCGTAGGTGTCAATGTAGATCGGCTTTACCGTCACCTGATGAGCCGGACGCTCGGCTTCGTCGCCATCATCGCGGCCAATCGTGAACGTGCCGCCGGGAATATAGACCATGCCGGCGGGCGGCTGCTTCTCTGCCGGCTTCGCCGGTTGCGCGGCCTCGGGTTGAGTCTCAGCAGAAGAAGGTGAATCAGGCGTTGAGTTTCCTCGCAGCCCCCAAAGTAGAATCGCTCCGACGATTCCTACCGCCAGAACGCCCGCAGCAATCACAAAAACCCGTTTGCTTCCGACAGCCTTAGCTTGCATTAACGCACCGCCGGCAAATGCGGCGTCGCCTCTGGCCGTGTGCGATCTCTCGGGCAGGAGAGCCGGTATCGTCTTGATAGCTGTTTGCGGGATCGGCCTTTCAGTTGGCGGCGGTGCGGATCCACCAGGGACGACCGTCGGTCCAGGCGGCACCTGAATTGCGCGTGGAAGATTCGCGCGCCGGCGCTTGGCGTCTTCTTCCAAGCGTTCAATTTCTTCGGCTTGATGCCTGGCTGCTGCCGCCGCCTCACGCTTGCGCGCTGCTAGTTGTTCGGCCTTCCAGCCGGCACTAGCTTCTGCGCGCAAGAGTTCTTCGGCTGCGCGTTCGTTGGCTTCAGCTTTCTTGCGAGTCTCAGCCTCTTGCAGTTGATACTCTGATTCGGCGCGGCTGGCTGCTTCTTCCGCTGCTTTCCGTTTTTCTTCTTCGCGTTCGCGACGCGTAGCTTCGGCGTGTCGATATTCTTCCTCAGCACTGCTGCGCTCGTCCTCTTCGGCCGCGTTCCGCAAAGCTTTGCGCATCTCTGTCGCGCTAATTGGACGCTGTTTGCGGCTGATGGCCATCGCCTGATGAATAACCTCAGCAACATTGGCAGAGGCTTGTGGATTGAGCGTTTGAATCGGCTGAAGAGGATCGGTTTGTTCTTCTTCGATAGCGTGAAAGCGTGCGGGCGCATCAATTGGCGCGACACGCGTCAGAAGATGATAAAGAGTTGCGCCCAATGAATACAGGTCGCTGCGAGCATCCGTGCCATGCCCGTGAATCTGTTCGAGCGATGCATAGACAGGCGTGTAACCTCGCACGCTGCGACTGGTCACCAGTGTTGGCATCTGCCCGACCGAGCCTTTCGCCAAACCGAAGTCAAGCAGGAACACCTCGCCTTGCTTGGTCAGCTTTAGGTTCGACGGCTTGATGTCGCGGTGCAGAATCGGCGGCTCCTGCCCGTGCAGGTATTCCAATACCCGCAGGAGGTCGTGTGCCCAACGCAAGACTTGAGATTGCGGGAACGGACTGCCGCGCAGATCCAGCAGCTCGGCGAGATCGTAACCGGGGATGAACTCCATAACGAGAAAGTCGCCTTCGTTCTCGCTAAAGTAGTCCATCACTTTCGGCAAAGCTTGATGACGGAGGTTCCCAAGCAAAGCCGCCTCGCGTTCGAAAGCGCTCCGCGCTTCGGCATCGCGCGTGGCAAGCGTCTCTTTCAGGGCGACGATACAGTTTACCCGTTGGTCTAAAGCTTCATAGACCGTACCCATGCCGCCGTGCCCGAGTTCGCGCACCACGCGATAGCGGTTCTGGAGAGTGGTGTTAGGAGCGAGCATCCACGGGAGCCTCTATGGCCTGACGGAAGCCAAAGATTGTGAACGACAAGGGCCGTATCTTAGCGAAGTTTCGACGGCCACGCTAGAGTGAGGGAAACTGTAAGAGCCCAGGAGTGATGCGTTTCCACCTCAGGATCATGGAAGCAAAACTACAATAACCTCAACTTGACTTACATTCGGGCGACTTTCTATAGTGCTCATTGATAATAATGGGAAAAGAATCTCTCAGCATTCGCAGCACAACTGTCTTACTTGTGCGCAAAGATGGTCGTGTGGCGCTTGCGGGTGACGGCCAGGTGACGCTGGGTGAAACCATCATGAAAGGGACCGCGAAAAAGGTGCGGCGCCTCTATAACGACCGTATCCTTGCCGGATTCGCAGGAGCTACAGCCGACGCCTTTTCATTGCTGACTCGGTTCGAAAGCAAGCTCGAGCAGTATCACGGAAATCTAGAGCGAGCCGCGATCGAGTTAAGCAAGGAATGGCGTACAGATAAAGTACTTCGTCATCTGGAGGCTCTTTTGGTGGTGGCCGATAACAAGAGTTCTTTTCTTCTTTCCGGTAACGGCGACGTGATCGCTCCGGACGATGGAGTACTCGCCATCGGTTCCGGTGGTTCCTATGCCCTGGCCGCCGCCCGGGCCCTTATGAAGCACACGAATCTCTCAGCACGCGAGGTCGCGGTTGAGGCTTTGAACATCGCCGCCGAGATTTGCATCTATTCAAATCAAAATATTGTTGTGGAAGAGATCTGATACGCGCGGTGAAAATCTAACTGGGATTTAGAGCGAGTAAGCAATGGTTATTTATTTGGCAGGTGAAGTTGACGAAGAAGTTCGGTTAGACGATATGACCCCTCGTCAGATCGTCGCCGAGCTTGACAAGCACGTGGTGGGTCAGCGCAATGCCAAGCGCGCGGTCGCCATTGCTTTGCGCAATCGAATACGGCGTCAGAAACTCCCACCGGAGATGGCCGTTGATGTGATGCCCAAAAACATCATCATGATCGGATCGACTGGCGTTGGCAAAACGGAGATCGCGCGGCGACTGGCGCGCATGTCTGATTCTCCTTTTCTCAAAGTAGAGGCGTCGAAGTTTACTGAAGTCGGGTACGTCGGGCGCGACGTGGAGAGCATGATCCGCGACCTCACCGAGATCGCGGTCGACATGACTCGACAGGAGAAGATAGAGGAGGTTGCCGAAAAGGCCGAGTTGAACGTCGAAGAGCGGCTCCTGGACATCCTACTGCCGCCACCGCGTTCCTCAACAAGTCTCTATGATTTTGATTCCCCGACAACTGATGAGCCCTCTTCGACAGAGAGCACAATCGCCGACGAACAATTCCAACGCTCACGCGATAAGTTTCGTACCCAGCTGCGGAGTGGAAAGCTCGACAACCGGCTGGTCGAGATCGAGGTCAGAGAAAAGAACTTTCCGGTTATCGAACTCGCCGGACCGCAGGGCATTGAAGAAATGGGGATCAACATGAAGGACATGTTGGGCAACATGTTCCAGGGGCGATCCAAGCGACGCAAGATGCGGGTTGACGAAGCAATGGAATATCTCATGCAGGAAGAGGAAGAGCGCCTGATCGATATGGACCAGGTGGCACGGGCGGCTATTGAACGCGTCGAATCCTCCGGCATGATTTTCCTCGATGAGATAGACAAGATTGCCGGCCGGGAGTCTGGTCACGGACCTGACGTCTCGCGGGAGGGCGTACAGCGAGACATATTGCCAATCGTTGAAGGCACCACCGTCAATACGCGCTATGGGATGGTCAGGACTGATCACATCCTGTTTGTTGCGGCCGGTGCTTTCCATGTCGCGAAGCCTTCCGATCTTATACCAGAGCTCCAGGGGCGATTCCCCATCCGCGTCGAGCTCGATTCCTTGACGGTTGAAGACTTCAAACGGATCTTGACTGAACCCAAAAACGCCCTGATCAAGCAGTATCAAGCGATGATGGAAACTGAAGGTGTGACAATCGAGTTTACCGATGACGCCATCGACGCAATTGCCAATTTTGCCGCCCGCGTTAATGAGCAGACTGAAAACATTGGCGCCCGCCGACTGCAAACCATCATGGAGAAACTGTTGGAAGAGATCAGCTTCGAAGGACCTGACCTCGAACCTAAGAAGCAGCGAATCAACGCCGCCTACGTCGACGGAATGTTATTAGAGACCGTAAAGGATCAAGACCTGAGCCGGTACATTCTGTGAGAGAAACTTTGCCGTCTACGTCTCGGATCTTGCTTTCCCCACTCATGAATAGCCAGAAGGCGTTGTTTATGGCGCTTCTCTTCGCATTCGCAATAGCTGGTTGTGGCAAGCGAAGACCTCCGCTCCCGCCGGTGGAACGTGTTCAGCAGCGCACTGAGCTTCTTTCGGGTGTGCAAAGAGGTAACCGTGTGGTTTTGAATTGGCCAGCGCCTCTGCGCAACGCTCCTGATGAAAGCGTGCAGAGCATCCGGCGAATCGATGTCTACCGGCTGGCGGAAAAACCAACTGCGCCTCTGCCCCTAACGGAAGAAGAGTTTGCGGCGCGGTCAACGCTGATCGGATCTGTAACCTACGACCAGATCAAAGACGCGACTGACACCTTGACCTACACTGATACCCTTGAGCTCGCCGGAGAACCTACTCGTTTGCGGTACGCGATTCGTTACGTTAACGCGTCGGAACAGCGTGCAGCCTTCTCAAACTTTCTCCTGATCGAACCCTCCGTGAGGGTAGCTAAACCTCCCACACTGATGTCTACGGGCAAGGAAATTAGCGAGGATGCGATTACTATTGCCTGGCAACCACCTGACTCAAACATTGACGGCTCAACTCCGGTAAATTTGCTGGGATACAACGTTTATAGACTTGACGAATCACAGAGTGAAGTCAGTCAGAACCCCATCAACAGTTCCTTAGTGTCAGGAACTGAGTACGTCGACCGGAATTTCCGGTTTGGTGAGAACTATCGGTTTGTTGTTCGTTCCGTGTCGCTGGGAACGGACGGTGCGCAAGTCGAGAGTCTCAACTCCAATACGCTTTCCGTGTCTCCGCGAGACATCTTTGCGCCCTCTGCGCCCGCTTCAATTACAATTGCTGCAGCCCCCGGCAGGTTATCAATCTTCTTCCCTGCAAATCCGGAATCCGATGTGGCGGGCTATGAGATCTATCGCTCAACAGATCCGGATCTACCAAAAGAGCGCTGGACGAAGGTGACCCCCGCACCACTGACAAAGACGACGTTCGTGGATGAGAACGTTGAACCAGCAAAACGGTACTACTACTTTATCAAGGCGATTGACCAGGCGGGCAACATCAGTGCTCCATCGGAAGTTGTTTCGGAGAGTGTTCCCTAAGTCGAAATGAAACTGTGCAGAGTGACACATGCAGCGTTTGAGCAGCCCCGGTTTGGGTCGATTGTAGGTAGCACCGTGCAGGTGTTCGAAGCGGGAGTTTCGCTGGAGGCTGTGCCGACATCGCAAAGCAGCCGTACTCTTTCTCTGGAAGAAGTAAAGCTAGTTGCGCCTGTCATGCCTTCAAAGATCGTTTGTGTCGGGCGCAACTATCGGGAGCACGCGGCCGAGCTCGGAAATAAGATGCCCGAGGAACCGTTGCTGTTTTTGAAGGCACCCTCCTCGGTAATCGGTGATGGAGACACTATCGAGCTGCCCAGACAGTCCGAGCGGGTTGAGCATGAAGGAGAGTTGGGAGTCGTTATCGGTAACCGCGCGCGTCACATCTCTGCCAACGAAAACCCCTTGAGCTATGTCCTGGGATACACGTGCGTCAACGATGTAACCGCACGCGATCTGCAACGCAAGGATGTGCAGTTTACCAGGGCGAAATCGTTCGATACCTTTTGTCCTGTCGGGCCGGTTATCGTGCGCGACATTAACCCCCTGGACGCGCAGGTCGTCACGCGTCTCAACGGCGACATAAAGCAACGGGCCAGCACATCGACGATGGCTTTTTCAATTCCCTTCTTGATCCGGTATATCGCCGCAATCATGACGCTCTACCCTGGAGATCTGATTGCCACAGGTACTCCCGCTGGCGTCTCCCCGATGAAGCACGGCGATGTCGTTGAGATAGAGATCGAGGGGATCGGTGTACTTCGAAACAATGTTAATTAATCTCTCAGGCTGGAAGCCCTCGCGGGTTAGGAAGGGGCTTCATTTTCCATTTTCCATTTCTCATTTGTCATTGGAATCCTCTTGGCGTTATATGGTCCGCAACAAAGGGGCGAAGACCAATGAAGGTGTCAATGACAAATGAAAATGGAAAATGGACACCCTTCCTAACCTGCGAATTTATGGTGGTCGACATCTGCTGTCGCTAATAGACGGCATCTTACGGAGGTAGTAATGAAATTCTTTCTCGATACAGCAAATCTTAATGAGATTCGTGAAGCCGCAACCATAGGCATCGCCGATGGCGTGACAACCAATCCATCCCTGATTGCCAAGGAGGGCGACGTCAACTTCAAAGACCACATCGCCGCAATTTGCGAAATAGTCAGTGGTCCCGTCTCGGCTGAAGTCACCAGTGAAGACGTGGATGGAATGCTTCGCGAAGGACGTGAGTATGCAAAGATCGCTTCCAACGTAGTGATCAAATGCCCTCTCACTCGTGCGGGACTCAAAGCTACTCATCAACTCAACGATGAAGGAATCAAGGTCAATGTCACACTTTGTTTCTCGGCCGCCCAGGCAATTCTAGCCGCAAAAGCCGGAGCTTCTTTTATCAGCCCCTTTTTGGGGCGCCTTGATGACATCGGACATGACGGTTTGCTTCTGTTGCGCGAGATAGTGGAGATCTACGGAAACTATAAGTGGAAAACCCAGGTCCTGGCGGCCAGCCTGCGTCACCCCCTTCACGTCATAGAGTCGGCACGCATGGGCGCAGATATCGCGACGATGCCTTTCAAAGTCATCGACCAGCTATTTAATCATCCCCTTACCGACAAGGGACAGTCGCAATTTTTGGCGGACTGGCGCAAAAGCGGGCGAAAGTAAATCAATGATCACGGTTCGGGCCCACAAATACGACGGCTCGGAACATCGCACCTGGAATGCTAAGGTGCTACGACAAGAAGGATCATTGCTTGTTCTCGATGCAACTTTCGACAAGGAAATAAACCACGAACTGCTGGGCACCATTACCTCTGGAACGACGAGCATTGAATACTATTGGCTCGACCGCTGGTACAACATCTTTCGGTTCGCTAAGCCCAGCGGGGAGTTGAGAAGCTACTACTGTAACGTCAACGTCCCGCCCACGTTCGATGGGCAGGTTTTAAGCTACGTTGACCTCGATATAGACATATTGGTCGAGCCGGACCTTTCTTACCGGGTAGTTGATCTCGAAGACTTTGAGCAAAACGCGGATCGGTTCGGCTACTCCGAAGACGTTCAAGCAAAAGCCAGACAGGGACTGGAAAGACTGGTAGAACTAATCGAAGCGCGAGCGTTTCCCTTCTCCGACGCCGGGCTCGCAGGAATGACGACCTAGCCACCGTTTAGTTATGACTTCAAAACAACAGCAAAAGCAGTCTAAATCTAAACTCGAAGCGCTGAAGGAACGAGCACAGCAGGCCGAAATTGGCGGCGGTGCAGAGCGAGTCGAGAAGCAGCATGCCGCAGGAAAGATGACTGCTCGTGAGCGAGTTGATTTTCTTCTGGACGAAGACACCTTCGAGGAGTTTGACAAGCTCGTGGTGCATCGCTCGCGCGACTTCGGCCTCGACCAACAGCTCTACCCGGGTGATGGTGTGATCACCGGCCACGGTTTGATTGATGGTCGTCGTGTGTTTGTGTTTGCTCAGGACTTCACTGTTTTTGGCGGTTCGCTTTCCGAAACTCACGCGGAAAAGATTTGTAAGGTGATGGACCTGGCAATGAAGGTTGGAGCTCCGATTATTGGTCTCAATGATTCAGGAGGGGCGCGCATTCAGGAAGGTGTGCTGAGTCTCGCCGGATATGCCGACATATTTTTGCGTAACACCCTGGCGAGCGGAGTTGTTCCGCAGATAAGTTGCATCATGGGACCTTGTGCCGGCGGAGCTGTCTATAGCCCGGCGATTACCGACTTCAACATAATGGTCAAGGACACGTCCTACATGTTCATTACGGGACCAGACGTAATCAAGACGGTCACCCATGAAGACGTAACCAAGGAAGAGTTGGGAGGCGCGATGACTCACAATCGCGTTTCCGGCGTCGCGCATTTCGCCGCTGATTCAGACGAGCATGCGCTGAGGATGGTCCGCGAACTGCTCTCATTCATTCCTTCAAACAATCTTGAGGATGCGCCGGCCGTCAACTCCACCGACTCTCCGGAGCGCACGGAAACGAAACTCAATACGATTGTTCCGGAAGCTTCAAACCAGCCATATGACATTCGCGACGTCATCAATCTGATTGTTGATGACGGTTACTTTTTCGAAGTGCAGCAGCACTATGCGCCCAACATCTGTGTAGGGTTTGCCCGGTTGGATGGCCGCTCCGTAGGGATAGTTGCGAATCAACCCGCGTATTTAGCCGGCGTGCTGGATATCGATGCCTCAGTTAAAGCGGCGAGGTTTGTTCGTTTCTGCGACTGTTTCAATATTCCACTGGTGACCTTCGAAGACGTACCGGGTTTTTTGCCGGGAGTCTCACAGGAGCATGGCGGGATCATCAGACATGGCGCAAAGCTGCTATATGCATTTGCGGAAGCCACAGTTCCGAAAGTGACTGTGATAACTCGCAAGGCGTACGGTGGCGCCTATTGCGTGATGGCTTCAAAACACATCCGCACTGACCTGAATTTTGCGTGGCCTTCGGCTGAGATTGCCGTAATGGGACCCGAAGGCGCCGTGGGCGTGCTCTATCGTCGCGAGATTAACGAAGCGAAAGACAAAGAAGCCGCGCGACGGGAGCGCATTCTTGAACTGGAAGAGAAGTTTGCCAATCCTTACGTGGCCGCCGAGCGAGGCTTCGTTGATGAAGTTATCGAACCCGCTCAAACACGTCCTAAGCTAATCCGGGCATTATCGCTTTTGGAAAACAAGCGCGACACCAATCCTCCCAGAAAGCATGGCAATATTCCGTTGTAGCTTCCTTTGAGGCACTACTGCTTTGCTGCGAAATAGCCCTGACGGTAGATTAGTTGCAGCTTCTGTTTGCGCAGTTCCGGATTGATGATTTCCATCTTGATCCGCCGGTGAGATCCGTCACGCGATCTGTTCTGGGGTGAGTAAGCAATAACGTACTGCGACCGCAGCTCCTCCTGGATCTGCACGAACGCCCGTCCCAACTCGACTTCATCACGTGGAAAGAAAGCGCGGCCACCTGTCCGATCGGAGATCTTCCGCAGGGAATCCTGCTCGATCTTGTACAGCTCCGGATCTCCGATGCCAATACTGTAAACGGCGACGTTGTTCTCCACCGCCGCGTCAATCGCATCCTGGCGCTTGATGGTGCTGCTCGTATCATCGCCGTCGCTAAGAAGGATCACCGCCCGGCGCGAGTTTACATCGCCCTTTCCCAAGACCGCGCTGGCGCTTTCCCATACCGAGTCCCAGATGCTGGTCCAGCACAAGGGATCCTCCTGCACGGGCTTCGCTTCGTCGCAATTTGGATTGTTTGCCGGCAGCTCAACCCTTAGGTGATCGATCGCGCGATTTAGCTTAGTAACATTCTCGGTCAGCTGCTGCTTAACCCTGGGAACGCCGGTGAATGAAATTACGGCAACCTTGTCCTTTTCCGGCCTGACAACGGCGCGTATGAATGCTTTGGCAGCCTTCTTCTCGTCAGGTAGTGTGCGTTCCTGCGACTTGCTGGTATCAACCAAAATTACCAGCATCAGGGGACGATCGGTCTCGCGTTCAAACAGGCTGATTGTTTGCGGAGCATCGTTTTCGTAAATCCTGAGATCATCCGCACGAAGAGTGGTGACGAAATGTCGATCTCGATCGACAGCGGTGAAGACCGTGTTCACAAGGTTAGTCTCTACGCGCACAACGTCTGGTTCGGGCTCTTCAGAAGTCGGGTTGGAATTGTTACTACTGGAGGACGGCGGTGGTGCGTTTACAGTGCGCGGGGTCCGTTGATTGCGCCCTGAACCACGCTGGGAACCAGGTTCGGCGCCGATATCTGATGAA
The DNA here is from genome assembly GCA_023717605.1 of Pyrinomonadaceae bacterium. Lineage (GTDB taxonomy): Bacteria > Acidobacteriota > Blastocatellia > Pyrinomonadales > Pyrinomonadaceae > PSRF01. The sequence goes on from JAMQPH010000528.1 coordinate 20,117, forward strand.
CTGAAGGCCACCAGAGCCAGCAGAGTTATGGTGAGCAATTTTGATTTAACCAGCATGATTGCATTTTAGCCGAGCACATCGCGGTTAGTACTTCTCGGTAAGCAGGCTCGCCGAGCGAGCGCAACCTCCTGGGTTCGACACTTTGCCCTGACAATCAAAATGGGCAGCCCAACGGTGCGGACTGCCCAGAAGATTGCCGCCGGCAACCAGTTAGTAACGACGGCTGCGATCGCGAAGCTTGTAGGTATAGAGAGCTGATCCGCCTCCACCTGCCAAGGCGCCAATACCTGCCCACTTCTTACCACCAAGGAGGCCACCAATCGCCGCGCCAGAACCCGCGCCAATCGCTACAGTCAGTTTATCGCGGTGCTTCTGCCAGAAACTTCGGCCCCGCGGTTGCTGAGAGTAATAGACTGGTCGCGAAGTGCGAGCCGAGTTTCGGTAAACAACGCGTGGTCGAGTAGCAACCGCGGCCGGGGCTAACGAGCGAGTGTCGGCAGTACCAGCTTCCGCCGCCCGAAATCCGTCCGCAAACCCGACTTTGTACGCGCTCTGTTCATCTGAAGTGTTGAATTCCGCGGGAATAAACGAGTCAGTGCCATTCTGTTCCTGAGTGGCCACAGCGTCAGTCCCGGAAGTGTTTTGAGCCACGGTCTGAGCAGCCGTAGCTGGCTGATTTTTCGAGTTCATTACGAGCGCCCCAACCGAGCCGCCCACGAGAGCTGCTATCAAAGCAACCGGTAGTAACTTATTAGTCATTATCATCGCTCAATTCTCCTTCGCGCCTTTAAAGTGTCAATGCCGCTAACTAAGCTGCATGGCTTCAGGGGCAAGATGCGTTCCTCAGCGGGTTTTTCCCGGGTACCTTAATGCAGACCTGCCAAAAACATCCAGTGATCGCTAGGCAATATTGCGAGATATAACGAATTTGCAATCAAAGACAATTGCGGTCGAGCGGAGCGTTTTTACATCTGTACCCGATATCGAATTGTCGTGTATCCGAAATGATCACTCCGACAATCCTGGTGTTGTAAACCGGAGTTGACAAATCACACTTATGAAGGACCGCCCCTCGCCTCAAAAACAAAAACGGCCAGGGGTCTCCCTGGCCGTTTTCTTATCGTGTTGAGCTTTACTTAGGCTGCCCGTTGCATAACCCCAGGCCTGCTCTCTCTGAGCAGTTCTAATGCCTTCTTCATCTGGAGGTCCTCAACTACCGGCTTGCCGGCATTCGGTGTGACCGGAGCCTCCGGCTTCTCAGTGGGCTGCGTGGGCCTGCCCACCGCGTCGTCGTCGTTGCCTGTAAGGTCTTCGGGATCGACAGACTCAGCAAGCTCAGGTCGTTTCACTTCAACGGAAGGTGTTACGCCGGAATGGGCTCGGTCTTCACCAAGGAACGGCTTTCCGCTGGCGGTTGCCCACTTAACCGTGGTTAGCAGCAACCCGTCGCCTCCGCGCAAGGTAAATAATTGCTGCTCGGCACCCGCACCAAAACTCCTCTCACCCACTAGCTGGCTGCGATTGCGCTCAAGCAGTGCAGACGCTACTACCTCGGCAGCTCCCGCAGTCCCGGTGTCAATGAGGGCGATAATAGGGCCCGAGAAAATCGTCGCCTTAGGATCGGCGGTGAAGGTTTTCAATGTCTTCCCTTCTCGGCCCGTGGTCTGAGCGATCGTGCCGTCCTTGATGAACAAGTTAGCGACGACCACTGCTTCACTTATCGAGCCTCCGGCTGTGCCTCGCAAGTCGAGAACAACCTTTTGGGCGCCTTGTTTGATCAGTTCCTGGAGACGGGAGCGCGCTTCGGCGGCTTCACCGTCCGCTAAACTATTTATACGTAGTAAGCCAATCCTACCCGCTTCCAATCTCGCTTCGGCAGCTGGCGCACGGGAAGAACCGCGTTTCACCGCCAGCGTAACGGGCCGGCTATTTGCGCGCAGAATCCGCAACTTCACTTCGCTTCCGCTAGGACCATTGAGTAGTTGCTTCGCATCGTACAGAGAAATATCGCGAGTGGCCTTGCCGTCGATGTATTCGATAATATCTCCCGCCCGAACCCCTGCCTGATCGGCAGGTGAACCCTTCATTGGGGCAATGACATAAAGATAGGAGGCGACTTGCGACATTTCGGCGCCAATCCCGACCTGATTGTCCCGTCCGGTTCCGCTATACTCGCGAACCTGGTCCGGGGTGAGGTATGTCGAATACGGATCCAGGCCGTAGGCTAAGCCGCGGAGAGCGCCCGCGCGGACCTTCTCCATGTTTGGCTCATCCACATAATCGTTCTGGATGTGCTGAAGGACGCTCTCGAAGATCCGTAACTGTGCATTGGGATCATTGGCCGGTTGCTGCGCCCGAGTGGAAATCCAGCCGCCTACAACAGTATAAAGAGCCAGGGTGGCTGATAAGAGAATTAAAGCAAACTTGGCGCGAAATGACATTGGTTACCTCTCGTTAATAAATCAGTTGCGAGCACCCTCAACGAGCCAGAAGCATCATACAGACGGCGATTAAAGGGCGCAAGTCGGTGGGCTTGCGGGCTTTACGATTGTTAAGTGATGCTTGAGTTTTAGGTTGCAATGGATTCTGGATCGAACTCTTGATGCATCAACCAGATAAAGTAGCGAACCTGGTCGGGCCTATTCTTGCCCTCGATCTTGGTCAAAAACGGGTCGGAGTCGCCGCCTCAGACTCAATGCTCATCTCAATAACTAAACTTCCACCGCTTACGCGTTCTAACTGGAAGCAATTGCTCCGTGATGTCGGTGAATTGGTCCGGAGCTTAGACGCCAGAACCTTGGTTATTGGTTTGCCGCTAAGTCTGGAGGGAGCTAAAGGTCCGGCTGCCCTGGAGGCTGAATACACCGCCGGGAAGTTCGCGCAGTCGCTGAAAATTCCAGTGTATCTGCAGGATGAACGGCTAAGTTCCGTGGAGGCAGAGGAGCAACTTCGGGCCGCGGGTAAGACTGCTCAGGAAATGCGAGATCTGATTGATTGTCAGGCGGCTGCTATTATTCTCATGGACTTTATCACTGGAGGACAAGCCAGGGTTCAGGTTCCTATCCCTTAAGCTGTAAGAAGACCGCGGTGATGTTCACGCCGCGTGGTTAATTATCGTGAAACGCTTCCTGGTAATCATTGTCGTAATTCTAATCGTCGGAGCGGTTGCTGCTGTTGCATGGGGCTACAGAGACCTACGCACGCCGATACACCACAGACAAAGCGGTCAATACATTGAGATACCCAAAGGTACGTCCCCTGCCGCGGTGATCAAGAAACTCACGGCAGCCGGAATAATCAAGCATGAGCAACCCGTGCTGATGTACCTGAAACTCACCGGAGTGGGCCAACGATTTAAGGCGGGAGAGTATGATTTTCCCTCTCCTATTTCTCCGAATGCCGTATTGGACAAACTTCAATCCGGGGAGCAGCGGCTCCTTCGCCTGACCGTGGTTGAAGGATGGACCAGGTGGGACATCGCCAATGCAATGGCCCGGGTTCCCGAGTTAAAGCTCACTGACGCCAATTCCGCGTTGGCCCTCATGGACAACATAAAGCTGGTTGAGGATCTGGATCCAAACGCCAAGAACCTTGAAGGATATTTGTTTCCCGACACCTACGAGTTTCCGCCTGACATCCAACCCACTGAACTCATTGCGACAATGGTGAAACGCTTCCGGACGCTGTGGAAACCAGACTGGACCGCGAAAGCACTTAGCCAGGGTATGTCGCCGCGACAAATCGTCACCATGGCTTCCCTTGTGGAGACCGAGGCCAAGCTCGAGACCGAGCGCCCCATCATCGCGTCAGTCATTTACAACCGTCTGAAAATCAACATGCCGCTGGGAGTTGACTCAACTGTAATCTACGCCTCCAAGCTTGAGGGAAAGTGGCGGAATGACGGTAAGGTTTATAAAAGCGATATCGATCGCAGGTCGCCATATAACACACGCTTGTACGTAGGACTGCCTCCCGGCCCAATTGCGTCTGCAGGTGAAAGCGCACTAGCAGCGGCTATCGATCCCGCCCAGACGGATTACCTGTATTACGTGCGCGAGCCGTCGCGAGACGATGGAGCGCATAACTTTTACAACAACGAAAGTGATTTCTTACAGGGTGTGCAGGCGCTGCGACGCTGGGAACAGGAGAGGGATCTAGAGAATGACCGAAAGAAGGCCGCCGAGAGCAACTCACACTGACTATCTCGCTTTGACTGCTTGAATTTGTGCAAACGTTAATCTATTCTCGATTGACGATCTCCCTTCGCGATGTTCGCTTCAAATGAGGTACGAGTTATGTTCCGGCTGACAGGCGGTTTATTGCTATTAGCTCTTTCTATCTCTGTGGGTTTCGCACAGGGTAAAGGAGTCGACAAGTCGAGTGAACGAGTGCGTGACACCGGTTCTAGCGCACCGGCAAATAACGGCAGCAAGACTGACACCGGCGCCGGGCGCGGAATGGACTTTGGGAAAGGCCGCACTCCGGAGGTGCCCCCGATTCCGAATCCCTACCGCATGACAGCCCGCCGCGACGTTATTCTGAAGGCTATCGAAGATGTGATGCGCAACCAAAAGCTCATAGTGGATGAGACCACATCCAAACCCTCGGAAGGCATTGTCGTAAGCCAGCCGTACACTTTTATTAAGGGGGCGGTAGTTTCCGAGTCCGAGTTGAATCGTTACGCTGAAGTGCCCGTTTCCGATGACCGCGGTTGGACTCGAGGTCGTTACACGCTAAACGTCGAGGTGCAGCCGATCGACGGTACTAGCGCAAACGTCGCAGTCAACGCCAAGATTGAAGGGAGAACCGACGGCGCTACCGGTGCTGAATGGATCACTCTACCGAGCCGCGGGATTGCCGAGGAAGAGTTTCTATCGGCCCTGGTGACTGCCATAACCGGTGCACCTCCGCCCGGGCGCACGCTTCCCAGCCCTTAAGCCCGACAAGTTAAGGTGATGCCTTAAACGTGATTCTCTAAGAATGCTGACAGACTCCTAAGAAATGTTGACAGACTCAACGCACACCGAATTACTTGTTGAAGAAAAGAGATCGACGGGCCGTAAGTTAGTGGCCGTAGTTTGTGCTCTTTCCGTAACCGCCATCGTCTTTGCTGGTTATACATACCTGCGAAAGCGCACTGCCCAGCAACGGCTTGCTGCAACAGCTGCCCTTGCACCAGCGACGTCGGATATTCCAAAGGGGCCAGCCAAAGCTCATATTCTGGTGGACGAAGCCCTTCTCAAAGGCGGGCAAACGATCATCGGCGGTACGGTCAGAAATATTTCTACGGAGAGATTGAGCGGACTTACAGTGCTCTTGGAACTTCGACGCCGCAAAGACGGATCTCTGGAGCAAATCCCGGTGGCCGTCGATCCAAACACTTTGGAGCCGGATCAGGAAGGCCGGTACTCACTAATTCGACCAGCTCAGCAATATATTTCAGCGCGCCTTGTGGGCCTTAAGGCCGGTGAGAACGCCGCACCGGTCGCCTACACCACCGCCTCGGGTCAGAAGCGGCCGCCTGAGAGGCTTGAGCCGAAGATTGTGACCATACCCAGGTCCGGGTCGCGGGGAGGTGAGTTTCTCAACTCACCCGAGAACCCGGCGCGCGTTCCATAGCTAAGGCATAATCCATTGTCTCAGGGTCGAAGGCGTTGAAACACTAAGTTCTCAAGTTGTTGTTGAGAAGTCGGCGTACCCACAATTAACGTGAAGCCTGAACACGTAGGGGTTGGGAGAGGCATGCGGTTGCATGGGTCAGGTTGAAGAAGGAGCGCAATTGCACTTACCAGCTGAGGCTTTGAGCAAGGTCGTGTCTATTGAAGGAAGCCGTGTACAACCATTAGAAGTTTAACTCCGTCCCAGTGTTGATTGGCGAGAATCGAGAGGCAGTGATCGACGGAACTAACAAGGCGAAATTGAGACTTCTTACCTCAAATACAGGGCGATTGATGCTCATAGCTTCCTTACTTGCTGCGGCTTGCACAGCTGCAGCCGCTCAGGTCGCGAGGCCCACTGTAGATCCTCTCAGTTCCGTTAGTGCAGACAAGAGCTCCCAGGATTCTCCCGAGAACCAAAGGGGAAACCCGATGGCCGAGGAGATGCGGATTAAACGAGAATTGAAGTCTGCCGAGAAGGATCATAAACAGAACCTTGAAAGGGCAAAGGAGGTTTCTGATCTGGGACAGGAACTGGCTGCCTCTTTCAAGAAAGATCACTCTCTCGACCCGGAAGATATCAAGAAGCTGGAGAGGCTTGAAAAACTCGCTAAGCGCATCCGGAGCGAAGCTGGGGGCTCTGACGACGAGGTCAGCATGGAGAAGAGGCCAGCCGATCTTGTGGAAGCTATGAACTGCGTAGCCAGAGTGTCGGCGTCACTTAATGAAAAGGTTCAGGAAACCCCCCGGCAAGTAGTATCAGCCACGATCATCGACAAGGCTAACGTATTACTTGAGCTTATCCGAATTGTTCGCAGCTACTCTCGCAAGGTATAGCCAATTGCCTTCGCTCCACCAACGAAGATTCATTCTTGCCCTGCTTCACACCGTTCTGCTGATTTACATCCTCTCTTCGGGTTCGATCGAGACCTTCGCTCAGCAGGATGACGATGTAGTTCGGGTCAACACCGAGCTGGTCGTCCTTAACGTTACCGTTACAGACAAAGCAGGTGAGTATGTGCCAGGGCTCCGGTTGTCAGACTTCAAAGTGTACGAGGATGGCAAAGAGATCCCCGTAAGTACGATCTCGAATTTCGGTGTCCACGAATCGCCCTTCGCATCAGTTGTTCTGCTCGATACTTCGGGAAGCATGGAAAGCCGTTTGTCGCTGGGCCGGTCTGCGGCAATCAGGTTTCTCGATGGGCTTCGTCCTGAAGATGTCGCTGCAGTTTACAAGTTCGACTACAAGATTGAGCAGGTGCAGGACTTCTCTTCCGGCCGGGATCTCGCTCCAATGGCGTATGCGCTAAAGGCCCGAGGAATGACTACGCTGTACGACGCTATTTTTGAAGCTGTGAATGCGCTGACAGCGCGTCGGGAAGCACGCAAGGCGATCGTAGTGTTGTCTGACGGAATGGATACTTACAGCAAAACTTCATCGTCCAAAGCGCTGGAATCAGCCATGGCCATCGGCGCCAGCATCTACTCGGTCGATATGTCAGCCAGCAACGGTACTCGCAACCAACAAAGTGCCGGTATCCTCAAAGACTTTGCCGAGAAAAGCGGTGGGCGATTTGTCGCCACGCCTGGTGGGCCAGCATTGCGAGATGCATTCGCCAGTATCGCCCGGGAGTTGGGTCATCAGTACACCATAGCTTATCGACCTTTGAATCAAGCCCGGGACGGACGATGGCGTTCTTTGGAGGTAAAGGTTTCCCGCGGAGATTTAGTGGTTCGCACACGCAAAGGTTATCGGTCTCCTAAACGCTGAAAGGTTCAACTAATTCAACCGGGCCAGCCGCCCAACCCACAGTGTCCCGTTGCCGTAGCAAATGGACACTAAGCTCAACCAGCCCAGCACAGCTCAACGCACAGAACCATTTGCAGTAGCCAATGGATCCCGGCACTCATCACAAGCACGATCCACTCAACCCAGTGGCCGCTGGCTACACCCGCAGTTCTGGTGAGCAACTTCTGCCCGTGTTGAGTGCTGCGATCCATTGGCTACGGCAAATGGTTCTGTGTGTTGAGTGGCCGCTACTCGGCTTTAGTGGTTGCTACTCGGAATGCGTGGCTCCTGCCATGTTGAGTGCTGGTATCCATTGGCTTAGCGAGTCCACCTTCCGCTCGGTGTCCGAACCGGACCCGGGTGGAAAAACTTCTCGGGCATCATCAAGCCATCGCTTTTGAACACCATTCCGTTCTTCATCACAAACTGCACGTTGCGCAGCGCGTCAATGTCTGCGAGCGGATCGCCGGAAACGGCGATCAGATCTGCGAAGAATCCGGGCTTGATCGGCCCGCGCTCTTTGATTACGTCGGCCGCTTTATAGCCGTTGATCGTAAGCGCGCGCAGGATGTCGGCTGGGGGAATGTTGGCGGCCTTCCAGGTCTGGAGGAAAGCAATTGTCATTTGGCCACGAGTTAGCCACTCGCCGGATTTCTCGTCCTTCATTCGCTCGTTCCAGTAATCAAAGTCAGTCGAGAATGTCAGCGGTACCTTCTTTTCCCAGGCATCGCGCAGCTTTGCAATCGTCTGCTTGAAGGCCGCTTCGCTACCACGGTATCTCGTGAACGGCGTATCTGTGCCGGCGCGGAAGATCCCTTTCGCGGCCATTTGACGGTGGTGTTCAGGTGTCAGCGCATTACCGTGACCAATGATGTAGATGCCCGCGTCAATCGCTCGCTGTGCTCCCTCAGGGGTCTGCACGTGCCCTTCAACTTTGCAGCCACCTTTCGCAGCCTCACTTATCGCCAGCTTGATGTCGTCCACCGAGTAGCCCCACGGCTTACAGTCAATACACAACTTGATTGTCCTGGCGCCGAACAACATGTTCTCGCGAATAGCTCTGACGATCTCTTCCGGACTGTTGGCGTCAATGTACTCCGGAAACATGATGTTGTGCTGCTTGTACATTTCCGGAGTTGGCCAGA
>JAMQPH010000577.1 GCA_023717605.1 Pyrinomonadaceae bacterium
GCCGCGTTTCAGGACGAGCCGCTGCAGCTGAAGAGTGGCACGGTCGGCAAGTCCGGATTTCTGCGCCTTGGCTTCGAGCAGCGTGGCGGTCGGACCATCCTGGCGAAACTCGAGCGTTGCGTACCATACATGGCCCAGCGCGCACTCTACTGCGACCAGGGCATGCCGCAGCTACCCTGGCTTTTCATGATCACAACCTCAGGCTGTGTGCTGCAAGGAGATCGGCTCGCTCTCGAAGTCGCGCTTGGACCACGGGCGCAGGCGCATCTAACCACGCAGTCGGCAACCAAGATCCACACCATGGACGCCAACTACGCCGTACAGACGCAGACCATCACGCTCGCCGAGGGCGCCTACCTGGAGTTTCTTCCCGATCCGATGATCCCGCACCGGGGCGCTCGGTTCGCCAGCGATACGCGCATTTCGATCGCGACGAGCGCCACGCTCCTCTATTCAGAGATCATCCAATCTGGCCGCAAGCATCATCATCCGGCCGAGTGCTTCGGCGCCACCGTGATCTCGATAACGACTGCGGCTGCGCGGCCCGACGGCCGCACGTTGTTCAACGAGAAGCTCGTAATCGAGCCATGGCAGAAGCCAATGCGTCAGACGGGAGTGATGGATTCTTTCGACGTGTTCGGCAATGTCATCCTGCTTACGCCCAAGGACACAGCCGATCGCGTCCATGCTCGGGTGGATTCGAATGTGGATCTGGCCGGCGGTGTGACGTTCGGCGCCTGCCGTCTGCCCAATGAAGCCGGTCTGATCTTTAAGGTCCTAGGGCGCGAAACCATGCAAGTGAAAGCCAAGGTGCGCGAATTCTGGACCGTCGCGCGCGAGGAGGCAGCCGGTGCAAGCGTTCCCCCTCCCTTTTTCTGGCGCTGACCGGCGCGAGCCAGCGGCTCATCATCATTCAAGGAGGTGAAAAATGATAGCTCTGCTGGCATGGTGGGAGATCCAGTGCATTTCCTCGAGGGTTCTACGCTTCGTGGACATCAATCTGCGCAGCATCGGGCAGGTGATGTTTCAGAACAATCCGCTCACAGGGCTGCTCTTCCTGGCCGCCGTCGCGTGGGGCTCTTACGTTGGCGGCGTGCCTCGGGTATTCATCGGTGGCTTGGTCGCCGTGGTGACGGCAACCTTGACGGCACAATGGCTTCACGTCGATGACGAGAGTCTCAAATCCGGTCTTTATGGTTTCAACGCTTACTTGACGGGCCTGGCGCTACCGACATTTCTGACTTCCTCGGCGCTGCTGTGGGCCTATGTCGTGCTGGGCGGCGCCGTGTCGGTAGTGGCCACGCTCGGCACTGCCAACGTGCTCAAAACCTGGAAGGTCGGCGGGCTCACCGCTCCATTCGTACTCGTAACCTGGCTGCTGCTGTTAGCCACGTTCGCGTTCTCCGGGATCGATAGCAGTGCGCTGGGGTACGGCGGCAAGGTCACCCCTATCGATCCGGCCTCCGCGCAGCCGCTTCGTATTGCTGATTTCGTTCAGGGGGTACTCAAGAGCATCTCGCAGGTCTTTCTCAAAGGAAACGGCATCTCAGCACTACTCTTTCTATCAGGGTTGGTAGTGAGCTCGCCCGCGGCCGCGATCTTCGCCCTCGTGGGCGCCATCGTGGCGGTCGTCACCGCGCATGTTCTTGGTGCCGAGACCGAGCTAGTCACCGCCGGACTCCTCGGCTTCAGTCCGGTGCTCACCGCCGTTGCACTTGGCGCGGTCTTCTATCGGACGAGCCCCAGCGTCGTCGCATACGCAGTTCTGGGTACGGTGTTCACGGTCATCGTGCAGGGGGCGATGATGGTCGCGTTGACACCATTCGCCATTCCAACGCTGACCGCGCCTTTCGTTTTGGTGTCGTGGTTGTTCTTGCTTCCGCGCCAAAGTTTCGAATAGTCCGCTTCCGAAGTTCGTGAGTCATTGTAGTTGGGACGATCTCAAAGTAGATCTTAATGCGTCGTTGGCGGAAGGGTTGAACTATGGGACTCCTGGGAATGGTGATCGCACTCGCACTGTTGATGTGGCTGGCCTATCGGGGTTGGAGTGTTCTGCTGGTCGCTCCGCTGGCGGCGCTCATCGCGGCCGCGTTCTCGGGCGGACCACTGCTCGCAAACTGGACGCAGACGTTCATGGGCGGGGCGGCGCGGTTCGTAGCGCAGTGGTTTCCCTTGTTTCTGCTAGGCGGATTGTTTGGAAAGCTTATGGGCGACAGCGGTTCGATCAGCGCCATCGCGCAGTATTTGACCAACAAGCTGGGAACCAAACGCACCATACTCGCGGTGGTGATCGCCTCGGCTGTTGTGACCTACGGCGGCGTGAGTGTGTTCGTCGCATTTTTTGTGCTGGTGCCAATGGCTCAAGAGATGTTCCGGGCCGCGAACATCCCGCGCCGGTTGTTACCGGCAACCGTCGGCCTCGGCGCATTCACGTTCACCATGTCAGTGATGCCGGGAACCCCTTCAGTCAACAACGCCATTCCAATGCCGTACTTCGGCACCACCACCTTCGCGGCACCCGGACTGAGTATTATCGCGTCGGTTATCATCTTTGTTTTCGGCATGTGGTGGCTCGGCCGTCGTCAGGCGGCCGCGCGAAAGGCTGGTGAAGGTTATGTTGGCGAGGCGGAAAGCGCTCCTGTCATTAGCGAGATGGTTCGCGAGCAGGCGGCGGCGGCTGGCGACTTCGACCCGGCCGAGTTACCGCATGGCAAGCGGGCCGAGAGCGGGCCTCGCTTCGCCCTGGCCGTCTTGCCTCTCGTCATCGTTATCGTCACGAATTTCTTAATGTCGCTTGTCGTACTCCCACGACGCGATTTTTCGTTCCTATCCGAGGACCAATGGGGCGGTACTACAATCGGGGCCGTGTCCGGCATCTGGTCAGTTATCGTGGCTCTCGCGGCGGCAAACTTGTCCGTCATTCTGATCAACTTTCGACGCTTGCCATCCCCCCGCGAAAGTCTCGACGCCGGTGCGAATTCTGCAGCCCTGCCGATGCTGATGATCGCCAGTCTTGTAGGTTTCGGCGCGGTAGTCGCCTCGTTGCCGGCATTTGCAATGGTTCGCGATGCGGTATTCTCGGTTCAGGGAGGACCGCTGGTCTCATTGACTCTCGCTATGAATGTGCTGGCGGGGCTGACCGGTACGGCTTCTGGCGGTATGGCAATTGTACTCAATGCATTTGGCAGCGACTTTCTGCGCCTTGCCGCTGAGCATCGCATCAATCCCGAATTGATGCATCGCATAACAACGATGAGCGCCGGTACCCTGGACGCCCTCCCCCACAACGGCACGGTGTTGCTGTTACTGCAAATTAGCGGGCTGACTCACCGTGAATCTTATTTAGACATGGTCATGACTGTGATCGTCAGTTGCATTATCGCACTTGTTGCTGTCCTGATACTGGGTTCGGCTTTAGGATCGTTTTGATCAACAGCAATTACATTCAACTGTATTAACAACGCTCAGCAGCGTAGTCGGCGAGCGCCAACTACTTCAGGTGTTGCCAACCAATTTCAAGCTATGTCCAAACCCGTGGCGCTTGCACAGCGGCAAGAGCCAGCCAGATTCGGTCCTTTCCATCGCGGCGCGCACGCACCATTCGCAATTCGCTGGTTCGGGATGACGGCTTTGGCTGGTCATCTTCGGCACCTTCTGGCCGAAGCCGCGGCGAGCAACAACTTTGACCTGCGCGATTGGATGCGGCCAACAGAGGCGACCGAGCTACTGGATCGCGTGGGCCAGGTGCTTGGTGCTTCGAAAGCTGGAGACAGCCTCTCTGAGCGCCTGGGTCGCGAAGTCTGGATTGATTTCGTCGCCGACACCGGTGATGACCACGACGTTAGCCTGGCGGTGGGACGCATGCTTTTCAACGAGTACACGCTTTCGGGAGACGAGCCATGTACCTTACCGCGCGGCGACCTTCTTCTTTTCGGAGGCGACACCGCTTATCCAGTAGCCAACGCGAACGAGCTCGAGCGCCGTCTACTCGGGCCCTGGAACCACGTCCTGAGCGGCAAGGCCGAGGGCCGTCGGGTATTACTCGGTATCCCAGGCAACCACGATTGGTACGATGGCCTCGACGGCTTCGGGCGCCTCTTCAGGAGGAACGCACTTGAAGACCTCACCGAGCCGACGATCACCAGGAATGAACGATCCACCTCCGCGTTAAATGACGCGTCCCTGGACCGTGTGCAAGGGTTCGTACATCGCCAACTTCATATCGACGAAATGGTAGAGTCGGTGCACCTAGCTGAAGAAGCTCTCAATTCTCTGAGGGCCTTATTGCTTGGCTCACAAGTGAAGACAGTTAACCGACTGGGCCTTGCCGGGTACACGGCGGTTCAAGAGGCTTCCTTCTGGGCGCTGCCGCTTGCGCCGGGTCTTGATCTCTGGGGTGTCGACCGCCAGCTCCGCAACGCCGACTTCCGACAGCGCCTCTTCTTCTCGCAGCGCCGTGCCAAAGCCCAGCCTCGCAGGATCTTCTTCGTGGCGCCGGAACCCGCGCTGGCCTTCGGCGATCCACACGAGGCGGGTTCGAAGCTCCTCGAGGCGTGCGGCTTGTCGCTAGACTTGGACCGGCTGTTCTATTTGAGTGGCGACGCTCACCACTACGAGCGTCTGACCGTACAGCAATCTATGCACATCATCTCGGGTGGCGGCGGCGCCTTCGTCCACGGAAGCCGCATCTCCCAAGGCTCAGGAAGCACGCCTCCAGAATTCGTCTATCCTGACCGAAGGAGCAGTCTTCGGCTGGCTTTGGGGATGCCCCTGGGTCTCGCCGGAGGGACCGCCGGACTATTACCCCACGGCCTGTTCGCCTTAATCGCCACCGTCGAGATGCTCGCTCCACAGCGCGGGCCGATTGCGGGTGGAGTGGCGGCGGCTTTAGCGACGCTTCTCGCGACCATTGGACTAAGCCTTTCAGTGCGCGCGCGCCTCGAGCGTCCGGCAGCAACTTGGGCCATCTCGATCTTGTTTGGTTTGATCCTCGGTCTGGGCCCGCTGGGACTTTGGTTTATTCTCCCGCTTGTCTTGCCATGGTTGGGACTGTTCGCTGCGGTGGTTCTGGGACATGCATTCATCGGAAGTTTTGCTCTGGGTTTATTCCTGCTCTTGCTGGAGGTCACCGGTCTCGATCACCAGCAGGGATTCGCCGCCCTTGGCCATCCGGGTTTCCGCCATTTCGTCCGCCTTTGCGTGCAGCCTGGAGGAAAGATTGAGGGCTTCGTGATCGGCAAAGACGACCCTGTGGGAGAAGATCCGGCTGTGCTCATCGATCGATTCATTTGGGACTGAGGGTTGGGATTAGAGTTATTGCAGGAGGAATCTTAGTCAGGATGATTTACCAGCACCTTCTTCGTTTTTACCGGCAACCTGATTTCCACAATGAGACCGCCGCCTGGGGCGTTAAGCGCCTGCACCTTTCCGCCGTGCAGTCGCACTGCGCGTTCAGTGATCGCCAGGCCGAGTCCGGTACCACCAGTCCGGCGGTCTCTCGCATCGGCGACGCGGTAAAAGGGGCGAAACAGATCGTTGAGGGCTTCCTCCGGCACGCCCGTGCCGTAATCGCGGACACTGATAACTGCGACCGCACCGCACTCGTCTTGTGAACACCTGAGAGTGACTTCGACGGTCGTATTCTCGGCGGTATAGCGTGCGCCGTTGCGCACCACGTTCTCGATGGCGCTACGCAGCAGCTCAACGTTACCCATAACGTGGCACACTTCGCCGGCAATCACCTGAACGTTACGATTATGAGCGTGAGCCTCAAAATCGGCGTCGGCGACAACTTGAGCGATGAGGTTTTGCAAATCAATCTCCGTTTTTTCCACCTCCTCCGGCGAGGTTTCCAGGCGTGTGATGGTGAGCAGTTGTTCGATCAACTCGTTGAGGCGTTCAGCCTCACGCTCGATGCGGTCGAGCGTGCCGATCATTTCCGGCGCTTCGGTATCGGCGCGCCGTCTCGCCAAGCCGAGCGCGATCCTCAAGCGTACGAGGGGAGACCTCAGTTCGTGCGAGATGTCGCCGAGCAAACGACGCTGCGACATGATGAGCGATTCGATGCGTTCAGCCATGCTGTCGAAGTCGTGGCTCAAATCCACGAACTCATCCTGCTGCGCGCCAACTGTCGATGCGACGCGAACCGACAGATCGCCGCCGGCCAGCCGGCGCACGCCAGCGCGTAAGATTTGCACGGGGGCGGCGAGGTGGCGCGCCAGTCCATAACAAACCAGCCCGGCGGTCAGCAGCACAGCACCGAGACGGAAGAGGAGCGTCCAAGGGTCGGCAAACAGCTCCGCGAATCGGTCCCGTGGCAATTCGCTGACGAGCACATAACGCGCGCCACCGCGTCCGTAAACTTTTTGCGCGACGAGTGCAACCGGTTTAGGTTCGGTGGCGAAGTCGAATACCGGCTCATTATTCCCCTGGATCTGCTCAGCGTATTCGGCGAGGCGCTTCGTTCCCGTCGTTGATGTTCGCCCGGAGACTTCGATGCCGCGCTCGTCGTACATCCTTGTCTCCAATTGCGCTGTCTGTTCTACGCGCTGCAGATAGATGACAAGCGCGACTGGTCCGTCGCGTTCGTACATCTCAGCCGCCGTCTGGGCATAGATATGGACAGCCGTGCCTGTCATATAACGCCACCGCACCTCAGCCTGGTGAGATTCTGTTAACGCAACGGCAATCACCAGCGCCGAGCCGACGATTGCCATCGCCAGCCAGAACCACACGAATATTTTAAGAAAGAGACTCATAATCGTAGGGCAAGTGATGAGTGACCAGTAGCGAGATCAATCCAACGTCTAGAAAGCCAAATGGCAAGGTGAATTAACGTCAGATGCTTCCGACTTTGTTTGGACATCTTTATTGTCCTCCGTCACCCCGTCACTGTTGTGTAGATGTAGCCGGTGCCGCGCACGGTCTTAATGCGTTCGACGCCGTTAACTTCTGCTCCGAGTTTGCGGCGTAAGCTACTCACGTGCATATCAATGCTGCGGTCGAGCGGCGCGAGTGGGCGAGCCAGCGCGGCTTCCGACAGTTCCTCGCGCGACACGACGCGACCGGCGCGACTGACGAGCGCGGCGAGCACGTCAAATTCGGTGGAGGTCAGGTCAACAAGTTCGTCACCCCGACGAACCGTGCGTGCGCCGATGTTTAGGCGAATGTCGCCGAGCGTTAGAGTCTCAGATGAGGCGCTCCATTGGTTCGTTTCCGGTCTGTCCCGGGTGCGACGCAGGATGGCGTGAATGCGAGCGACCAGTTCGCGTGGGTTGAAAGACTTCGGCAGGTAATCGTCCGCGCCGATCTCGAGTCCCACGATACGGTCAACATCCGTGCCGCGCGCTGTCAACATCAGCACGGGCGTCTTGGACTTTGCTCGGATACGACGCAAGGCTTCAAAGCCGTTGATGCCCGGTAGCATCACATCAAGCACGATGATTGAGTAGTTGTTCGCCAGTGCCCGCTCGACGCCCTCTAAGCCGTCATGTGTCGTATCAACACTGAAACCTTCCGGCTCAAGATACTCGGTCACCAGTTCGCACAATTCAACGTCGTCATCAACTCCCAACACTCTTTCCATCGTTCACTCCTTCGCCGCCACGCTTCCTTCCATGACGCGAGCACGATGAGCTTCTACCGTTGTCTGTAGGAGCAGATGTCCATTTTAGCGCATCGGCTTTTGAATCGTTTTGTAAAAACACGTAAAGCCGAACGCGCCTTATCCTGACCAAATCTTACATTAGTTGACGCGCTTTTACGTCGTGTATAGATGGGGTCACCATCTAATGGAACCGAATAAACGAGAGCGCGACGGGCGCATCTTGAATGAGCACGCAGGAGGGTTCCGGAGGAAGGCCTAAATAGATCTCGGATTCAGGGAGCAGGAAGAAGTTGATTTCCGAGACCTGATTGGAAGCAACGACTTAAACGAAGGAAGGAAATTATGAAGATGAACTCAGGGTCAAGATTCAGAAACGCTACTTTGCGAGCGAGCCTTTTTGTCATGGTGTTTAGCATCATTGCCGGGGTTTCACTTGCGATTGGTCTCAACGCGCGCTATGCGCGCGCTTCGGCCACATCAACTATTCCAACTCCCGACGCATTGACGACGGGCAACACCGACCTCGCGCGCAACTCTTACGCGCCGGTCGTGAGCCGCGTCTCGCCGGCAGTCGTCACGATCCGGTCGGAAAGTCGCGTTCAGGCCGCTCAGGAGAGCCCATCCTTCGATGACCCGCAATTGCGAGAGTTCTTCGGCGGACGGATACCGCAACAACAGCAGGGGCCGCAGCGGCGGAGCGGATTGGGTTCCGGCGTTATCGTGAGCAGCGACGGCACTATCCTGACGAACCATCATGTTATTGAGGGCGCGGAGAAGATTAAGGTTCAGTTGACGGACAACCGCACCTTTGATGCGAAACTCGTCGGCTCAGACGCTGCCTCGGATCTGGCGGTCTTGAAAGTGGAGTCGAGTGGTTTGCCAGTGCTTCCTTTGGGTGACTCCGACGATGTGCGCGTCGGAGACGTTGCACTCGCCGTCGGTAACCCACTCGGCGTCGGCCAGACCGTAACCTCCGGCATCATCAGTGCAAAGGGGCGCGCGACGGGATTGTCTGACGGAAGTTTCGAGGACTTTCTTCAGACAGACGCGCCGATCAATCAGGGAAATTCTGGTGGCGCCCTCGTCAATACGAACGGGGAACTAATCGGCATCAACTCGCAGATCTTGTCTCCCTCGGGCGGCAACATCGGCATCGGCTTTGCCATACCCAGCAACATGGCAAAGAACGTCATGGACCAGTTGGTAACCTCCGGCAAAGTGCGCCGTGGAGTGCTCGGCTTGACAGTGCAAGCTGTGACTTCTGACATCGCGGCAAGCCTTGGGCTGAAAGATACGAACGCCGTCATTGTCAGCTCCGTGCAACCAGGCAGCAGTGCTGAGCGAGCCGGTCTAAAGCAAGGCGATGTGATTACCAGGTTCAATGGCGCGGCGGTAGTTGACACCAACTCATTCCGTAACCGCGTCGCCAGCACGCAGCCAAATACCAGTATCGCGCTCACGGTCTTGCGCGATGGGCGCGAGCAGGAAGTGCGCGCAACACTCGGCGAACGTGCCTCGGGCAATTCGGGCACGAACGGCGAAGCAAGCGGTGGTGACGCGACCGGCGGCAAACTGGGTGTTAGTGTCGGTCCTTTGACTGCTGAACTGGCGGCAGAGCTTCGGCTGGCGGCGGACACGAAAGGCCTGGTCGTGCGCGACCTCGACCCGGAAGGTGCTGCAGCGGAAGCGGGCGTCGAGCGCGGTGACGTGATCGTCGAGTTTAACCGGCGGGCTGTGAGTTCAATAGAACAACTGCGTGCCGCGATGGAAGGGGCGAACGGTGGTCCCGTTCTGATGCTCATTAACCGGCGCGGAAACAGCCTGTACGTTACCGTGCGACTCCGCTCCTGATTGAATCTGTCGGAGGACTGGCACGTCGTTAGGGAACTAAGAACGACAGCCTGCCACTTGTCCGTTGAGAGCGGCAGGCTGCCTTTCTGTTGTTGGCAGTCTGACTTGGTTGAGCGAAGGAATGATTATGAGAGCAATCGCTGAGCTTGATAAGAGATCCACAACGGGTGCGATTTCACTTGATCCCGATAGGAAGAGTCCACGTGTCGAAGAGTTCGAAACAATGTTGTCGGCTCGCATCGTTGGGCAGGAACGCGCCGTACGCCAGATGAGCAGGTTGTACCAAACTTTTCTCGCGGGCATGAACGCCCCCAATCGTCCTATCGGCACGATGCTTTTTCTAGGGCCGACTGGCAGCGGTAAAACCCGAGTGGTCGAGGCAGTGGCCGAAATACTTTTCGGCGACGCGAACGCGGTAACTAAGATCGACTGCGCTGAGTTTCAGCACTCGCACGAGATTGCCAAGCTGGTTGGTTCACCCCCAGGTTATCTCGGACACCGCGAAACTTCGCCTGTGCTGTCACAAGAGAATCTGGACCGTTTCCATGCGTACGACGCCCAACTGTCGCTCGTACTCTTCGACGAGGTTGAGAAAGCCTCCGACGCACTTTGGAAGTTGCTGCTCGGAATCCTCGACAAGGCGACGCTCACACTCGGCGACAACCGGCGCGTTGACTTCTCGCGCACCATCGTAGTGATGACTTCGAACGTCGGCGCGCGTGAGATGTCCCAGCTGATTTCGGGCGGTATTGGCTTCAGTCCATCACGGAGCACGATGGCGCCGGTGGACGCGGACCTGGATCAGGGGATTTACCGCACGGCACTCGAATCAGCGCGGCGTAAGTTCTCGCCGGAGTTCATGAACCGTATTGATAAGGCTGTAGTGTTCCGCAGTCTCAACGAGGATCATCTGCAGCAGATCCTGGATTTGGAACTCGCAGCGTTGCAGAAACGCATCAAGCTATCGGCTCGAACGAAATTCAACTTCGAGTGTTCGGAAGCCGCGCGCGAGATTCTTTTGGGAGAAGGCCTGGACTACAAGTACGGCGCACGACACCTGAAGCGTGCGGTTGAACGATTTCTTGTGTATCCGCTATCGAATCTGGTGGCGACTAAACAAATCGTGGCGGGCGAGTCTGTCCTGGTCGACTTCGCCCCCAATACTGGAAAACTAACCTTCTCAAAGCGTCCCACAGAAGCGCCTTGTGATGAGGTCACGGAAGAAGCGGAACAGACGGTACCGAAGCTGGATAACGTTCTGCGACTGACTCTCAGAAACAATTCTTTAGTTGTCGAGAGCGGAAATGCAAGTAGCGTCTAGTGGCCGCTCCTGACCGTTTTGATTAGCTCGTAACAGGCGATTACCAAGACGGCCACCGTGATCGCGGCAAAAAGACTCAGCCAATCGGCAGGCACGGTTGCGATGCCGATTTCTCTGGTTCCAGCATAGCCGGATTGAGAGACCTGGCCGCGGCCGTACCTGAAAAGCGCTAGCGCAAGCGACCCGCCAATTAAAGCGCCGGCGAGACCGAGCAGGACCAGCGTCAGTCGGTTGTGAGGCACTCGGTTGTTCGATACGAAGATCTCGGCGATGAAGCCAGCGGCAAAGCCGATCAATACAAAACCGATGAAGAAAAACATCTCCAACCCCCTCCATCCGTGTGCCTTTAGGCTCGGTACCACTCACTCATTCCAGCCCAAGTAACTTTGTGAAGGCTACGAGCTTTGCTAAAACGATTAACACCAGGACCACCGCCAGCACGATGCACGCCGTCCAAATAAATTTAGATGTGTGACTCGGCTCCGGGGAAGAAGCTCTTTCCTTCGTCTTCATTCGTCATCTTCCTTTTAGCGCTTACGTTCCTAACTTCTGATCAAATGCTGACTTCTTCGGTTGCGAAGTTGCTGTGAGCGCGCGTTCCTGATCGCCTCGATACCTGTCCAGCAGTTAGCCAACCATCGAGCGCTGGTCTTGACGGTACCGTTTCGAGCCAGTCCCATCGGACTTGAAGTTCAGTGTGTTGTATCGGATCGGGTGTCAGCCATAGCACCATCGAGATTGGGTTGTCAAGCAACCAAACCGTGCTATGGTCCTGCCACAAAAATAACGCTGCTTCCGCCCAAATTAGAACGCCCCACAGAGCGCCGATCCAACCGTATGGAACGGTAAGAACCATCACCTTCATCGCTCCTCTGGAAGGCGACGAAATTGTCGACCGTCAGTAGCGAAATGGTGCTGGAATCACTTACGAGTTTTCTGTTTTACAGGATTACTCAAGGCGTCACGGACAAACAGTGTCTCAGAAAGTTATCTACGATGCGCTGATGATCTGGGTGACCATCGAACCTGTTGGGTCGGTGTTGCTTTTTGCTGCCATCACTTCTGAGCTATCGGCAGCCGAGCGCCGAAAGATCGCAGTTAGGGCGACCGCCTATTCGGCAATTCTGCTATTAGGAGCGATCGTGGTCGGGCAATTCATCTTGACGGCAATGAAAATCCAGCTCATCTCACTCGAAGTCGCGGGAGGAATCATCCTGTTTCTCTTTGGTCTTCAAATGATTTTTGGTCAGGCCTCGGATGTCTCGCGCAGTTCGGAAGCCGGACAAGATCTAGCAGTGTTTCCTCTGGCGGTGCCGTCTATCGTTGGCCCCGAATCGATCACGGCAGTCGTGCTGCTCACCGACAATCACGTCTATTCGATCCCGACCCAGGCCATGACCGCGGGAGTCATGGTTGGGGTACTGGCTGTCACGTGCGTCTTGATGCTGCCTGCAGGACCCATTCTGCGCATCATCGGTAAAACCGGCGCAGCCTTATTGGAGCGCGTAATGGGGATGATTCTCGCCGCGCTTTCGGTCGAGATGGTAATGGGCGCTCTCGGGGTAGTTCGTTGGGCACCTCCGACGAACTAACCTGACGCCAATTGTCAGGATACGCAAACTACCGAATCATCCGACTAACGGAAGGAACAATCGGACTCCGGCATAGTGGTGAACAGCAAGCGCAGCCCGACTAGGTGAATAAGGAGATCACATTAGTGTCAGCGCGAGGTATTCATAGTTACCTCCCGCCTATATCAGCGTGGTTGCCGAATGACAGGCCGAAGCGAGGAGACACGATTACGCAAGTTGTAGGTGCTGAGATCGGGCACACTCTGATCCAGAGTGACACAGCGCCCGGTGAAGTGATTACCCTGGCAGAGCTCCCACATGCCTCTCCCAATGGTCACGCTCCCCACGCGTCGCTTAGAGCCCGAGAGACTCGATACCGGCGCGTTGAAGTTCGTGGGATTGCCCCGATAATTGGGTTGGTCAAATAGAACTATGTACGAATCGCCCTGCGACGGACCGCCTGGAGAAATATTTCCACTTCCTACTGGTCGGAGCGAAGAAATAATGTCGCTCCAATGGTTAGTTTTTAAGTCGGGTTGGTCCCCCGAAACCACTACGCACCGCACCTGGTAATTCGAATGTTCACACACTTCCCATAGCTCTCCGGGCCCGACTCTCAAGCTGGAGACTTTGTTATTAAGTTTGAACCGTTGCAGATCCGGCACCTCTTGACGGAAGGTAGCGCTCTTGCCACGAAAGTTTTTGTCGGCAAAGACAGTGATTCCCACGCCTCCCATTTGGCGTTCCTGAGCGGAACTCAACGCAGTTGTGCTCATGCCGGCTATTAACAACAGCGAATGAACAACGAGACTGAGCGTTCTCACCTTCACTTCTCCTTCTTGATCGGGCGAACCTATCCGATTAACTTGGCCCATTTCAAGCTGTCAAAAGTGACAGTTATACGCCGCTTTTCCCCAATGATAAACTGGGCAAAGACGCGTTAAAATCTATCACGATCAACAGGGCCCGCTCAGTACCGAGGAACGGATCAAAGGTTCACTTGAGCCCTAGTCTCGACGACTTTGATCTCCTTGATTGACCTGAGATCCCCCAGTGAGCGGATTGTTGTTGAGGATCACGAGTCCGCGAACTCGCTTGACACAGTACATCGATCGGGTTAAGACCCCGAGCTTCGCTCGCGGAGATTCACTTGGGATGAAATGGAAACGTCATTACGCTCGATGCGAAAGGCGGTTTTCGG
Source organism: Pyrinomonadaceae bacterium (assembly GCA_023717605.1). GTDB lineage: Bacteria > Acidobacteriota > Blastocatellia > Pyrinomonadales > Pyrinomonadaceae > PSRF01. The sequence goes on from JAMQPH010000577.1 coordinate 13,551, forward strand.
AGTTTTCGGGTGGGTGAAGGCCGACTAATGCAGCTTTCCGCCGACGGTACCGGAACCACCGTTGCTGAGTTGAGCGCATCTCCGCTAGTTCCCACGCCTGCGGGTGCGGCCCAAACGCTGAAGGAAATCGATGGACACTAATTAGGCCGTAAGAGCTTCACACGTCCAGGGTCGATGTCGGACTCTTACGTTCTCGATTTGATTGTCGAAACGGAAACCGTCAATTAACTAGTAGGAGGATATGATGAAGAGTATTGTGTCTATACATAATCCTTCGACCCCTGAGGAGCTTCAATCGTTAAAGAAATCTTGGGTTTTATTCTTGGCTGTTGGCATTTTGTTTGTGTTTCTGGGAATGTTCGCTCTGACAAGAGCATACCTTCCGGCACTTACAATCAAGGCAACATGGTTTTTCGGATTCCTCTTGCTTGCAGGAGGTGTAGGCGAAATTATCGGAGCATTTAGCGCCGGGCGATGGAGTGGAACGCTTTTCCATATCCTCATCGGCCTTTTCTATTCGGCGGCCGGCGTCTTGATCCTGGACCAGCCGGAGAGTAGCGCGGTGAATCTAACGCTGATCATTGCTGTCTTTATGATCTTAGGCGGCATATTCAAGATTGTCTTTTCGCTCATCGATCATTTCGCCGGATGGGGCTGGGTCCTGCTGGACGGAGTAATAACCCTACTTATTGGCGTGATGATATATAAACAGTGGCCAGAATCCGGAACGTGGGTTATCGGGCTATTTCTGGGCATCGAACTTATTTTTACCGGTTGGGGCTGGGTAATGCTCTCTTTTATTCTTCGCCGACAGAAGAGCGCGACAGAGTAGGACACGTCTCGTCAAGGGTATTCTGAGTTTTACTCGAACCATCTCTAAACGCTAGCCCAGGCACTCTTGAAATTCTTTAGGACTCGCCTGCGGTCGCTCAGGCTTCCTCCCTCACCTCGGGCTGCTGGCTCTGTTTGCGTTGGCGTACGTCCTCAGCCAACGACTCTACACGTACACGGGCTTGGTTCTCTGCGCATCGATCCTGACCACGCTGTTCATCGGCGGAATTTACTCTCTCATCGGCGGTGTCACCCGCAAGCCGTTGGTACTTCCTCAAGCGTTCGCCGCGGCTCTGGTCACGGTCCTGCTTCCGATCGGAGGCTCGCTCTTCCTGGATCTGGCGCTCGAACGCTTGGGGTGGTCGGCGTCTGCTGCCATCCTTGGTCTCAGCATGCTCGCCATCGGCGTCTTCGCTGGAGCCTTCATATTCGGCAGCTATCTCGCGTTGCTCACGCTGCTGGGCTATGAGAACACGCAAGCGTTGACGGTGCTGGATCACCCGGGATTCAAACACTTCGTGCGCCTGCGGGTGCGCAGCGACGGAATCGACGGTTGGTGCATTGGGGCTGCCGATCCGCTCGGCGACGGCGAGGAGCCCGTGCTCGTCGATCAATTCAGCTGGCGCCCTTTCCGCAATCTGACGTAGGGCTTGCGTAGCGAAGTCGAGAGTGCGGCGGCAACCACTTCCGCCGAAGCGGACGTTTGTCGATCATGCCGACTTGCCAGGCACCATCGCCAACCCAAGTGGTATAGGTCGCGGGCCCATCGTCATTTGGCCATTTCCCTCCTGCGGTCCATCAATGGCGTAGGAATCAAATGCGGGGCAAAGCCTCGCCTGGATGGCGCTCACGCCTGGGCGATCAAGCCGAGTGACCGCGCCTTTGTGATTGCATCTCGCCGACCCGATGCCCCGAGTTTGCCGTAGATGTGGCTGGCGTGTGCCTTCACGGTGAACGGTGAAATCACGAGCCGCTGGGCGATCTCCTTATATGAAAGGCGCTCCGCCAGCCTTTCCAAGATCTCGGCCTCACGGTTCGTGAGCGCCTCGGCGACTTCAAGAGGCTGGACGGAGAGGCGGGCTAGTGCGTTTCTTGCACGGTGCACCGATGCTTCGGCCGCGAACGCCCCAAGCAATGCATCAATGTATGCTTCGTGCCGTGAACTTGGGCGGAGCCTGCGCAACACTGCCTCGATCAAAGGCCCGGTGTCCAGGAACGTACGGATGAAACCACCCGGCGCGCCAAGGTCGAGAGCCCGCTCAAGTGTGTCAGCAGCGTCCTGAAATCGTCCCCGAGTCTGCAGGAGGGCGACTTGGAGAGCGAGCGTGTCAATCTCGCGCGCGGTGAAGTGACGGGCACGAGCGTGCGTGAGGAGCTGGTCCAGAATTGTCTCGGCCTCGCTGAAACTCTCCACAGAGGCTTGCGCCAGCAGCGCTCGGACATGGAGCACATCCGGGTTGCCGCGAAGAACCATCAAAGAGTTCCGTCGCTGTCCGCGGACGGACGCACCTGGCAAGCTCTCGGCCTCCTCGGTCGGTACCTTCGCGAAGTGACTTAGCAGGGCGCGGACGATCATCATCTCCTCGATGTTGCCCGTCCGCCTAAGGTACTCGTGGAGGCGATCGAGCGTGAGCCGGGCGTCCCGCTCAAACCCGCTTGTCCTCTGGACAAGAGCGAGACAGTACGTCGCGTCACGCAACGCTGGGCCATTCGCGAGTTCCGGCCTTGATAACACCGCAGTTAAGTGCTTCCTCGCGGTCTCAAGATCGTTCATCTCGTAAGCGATCGCACCGAGTTGATAATTCGCCCAGGACAACACGGTTAGCGTATAGCAGTGTTCGGTAGCCAGCCGGAGCAAATCCTTGGCCACCTCCCGAGCCTCCTGCAGATTGCCCGAGTAGGCATGGAGGCGCATCAGTGCGTCGAGCAGTCGCGCAAGCCCGACGTCCATTGGCCCTTGATAGTTCGAAAGCATTTGGTTGAGACGATGCACGGCGTCCGCGGCCCGTCCGTCCATGTATTCCCCAATTGCAAGCACCCAATGGGCCATGCTCACGTAGTAGCGCTGCGTGTCGGGGAGTAAGGTCAAAGCGCGCCGTCCGGCCTCAGCGGTTCCCGCGCCGTCCCCCTCGTCCATCAGGCAAAGGCCCAATACAACTTGGAGTTCGCCGCGCAGCGCCGACACAGTTGCCGCGTCCATCGTCCTCGCAGCGGCCTCGAGGTTTGCCTCGGCCTTCGGAAGCAACTGGCCTTGCAGTGCCCAGCGGCCGCGCTCGAAGGCGACCCAGGATTGTGTCATGAGAAGAGCGGGCCGCCGCTCCAACTGCTCCGGTGGGAGCAACCGCAACCACGACTCCAGCGCCGGCAGCTCATTATGGTTAAGTGCGTCATGGGCCCGTTGCTCGACAATGCGCGCTGCCAACTCGTCATCGCCGCTGGCTCGGGCATGGTGGATTGCCTCTTGGACCACACCATCACCGGCGAGCCAGGTGGCTGCGCGCGCGTGCAATTGAACGAGACCGGAATCACCCGCGTCGATGCTCAGCCGCGAACGCAGCGCGTCGCGGAAGAGCGCATCATAGCGATACCAGCGTGGGTCATTTTCACAAGGCGCCAAAAAGAGATTGGCTTGCATGATCCGGTTAAGCATCGCTACGGCCGCCTCGTTATGCGTGCCGTCTTTGAGCAGAGCGACTGCCAGTGGTGCACAGATACGTTCGACAATGGATGAGCGCAGTAAGAACCGCCGGACCTCCTCGGGATGATTTGCGAGGACTTCATCCACGAGGTAGTCCATCAACCCCCGTAGCCGGCGACCCTCGAGCGCCGACAGCGTGTCCGCCGGCTCTGTCTTGTCCTGGAGCGATAGGGCAGTGATGCGCAGACCAGCCGCCCAGCCATCCACGCGCTCTTCGATCAGGGCGATGGTGTAGGCATCCAGCTGGAGCTTCGCGCATTGTTCAAAGAAGAGGATTGTCTCCTCGCTGCTGAAGCGCAGGTGCTTCGCCCGCAATTCTGTTAGCTGTCCATGCAAACGCAGCCGTGCGAGTGGCAAGGGCGGGTCGGCGCGCGTCGCCAGCATCAGGTGGAAGCCCGGAGGAGGATGATCGAGCAATGCACCGATGAACTCATGCACGCTCGGATTGTTGGTCAGATGATAGTCATCGAGGACGAGGGCGACATCTTCCATAAGCTCGATCAATTCATCGTCAAGCAACGCAGCGATCTCCGCCGGCGACGGAAGATCGGGCAGGTTGAGCAAACTGAGCGTCTGCTGACCTACTTCCTCCGCGACCGTCTGAATAGCAGAGACGAAGTGGGCAACGAAGGATTGGAGGTTGTCCCCGCGCTCGTCGATGCAAAGCCAGGCAACGAGGATGGAGGATTGCGCAGCCCAGTCACACAACAGCGTCGTCTTGCCGAAGCCTGGAGGCGTCGCAATCAGAGTCAGAGGGTTAGTCAGGCCGCCCTCAAGCCGATCGATCAACCGCTGGCGGTGAACGAAATCGTCGGCAAGGCGCGGGCGTAGCAGGCGCGTTTGACGAATCGAGCCGGCTAACCAAGACACTTTGGGCAAGGTTGTTACGCGTTCAACCTTCATCTCGACACCACGGAATCAAGTACGTGTCGGTCGCAACGATCCACAGTCGTCCGATGATCGACTGGGCTGAGGTCGTCGCTGAGCGGGGCGGCTGCGACATTATTAATAAATTACACGCGTAGGGCAAGTCGCGCGCAGGTTGACGCGAACGGACTTTTTGAAGCTCAACCCCAAGGCACGATGATCACTGCTCGGAAAGCACGGCTGGTGACTCTGAAACCACCATCTCGCTTAAGAGTGCAGGATGGTTAGACGAAGAATAAAAAGAACAAAGATAAGCGAGGAATCAGGTGGACGTTGTATTTGCAGGGGAGTACTGGGTGTAATCACCCTCTCGTTCAGGTTAGGGGACCTTACAACAAGATCACGCCCGCTCGTCGACGCCAGGCAGACCTCATGAAAGACGGCCAAAGAGAAGTCGACACCTTACATCTGAACGCAGATCAGAAGTAACTCGCCCACCACCAATATCCTCAATCGATGCGCTAAAACCTGACGACGCGATAGTCCATTTTTAGTCCGTGTTGGGCCGATGCCGATCTCGATCCCCGGATTGCACAATCTCGACTCGCAATCGAATTCCCGCGGTTATTGACCCACTGGGTATTAACAACATGCGAGTTCAAGTCCAGCGTCGGCCAGCGAAAATGATTTGAAAAAGGAGAATCTTTATGCAGCCAGGAGTTAAACCAGAATTGCAGGAGTCCGAAGCCGATCTGCGCGCGTGAGGTCGAGCAGCACCTGACTGACGAAGAGCGGTTCTCGCTGCTTGTTAGCGTGTGCGGAGAAAACATGGTGATCCCGACACCGCGGGACGAGATATCTGAGGGCACGCTGATGAGTTCGGGCTACGCCTGGTGTGACGCGCCCTCGGCGTGCCCGCGCTCATGATGAGCGACGCGAGCATGGGTGCCATCAACCCTGGGTTCGCAAACCGAG
>JAMQPH010000581.1 GCA_023717605.1 Pyrinomonadaceae bacterium
TCGCCTCCATGTCCCCCACCTTTTGCCTGAGATCGGCCCCTTCCGTGTCGTACCAGGCTGCTATTGCAGCGTGATCATTCTTGGCAACCGCATCTACGGGAGGACCCGCGGCCATCGCGTAGCCGCCTAACCCTCCCAGCAACAAACCGCACAGAACACAAAGCTGAATCCATCGCTTCCAAATCATCATGATCCCCTCCCCTTAGTGTGAGTGATACCCCTTTTTATGTCGCCATCCGCCTAGCCTTCTCGAATGCCCAATGTACGATCGTGATGCCGATTCGCACCTGTCAACACCTTATTTCGCTTCTATCCGCGGTCCCCAAGCCGAGATTTTCTTCGCATTCCACAACGGCTTTCCCATAATTCGGTTCATGTGCAACATCGTGTTTCAGTCTGCTCGAATGCGGCAATAAAAAACGCCCTCTGGCCCGCTCCAGATGCCGAAGCGCCCCTGAAAATCTACGGCATCTGCGACGATTTTTGTTCTGTCATACTCCTGCAGCTTGCTGCGGGGAGCTTCATTCCAAGACACTGACACACCTCCTACTATATACAGACGTTGAGGACCCTCCAGCATTACAGTTGGAGGTCTCCGCGCGAATGCCGCACCCGGCAGGTTCAGGCGATCAACGCATCACCATCTGGGGTAAGGTAGAGTTGGGAGGGGTGCTCAAGAAAGAATTAATCAGGCATCTCCGATCCCGGCGCAGGATGCGGCGTGTGAAACACGCGAGCACGGCTGGTCAGCCGCGCGGGCAGATCATCGCAAGCCTCTCCATCAGCGACCGTCCCGCTGACGTGGAGGATCGGGCGATTCCTGGTCATTGGGAAGGGGATCTGATCACCGGCTCACAGAATACGCATATGGCCACTTTGGTGGAACGTCAGTCGCGCTTCACCCTGCTGGTGAAGGTACAGGGAAAAGACACCACCAGCATGGTGACGGCACTGAGCACGCAGATACGACAATTGCCATCGGCATTGCGCCGGTCATTAACCTGGGATCGAAGAATGGAATTGGCCCAGCACAAACGTCGGGGTTTCAGACGCCTGCGGCTGTACTGGAAACAGCTGTTGCAAGCACCGCTTGAACCTACCGCCGGCTTTTTATCATCGGAAAGGCGGACACATCACACCAGCACTCCCGACAGTCGCGCTCACAGCACGGACCGCAAAAACGCACTAAACGTGCTCGTAAGACTTGGCGTGCTCGATGTAAACGCACCCTCACGTTATTGCGGGTCATCGCTAAATCTTGTGCGACCGTTTTGGATGATTCGCCCCCGAGATCAATGCGCCGGATGAGTTCCGCATGACTTCGCCGCAGGCTGGGCAGAATCACGTATACACAACTGCATAGGTTGCCGGCAACCTCCTCAACTGGAGGCACCTTGCCATGGCCTGAGTGGATGAGGGCCTGGCGATAGGCTTCCTTTCTCCTCGCTTCGACCGCGCGCTTCCGCAGATAGTCGACCAGGGCATGTCGGAGAATGCTGTAGAACCAGGCCACTGCATCCTCACGACGCCGCAGCGAGGATTGACGTTCTATGGCTCGGAGAACACTCTGCTGGAAGAGGTCCTGCGCAACGCCGTCATCCCCAACTCGTTTGCGCAAAAACGATAGGATGGCGGCCCTCGCATTCTGGATTTGTTGGATCGGGTCCTGCCCACTATGAACCTGTGCACGCCTCTTGTTGCTTTGTTTCCTGCGCCTCACTATGACCTGACCTCTCCCGCCCAACAGTGCTCACATGCCTCGTTGGTCTTGTTTAACCAAACAAACGAGACAAACCAAGTAAACCAAATAACAGTCTTCTTCTGCTGGCGGACTTTTTGCTGTATCCTGTTAGAGGTTCAATCGCAGGCCAAGCCATGTATACAGGGTGCCCCGGTTCATCTCGGCTGGTTCTTCAACGCGCACTCTTCGTTGTACAACTCGACTCGGTTCCGCCCCCTGCGCTTGGCGTGATACATGGCCTGATCCGCGCGTGCAATGAGTGTCTCGACTTGGTCAATTTCCGGAGATAACATCACGACCCCGATGCTGACCGTTACCGCGGTGGCACGGTGTTCCCACGTGAACTGATCCTGTGCGATTTTCAGCCTGATGCGCTCAGCAATCTGCAGGGCGCCGGCTTGATCGCACTCCACCAAACCGATCACAAACTCCTCACCCCCGTAGCGGCCGATGATATCGGGCGGACGGATGATTCCCCCGGCCAACTGCACCACGTGGAGCAGCACGTGATCGCCGAACACATGCCCGTGCCGGTCATTGATCTCTTTGAAATGGTCCACGTCGAGAAACAGCAGCGCGAACGGATGCTGATAGCGGCGGCTCCTCTGAAATTCCAGGGCCAGCGCCTCCATCAGTGCCCGCCGGTTGTTCACCGACGTGAGAGAGTCCCGTCTGGACAGGCCTTCAAGCTGCCGATGAGCGTCCTTCAGTTGACACAGGCTGTCTTCCAGGCGCTGCATCGTCGCATGGCAATACGTCTCCACGACAAAGATCTCATCGAGCCTGAGCACCTTGTTCAACGTGAGGACCAATGATGACAGTCTGCACGCGTCCCCCGAATAGCGAACCGCGAGCCGTTGCAGGATTAACTCGAATAGCTTGTGGTACGCGCTCAAGTACCACTTCTGCTCGAGCCCGACTCGTTCGTGAGTGAGTCCAATCCGAAGCCGTGCCTCCGCATACTCGAGGCCATCGCCGAGTTGCCCAAGGCTGAGCAAGTACCGGCGCTGTGATCCCTTGAGACGCTCCACGAGCTTCGGATCGGACAAGATCCTGCGTAATTCCTCGAATTGCAGTAAGTGATCGTAGAATTCTCCAATGATCTCCTCAACGCGGGAAGAGATCACTTCGCGGATCTCGACGAGATTCCGCTCGTCTTGTTCACCAAAGGAGAGAAACGCCAGCCTGGTCTGCAGCTCCTCTGCTGTGATCTGCAGTTGATCGCACAAACTTCTCGCC
>JAMQPH010000606.1 GCA_023717605.1 Pyrinomonadaceae bacterium
CCTGAATCTCGCCGGGGTGTCCGCGGTTGCGGTCCAGATCTCCTGGGTTCTGTTCTTGATCGGGATCGTGTTGGTCGCAATCCATGTGGTCACGGGGCGCTCCGCTCGGGTTACGTGACGGGTGATGTCGGGCTGTCCGACAGGTTCCCGGCGTGATGACCTGGCACCAACGTAAATCTGTACATAGGAGGAGGATACGATGAACGTTAATCAATTCAAGGAGAAATGGATGCAGTTCAAAGGTGAACTGAAACAGCAGTGGGATAAGTTTACCGATGAGGACTTGCAACAAATCGAAGGCTTTTACGACAGATTTGTCGGCAAAGTCCAGGAACGGTATGGGTATGGCGATGAAAAGAGAGAGCTAATGAAGTGGGCGGACGTGTGGCATCAGAAGTCGGCGCTGAAAGTCATAGGGGAAACGCCGCGCTGACGCGAAGTCATCAAGAAGAGAGAGATGGGTCACCAAGTAATTTCACTTTATCAGTTAAGGAGATGAAGCCATGAACACACTTTTACGGTGGGACCCTATCAGCAGAACTCAATGGAATCAGTTCAAGGATCGGGATGGATTGGAAAGCCGGTTGGCGACGATGCTTGCCACTCGGGAAGCGACCGGGAATGGGGGGAAGGAGGCCCTGAGGGTTGCTCAGTGGTCGCCCCTGGTGGACATTACAGAGGATGAGAAGGAGTACCTCATCAAGGTCGAATTGCCGGACATGAAGAAAGAGGATGTGCGACTTACGGTGGAGAACGATGTCGTGGCGATTTCCGGAGAACGGACATTCGAGAAGGAAGAAAAGGGGAAAAAATATCATCGGGTCGAACGCGCCTACGGAAGCTTCGTGCGCAGCTTCACCCTTCCGGAAGATGCGGATGGGAGCAAGGTGTCTGCCGACTTCAAGGACGGGATGCTCCAAGTACATCTCCCGAAATCCCAGAAGGCGAAGCCGAAAACCATCGAGATCAAGGCAGGCTAGTGCTGCGTTGACCGAATGATGAGGGGCGTCAGGGACGGTGTTCTTACGCCGACGCAATGATGAAGCCTTACTGACGATCTGTGCCAGGCGCGCGGCCCCCGAGTCCTCTGTCCGTCGATATCCGATCGTAGGGGGTCGACGGACGACAGAGATTCGCGATGGGCCAGACCCTCACTGAGCGGGCGGTGTAAGACGAATGAAGAAAGACCGAATGAGGTGCCGACTATGATGATCCTTGTCACCGCCATGTTTTTGCTGGCGCTGGTGCTCTTGGCCCTCTACCTCGATGTGTCCGGCGTGTTCACCAATCGGAGAGCGTTCCAGTTTGGCTTATCTATCCTGTTGGTCTTCTTTGCATTGACCATCGGGATCGGCATTCATGCCTACCAAGGCTACGACCTCCCGGCAACAACCCCGGTGTCGTTGAGTGAGGTTCTGCCAGAACCATAGGCAGCTCTGCAACAAACCCGCTGAACTCCGCCATGGGACTGCAATACCGCCCCTCGCGGAAAAGCACATACGGATGTAAGGGTTCCCTGCGGTGTTCACCGTGCTGCGACTCCTGACGCTGTTGAAGATGTCCTATGACGCTGTAGAGAAGCCAGCCGAGCCGTATACCAAGATTGTGGAGGCACTCCCACAGATGCGACACGAGACGGTGCACGTGGCCCGACAAGCCGTCCGAGAAGGGCGACACGTCTATGTTGCTCGTCAACAACCGCTGCGAGGGGAATGCGCCGTTGACGGTGCAGGCACTCTCAGGGATGCTACGAGGCTAGAGCGGCGAGGGAAGCCGCAGGCCGGAGAGGATAAAGAGGGGGGTAGTGGTGGGTCAGTTTGAAAGGGAATCGTAGTGATTGCGGACAACACATTCACCGCAAACAATGCAGTAGTAGTTGTCCGCCGAATGGCCGAGGGCAATCCCTTCCAATTCCAGGTACCGATGTTCACATGGTGAAGGAGTCGCCCGTTGTTCCCACTTCACTCTTAATGTAGCAGCGCGAGCCTCCGTCATCACATCTCCCTCTGTTGTCCCCTCACTCATTGTACGGCCCACACGCCGAGGAAAACAGGAAATGATTGCCGCCGAAATGTATGAACCCATACGAGATACCGCTTGACTAAGCTGCCCTTCAGGCGCAGTATAGAAGACAGGCGTTTCAGCCCCGCCGGCTGTCCCATCCTTCGCGTTCCCTGGTCCTTCCTCACGCGACCGATTCTCCAGTCTCCGCCGCTCCGATGCCAGAGTTTCTCTGAACGGCTGCATGCCGTGTGTCATGGTCTGCTGATGGAGGCGGCCAGGACGCCAGCCATGCTCCAGAGAACTGTTCGACTCACGCCCGAATTCCATA
>JAMQPH010000619.1 GCA_023717605.1 Pyrinomonadaceae bacterium
ACCTGAGGAGACATTTAACAGAAGTAAAAAGGGGCGGCTATTGTACTTTGGTGCAGTAGGAAGGCAGAGGGGCGAGAGTCGAGCGACGAGGGTTTAGGGTTTCTAGGGTCAGGTGTCAGGTTTGATTCTAAGGACTTTCCTTCCAAGAGACTGTTTTCTTTTCTCCTGTTTCTCTTTATGCTTACCGTCACCGGAGAGCAGCAAGGCGCATCAATCGTAACAATCCCGCGGTGTAAAAATTTATGGTTCTTCAAGATTTCATGTGGCTAGCTGCGGAGGCTTGGAGTTAGAAAATTTCGAAATTTGAATTTCGAATGCGGAATTTAGTTCTGGGTTGCCCGATGTTTCTCGTAAATGCAAGAATCAAACGGTGGATTTTCAAAGTAGACCTGATCGTGCGCGGACTGCCACCGGCGCTGCGTGCGCGCCCGAAGCCAGCGTAAAAATCCTTCGCCCGCTGCTATGGAGTCAACTCTCATGAACCCTCTTTTGAAAGAAATCCGTCACAATCCATTGCTATGGCTTCTGGCCTTGGTGCCCGTGGTTTTCGCAAGTCAGAAGTTCAAGCCCGAAGCGCACACGCTGCTGTTCGTGCTGTCGGTCCTGGCAATCGTGCCACTGGCGGCATTGCTGAGTCACGCCACCGAATCCGTGGCGGCCAAGACCGGCGATACGGTCGGTGGCTTGCTCAATGCCACGCTGGGAAACCTGACCGAACTGGTCATCGGGCTCGCCGCCTTGCGCGCCGGTCAATACATGCTGGTGAAGGCATCCCTCGCCGGGGCGATTGTCACCAACACGCTGTTCATGCTAGGGGCGTCGTTTCTGCTTGGCGGACTCAAATACCACGTGCAGGAATACAACCGGGTCAGCGCCCGCCTTCAAGCCGGACTGCTCTTCCTGGCTACGGTCGCACTGTTGATTCCATCGATGGTCGGCGAAGCTGACTCGGCGGCGGGGGCGGCGTTCGCCCAGAAGTTGAGCCTTGGTCTGGCGGTGCTGCTCATCGTCGCTTACGGGTTGGGCATGTTGTTCTCGCTCAAGACACACCGCGAGCTGTTTGCCAGTGCGGAATCCGGGGAGGCCGGGGAAGCGCCGTGGCCGTTGGGTCTGGCCCTCGCCACGCTTGCCGGCGTCACGGTGTTGGTTGCCCTGGTGAGCGAAGTTTTCGTTGAGTCGGTGCAGCAGGCGGCGGTGGCGTTCGGGATGACGCCCGCGTTTGTGGGTTTTATCGTCGTGGCGCTGGTGGGCGGTGCGGCGGAGATGAGCTCGGCGTTTTCCGGCGCCCGGAAGAACCGCCTGGACCTGTGCGTGGGCATCGCGCTGGGGAGCGCGGCCCAAATCGCGCTTTTCGTCGCGCCGGTGCTGGTGCTGCTTAGTTACGTCATGGGTCCGACGCCGATGAACCTGCAGTTTTGGCCAGGTGCGGTGGTGATGGTGCTGATCGCGACGATGACCGTCTCTCTGTTGACAAATAGCGGTCGGTCGGCTTGGTTTGTCGGGACGCTGATGCTGATGGTTTACGCGATTTTTGCCATGACCCTTTACCTGCTGCCGCCCCGAGTGCAGTGAACAGTTTCTGATGCGGTCCGCTTTGGAGGCGAGTAAAGGTTACGGGCCGCATGGTTTTTATTGAGACAAGACATCCCAGAGGAGATAAACCATGGCAGAGCAAAAGATCATCGACGTCACGGAACAGAAACGCTTGAACGAGGCGCGCGAGAAGGGGATCCCGTGGAAGAAATGGGGGCCCTACTTGAGCGAGCGCCAGTGGGGCACGGTACGCGAGGACTACAGCGAAAATGGCGATGCCTGGAATTACCTCACCCACGACCATGCGCGCTCGCGGGCGTACCGCTGGGGCGAGGATGGGCTCGGATGGATCTGCGATGACAAGCAACGGTTGTGCTTTGCCGTGGCGCTATGGAATGAACGCGACCCTATTCTGAAAGAGCGCCTGTTCGGGCTCACCAACAACGAGGCGAATCACGGCGAAGACGTCAAGGAGTACTACTTTTACGTCGACAGCACGCCCACTCA
>JAMQPH010000620.1 GCA_023717605.1 Pyrinomonadaceae bacterium
ATCGCGTCGATGGCTTCGCGCATTAGCCGCTCCTGTTCGTTAACAGGGATGCTCGAAGGGAACCGTTTGAACGGTTTGTAGTACAAACTCTGATCGGGATTGGCCACGATCTGCTTGTCAATCTGCGCCGGCACGCGATTCATGATCACTCTCGGGAGTAGCACTCGAGCCTTAATGCCCTCGCGCATTAGATCAATCGTCTGATCCATGTAGGTGGGAAAGTTCTTTAGCCGCGCAATCCAGTCCTCATAGTCTTTGACCGTCTGAAAGCGCAATGAATCAGCGAGTTCGTTCTCCGACTGGATCCCACCGCGTTGGTTGAGCGGCGCCAAATACCACTGGAACTTGTATTCCTCAATGCCGGTTTCGTAGTCCTTTTTGAAGAGATCATAGTTCAACTGATCCTGGGGCGCGAGCTTGCTGCGATCAATTGGCGCCAGTTGTTCGAGTACACCGCGGCCATGCTCATGCCGTTTCTTGATTGCCTCCATGCTGACATCGCGCCAGCGATCGTTCCAGCGCCGGTCGCCCATCTGCGAGGCCCGCGTCGGACTCTGCTCCATTTGATACTCCCACTCGCGATCGAAGAGATCATGCAGAGTTTTTTTCGTTGCAGCATCCTGCGCGATCGCGCTGGTGCCAATGATCGCGACTAAAAGAACGGAACTGACCAAACAAAAGAGAAAAGAACTCATTCTTACCTCCGAACCGGTTATTATCGATGGTGTTTACATCTGTACATCCTGTCAAATTACTTGAGAGCGGTTCATACCGCTTTTAGCGCCAGCACCTCTCGTGCGGCTGTGCGATCTCCGGTGCAACTGATCCGGCGTGGCGCTTCCAGATAACTGAGGGTGAACCCGAGCTTCTTATAAAGACTCACAATTCGCGGAGTGGCTTGGTTCGACAAAACTACCGGACCGGTATGTGAAGCCAACAACTCCGCAGAACGCACCTGATCCTCCCAGGAGAAACCACCGGCGCTATAGGTCGTGAACTCCACGTCGTACGGCGGATCTGCATAAATGAAATCATCTCTTTCTAACGTCATTGCTTCGAGATCCGCGCGAGTGAACTTCCAGCTCGCAAAGAGTTCTTGATATTGATGGAAATCTGAAACGTAGTTGATCTTCTTGTAGGTTCCGAAGGGCACATTGAATTCGCCGCTCTGATTGAACCGGCAAAGACCATTGAAGCACGTGCGATTCAGGAAGTAGAAAAGTTGAGCCGCTGGTTGAGTTTTGATCTTGCCCTGTTTGATCATTCGATTGAATCGATCACGGTGTGCGTAGAAGAGCTGTTCATCGTTGGCCATCTCAATCCTGACCTCGAGGCCATTCTGCACCTGGGAATAGAAGTTGATCAGGTGAGGGTTTATATCGTTGAGCAACGCATCTCTGGGCTTAAGACCGAGCGCCATTGCGAGCCCGCCACAAAAGGGTTCTACGTAGCGCTTACTGTTGTGTCGTTCCCAGATAGCCGCGACCTGGGGAACCAACCAGCGCTTGCCGCCTGCCCACTTCAACGGCGGCGTCAATAAGGGGTCTGCGATACGCGGTCGGCGCAGCGGAGGGTTTCGCAGGCCCTGGTCGGCGGAAGTTTGCAAACCAATTGATTTCAACTTCAAAGCGGAGATCGCCTTCATTTACCTATTGTTCGGGCGGCAAAGCCGCAGCGTTCTCTCATTTGACCTTTGCGGAAGGTCGCTGGCCTGCAAACGCCAACCGCGCGGCGCCGAGGAAGCCCGCATCGTCGCCACACTCGGCACGAGTTATTTTTACGCTTCGCGCTGGAATCGGAAACGCCCGCTCGATGACTTGCTGGCGCATGTGCTGCTCGAAGAGTTCCCAGCCATTTGATAACCCGCCGCCAATGACAATAATTTCCGGATTGAGTAGATTAACCAAACTCGCAAGACCGATCCCTAAATAGACTCCCATTCGTCTGAAAACTTCGAGAGCAAGTTCGTCCCCTTCCAAACCAGCCTGGTAGACCGTTTCCGAAGTAAGATCTTCGCTCGTGTGAAGCATGGAGTCGGGATAGCGGGGCCGCGCTTCGCGCGTCATTCGTACAATTGCCGTGGCCGAAGCGTAGACTTCCAAACAGCCGCGGCTGCCGCAGGCGCAAGGAACGCCGCCAAAAGGATCAACGCCCAGGTGTCCTATTTCCCCCGCCGAACCGTCTACGCCGCGCCACAGTTGTCCATCGAGAATAATACCGCCGCCGACGCCGGTTCCCAGTGTTACGCAGACGATGCTGCCATATCCCCGGCCTGCACCCTGCCACATTTCGCCTATTGCGGCAGCATTCGCGTCGTTCTCAAGAATTGCCGGTAACTTAAGTTCGCTCTCGACGGCCGCCGCAAGTCGAAAGCCGTCAAGGCAAGGTACATTTGGCGCTTTGACTACCACGCCATCCTCAAAGTTAACCGTCCCTGGGACGGCGATTGAGACGGCGGAAATCTTTCCCTCAGCAGCAGCTTGGCGCTCGCCTTCGCGAGCAGCGTCAACTAAGGCGTGCACGATCCCATCCGGCTTTTCTGCTTGAGGTGTTGGCTGTTTGAGCCGGTAATGGATCGTGCCATCGCACCCAACCAGAGCGGCGCGAAGGTGCGTGCCTCCCAGATCAGCGGCAAATATGAGTTCCGATTTTGTACCCGACTTATTAAAAGCAGACATTATCTGACCCCTGGTCGTTTCCCGTACCGAGCTGCGACTACTGCAGGAGTCTCGCTATTATGTCCAATTTGGAGATTGGTAGCGAGACGGATGAATTGTGCCATGGACCACGCGAGCGGAGTAGCTGATCCAGTTCCGGCTCCAAAACGAAGATCTGCTCGAGGAGATTCACGTTGATCCCAAATCTGTTCGGGAAGCATCATTCCCTCATTCGCGAAACGCATCATTGCGTCCAGGTGTCGGCGCGCTCCCACTCGATTGCCGCGCGCCAGTTCGTATTCACCTCGTTCGCCACTGAGCAGAGTCCAAAGCCGGCCGATTCCGGTGCGACCGTCATATGGACCACCGTCCGCACGCTCACCATAGGCGT
>JAMQPH010000629.1 GCA_023717605.1 Pyrinomonadaceae bacterium
CCAGCGCCGATTACCAGCCGATTGCAGTTCAGCGAGTAGTTGTTTTGGAGTGCGCCGGCAGAGCGAAGCGTCGACGGCGCTTTAGTTAAGAGATTGGGCGTCAAATACCAAGCTGTCGCTACGCTGGCCGCACTAGGATTCGCATCAGTTGAACCTTGAATGAATAATTCAACCCGCACAAGTAACGACTGAGATCAGGAGACTGTTCATGAAATCAAAAACAATAGTGCGTCTATCTTCATTTCCGATGCTTCTTCTCGGTTTGTTGCTGTTACCGCAAATTGCGGACCTAAAGACTGTCCAAACCGCTGGTTTGCAGTTTGCAATCTCGTTTCCTGAAACGAGCGCCAAAGAAACGCTTGATGGGCGACTGCTCCTGCTCGTCTCCACCGACAGTTCCCGAGAGCCGCGCTTTCAAATTAGCGAGGACCTGACCACTCAACAAGTATTCGGTATCGATGTGGAAGGACTAAAGCCGGGTCAGGAAGCTATCCTGGGTGCGAATGCGTTCGGTTATCCAGTGCGGAACCTGGCCCAGGTGCCCCGCGGAGAATACACCGTGCAGGCGCTGCTCCATCGCTATGAAACGTTCAAACGATCTGATGGTCACACCGTGAAACTGCCGATGGATCGCGGCGAAGGCCAACAATGGAGCCGCGCCCCGGGAAATCTCTACAGCACGACGCAAAAGATAACTATCGATCCGCAGAAGTCAGAGACGATCAAAATACTGCTCGACAAAGTGATTCCACCCATCGTGCCACCCAAAGACACGAAGTACATCAAGCACGTGAAGATGCAAAGCAAACTACTTTCTGATTTTTGGGGCCGGCCCATGTATCTGGGCGCAAACATCCTTCTGCCCGAAGGTTTCGATTCGCATCCGAATGCTCGCTACCCTCTGGTGATCTTCCACGGTCACTTCCCTGCCGACTTTGGCGGCTTTCGCGAGACGCCTCCTGATCCAAACTTGAAACCTGAGTACAGCGACCGGTTCAAACTTGAAGGCTACAACAAGATTGTTCAGGAGCAGGCCCACCAGTTTTATAAGGAATGGACTGGACCAAACTTCCCGCGCATGATCATCATCGAGATTCAGCATGCGAACCCTTACTACGACGACTCGTACGCCGTGAACTCGGCCAACCTCGGCCCCTATGGCGACGCCATCACTTACGAACTAGTCCCATTCATCGAAAAGCAATTTCGCGGTATCGGGAAAGGTTGGGCGCGTTTCATGTATGGCGGTTCGACTGGTGGCTGGGAAGCTCTGGCAGCACAGATCTTCTATCCCGATGAGTACAACGGCGCGTGGGGCGCCTGTCCGGATCCGATAGACTTCCGCGCCTACACCGTGGTGAACATCTACGATCACAAGAATGCTTACCGTGCCGACGCCAGGTGGAAACAAACCCCTCGCCCCGGCAAACGCAACTACCTGGGCGAGCTTGCGGCTACGATTGAAGAGATGAATTACATGGAGCTGGCTCTCGGAACAAAGAGCCGTTCGGGTGGTCAGTTCGATATCTGGGAAGCTGTCTATTCACCTGTTGGAAGCGACGGCTATCCGAAGCCGATCTGGAACAAGGTTACCGGAGAAATAGACCATTCCGTCGTAGCGCACTGGCGTGAGCACTATGATCTAGGCCACATCCTCAAGCGGGACTGGGACAAGATCGGAAAGAAACTCGAAGGCAAACTTCACATCTACGTAGGCGAGGCGGATAACTATTTCCTCAATGACGCGGTCTATCTGGTTGAGGACTTTTTAAAGACTACAAAAAATCCGCATTATGCCGGCGAAGTGGACTACGAACCACGCGCCGAACACTGTTGGAATGGCGACCACACGCGACCCAACGCCATCTCGCGTCTCCGCTATCATCAATTCTACGCGCCGAAGATTGTCGCTCGCATTCTGAAAAGCGCACCTCCGGGAGCAGATTTAACGAGTTGGCGATATTAAGAACTATCGCACGGTGCTATAAGACAATCTCTTAAGCAGCAGTACGGCTTTGCCGCCCGATGTGAGCCGGTGGCTCGCCCCGCCCGCCCACCTGCAGTTAACACTTGGGCTGCGCCCTTGGCTCGGGCTTGCCCTTTGCATAACGTGCGGATTAACCGAAAGAGCTGCGAGGAAGCGGGGACCGATTTGTAATGACTGGTGCACGTAACGGCAGAATCACAGGCTCCTATGAGGGCCGAGCCCGAACCGGAGGGCACAGCCCAGTCTGTTCTGGCAGCTTACCGGCGGGGCAGAGCACCGCCTCACATCGGGCGGCAAAGCCGTGACCTAGATACTTCTTCATCTGGCGAGTGACGCTAGCAAAGGCTCTGACGGAGGTTCTTAGCATAATCTTTTACACTGCAGGCGCTTGATTTGTTCATACAACGCCGCAGCGCTCCGACTGCTTCGCAAACGTTTACCAGGAGGTTTCTAAAGGGTATGAAAAATTCGGCGCTAGTATTTCTGATTCTTGGGAGTGTCAGTCTTCTCTGTTTAAAAGCAGCTGCCGCTCCTACCACAGCGTTGAGTGCCGTCACGCTCGCACTCGCGCAGTCTTCGACCGGTGGCAGCATGCCTTCTACTCCTGCGCGGATGAGCCCTCGCAAAACCGCATCGCCATCTCAAGTTCTGTTTGATGATTTCAACTATTCCAAACACGGAGAGATGACCAGGCATGGCTGGATCATACGCACCGTTGCGGGCTGGCCAGGAGTGCCTGGAGCAACCTGGTGGAGTGAAGGCGTGTCGTTGATCAAGGATCCAGACCAGCGCGGCAACCGTATTTTGCGAATGACATCCGCGACAGCCGGCACGGCGGCAAGTACTCGTCAGACGCAGATCTGTCATCAGCGCAAATACCTGGAAGGAACATACGCCGCTCGTGTTCGCTTTACTGATAAGCCGATTTCGGGACCGGGCGGGGATCAACTTGTGGAGAGTTTCTACACCATCAGCCCGCTCAAAGCGCCAAGTGATCCTGACTACAGCGAATTGGATTTCGAATATCTTCCCAATGGCGGCTGGGGCATTACCGGACCAACGCTTTACCAGACCACCTGGGAGACGTTTATCCCGGAGCCCAATTGGAAAATGGACAACGTATCTGCTAACAAGGGCGGCAGTCGGGCGGGCTGGCATACATTGGTGACGCAGGTAGCCAATGGCAAGGTGAAGTATTTCGTTGATGGCGAGCTACAAGCCGAGCATGGCGACAAGTTTTATCCGGAGTCGCTAATGTCGATAAACTTCAACCTCTGGTTTATCAAGGACGGACTGACTAAGGAACAGGCCGAGCGCCAGTACCACGAGGACATCGATTGGGTATTCCACGAAGCGGGGACAGCGCTAACGCCCGAAGAAATTGAAACGAAGGTTGCATCCATGCGCCGGAAAGGCGTCAAGTTCCAGGATACGGTGCGGGCGCCGGTGCCTGCATTGACGTCGCCTTGCGATTTTTGATGGTGTTGTTCTTCAAAGTCTTCACGCTGAAAGTAGGGAATTAATAGCTGGGGGCACCCGTGGCTGTGTTAAAACTCAGCTCGAGAAAAAAAGGAATGAGATTCAGGCGCTCAACTTACATCAGAACCGTTTGCGGTAGCCAATGGATAGTGGCATTTAACCTGAATGTCCAAAACGTGGTTAGCGAGCCGTCAAAATGGTGTTTCGCAAGCGCAAATCTGCGAAGTCTTGAACTAGTCGTAAAGTACAACTAAGGTTGAATGGCTGCATCCATTGGCTACCGCAAACGGTTCTGTATTGAGTGGCGTTTCCCTACAGACCCTTCCAGGGTCAAACGTCTCCCTTACGTCTCTCCGAAGAGGCCGCGAATGCCCTCTCACGGCTATTCAATTCACCACACTTCAACGATGTTCTCCTTATGCATAGAAGCTTAATTGTGCTCATCGGCCTTTTGGCTGTGGCGTCCTTCAAAGCGGACAGAGTCACAGCGAAAACATCGCGGCCACCAAAGCTTGTGCCCCATCGCATCTCGCTTGCCAATGGGAAGTCATTTGATCTGAATCTGCCTGAAGGCTTCGCCATCAGCGTGGCGGCGCAGGGACTAAAGCGAGTGCGCTTCCTCGCGAAGAGTCCGGACAATCGAATCTTCGTCACCGACATGTACAACCTCACCGACAACAAAAGAGGTGTCGTTTATCTCCTTGACGACTTTGATCCGTCGACTAAATCTTTCAAAAGAGTAGTTCCTTATCTCACCGGGCTGCGTAATCCAAACAGCATCGCCTTTTATACTGATCAGCAACGCGTAAACTGGTTTTATCTCGCGCTGACCGATCGCGTGCTGCGCTACAAGTACAACGCCGGGGATGAGAAGCCGACTGGAGAGCCTGAGGTGCTCGCCACGTTTCCTGATTACGGCTTGAGCTACAAATATGGAGGCTGGCACCTGACGCGTACCATCGCAGTGGGCGGCAACGGCAAAATCTACGTGTCCGTCGGGAGCAGTTGCAATGCGTGCGAAGAGAAGGAAGAGGTGCGGGCCAGCATTTTGGAGATGGACCCTGACGGTAAGAACCAAGAGCGCTTTGCGCGCGGCCTACGCAATGCTGTCGGTCTTCGCTGGGCCAAAGACCAGTTGTTTGCCACCAACATGGGCTCGGATCACCTTGGTGACCACAAACCAGCAGACACTATGTATGCAGTGAGCGGAGGTGTGAATTACGGCTGGCCCTATTGCTTTCAATCCGGTCCAGGACGCTTCCCTGATGGCAAGTTCAACCCCCGCGGGAAAAAGATGAACTGCCGACGCGTTCCATCAGCCTACGCCGCCTTCGACGCCCACAGTTCACCTCTTGGACTGGAGTACTTCGAGGCGAGTAACGACGCTCAGTTGAACGGCTTTTTCCTGGTTGCCCTGCACGGCTCCACCAAGCGAAGTCTTAATCGCGGCTACCGGGTGGTTCGCGTACCGGGCACCGCTTCGCGCTCCATCGTACCTGAGGACTTTATCAGTGGCTTTCTCGAGGGAAAGGTAGTGCACGGACGTCCGGTAGATGTTTTGACTTTTGGGGCCGACGCATTCCTGTTGACTGATGACTACGCCGGCATTGTTTACTATGTTTATAAACAATAAACGCCGCCCTAAATGTGACTCCTTTGCGCGTCACGGTTGTAGGGGTGTCCCTCCGTGGGCACCCGCCGAGTTGCGGTGATGAAGGTGATCTCGATAGCTGCGAGCTGGGAGACGACGGGCGGCCACGGAGTGCCGCCCCTACGATTGTTTCTATGAATGGCGGCAAGTCGATAGTAATGTTCTCGCCGCTAGATCGTTCATCCCTTTTGGAGGTTTTATGACACGCTTTATTGCAAAATTTCTGGTACTCCTTTACATCTTCCCGCTCGCAGGTTTCAGTGTAAGTCTCGCGCAGTCCAGGCCTGAGGCATCCGGCGTTGAGTCACGCATAAAACGAGTCGAGCAGGGTCTGCTTCCCGCCGTTCTCGTAAAGGGCGATCCGAGCTGGTCTATCGAGGAGCGAATGAAGCACTACAAGGTGCCGGGTTTGAGCATTGCAGTTATCAACAACCATAAGGTCGATTGGGCGCGTAGCTACGGCGTTACAGACATTGAAATTCGGGAACCGGTCATCATAGAGACTCTGTTCCAGGCAGGATCGATCAGCAAGCCGGTGGCGGCCATGGTCGCGTTGAAAAAAGTCGAGCAGGGGAAAATCGCGCTCGACGAGAACATTAACAACAAGCTCACTTCCTGGAAACTGCCTGACAACGAGTTCACAGCGAAGAAGAAGGTCACTCTTGCCAACCTGCTCAGTCACACCGGCGGTCTCACAGTGCATGGGTTTCCCGGCTACGCTATCAACGAAAAGATACCCACGCTTCAGCAAGTGCTGGACGGCGTAGAGCCTGCAAACACTGCCCCCGTTCGTGTGGACATGGAACCGGGCACGAAGTTCAGGTACTCCGGTGGCGGAACGACCATCGCACAACTGGCGATCATGGACATCGAGAAAAAGCCGTTTCCTCAGATAGCAAATGATACTGTGCTAAAGCCGCTAAAAATGACCAACAGTACCTACAGTCAGCCACTGCCCGGTGATTGGAGAAAGCAAGCCGCCTCTGGTCATCGACAGGACGGCAAGTTGGTCGAGGGCAAGATTCACGTCTACCCGGAGATGCAAGCCGCCGGCCTTTGGACCACTCCCACCGATCTGGCCAAGTTCGCTATCGAAGTGGAACTCTCGCTCGCGGGCCGCTCAAACAAGGTTCTGTCGAAAGAGATGACCGCGAAGATGGTCACACCTTTCATGGAAGAAGTTGGTCTTGGCTTCTTCGTCGAGAAGCACGGCCAGGCACTCTACTTCGGACACGGCGGCGCGGACGAAGGTTTTAGAGCGGAGTTGCTCATGAACAGGGACAAGGGTTACGGCGCTGTGGTGATGGCGAATTCCGACAACGGCCAGATTCTTCGAGAGGTACTCCGGAGCGTCGCACGCGAGTATGGTTGGGACGAGTTCCTGCCGACGGCCCATGAGATTGTCACTGTCGATTCGGCCCGGCTCGACGAATACCTCGGACGCTTCCAGGTAAATCCCGACCGCGTACTAACGGTTACTAAAGACACTGGGAAGCTCTATGGCGAAGCCACCGAGGCTCCGCGCGTCGAACTGTTGCCTGTGTCTGACACTAGCTTCATTCGAAGAGACCAGACCACTCGGTATGCGTTCGTCAAAGACGCCGCCGGGAAAGTTGGGTCTATCAACATACAGTTCCCTGGCGGTGAGAGTCGGGCTGGTAGGATATCGGATGACACGCTGATTCCCTTCGAGATGTTAATGACCGGGAAAGCCGCTGAAGCAGTTGAAGCTTACCGAAGAATTAAGAAGGAGAGTCCCGAAGCCAATGTGATTGCTGAGGGTCGTCTGAACAATTTGGGCTACACCCTAATGCGGCAGAACAAACTGCTGGAAGCAATTGCGATCTTCAAAGTTAACGTAGAGCTCTATCCTGATTCATGGAACGTCTACGACAGTCTGGGTGAGGCTTACATGACGAATGGGGACAAAGAACTGGCGATTGCGAACTACAAAAAATCTTTGGAATTAAACCCCAAGAACAACGGCGGCGCCCAAATGTTGAAAAAGCTGGAAGGCAAATAGCGAGGTGCGCAAAAGCGGGAGCCACCAGCGCACAGAACCATTTGCGGTAGCCAATGGAACCCGCCACTCAAG
>JAMQPH010000631.1 GCA_023717605.1 Pyrinomonadaceae bacterium
GTCGGTTGCGCATGCGTAGTTGCGTTTTGGCTCTTCATTGCTCTTCGCAAGTAGAAAACTACGCCACTTTCTCACTGTTCGCCCACATCGGGTTGTCACTCTTCGCTCCTGTTCCCACCCCTTCCCTGACAATGAGTAATGAAATCCTGAGCCATCCTAAATCACCTACGGCATAAGCTCTGTACCTCAGTGACATCCGTTGATTTCAAACCACTTCGGCGATTCGGTAGGCGACGCAGAAAGGGCCGGCGTCGGCGGTTTGATTCCGTCGCTGGCCGCCAATACATTCAACACTTTAGCAATAGCCAGAAATATTCAAATTTCGTTGCGCCAACAATACGCGTATTACCTTTTCCTTCCTTAACCAATCGTGTTCTTCGCTGTCCACAATCGTTGACACCTCGCTCAGCCACATTTCTTCCAATACTCAATTTACCCTGCGTTTTAATGTGGTTTTGTATGGTATGAGCCTTGCACATCAAGCTGCCGGTAACGGCAAGTGAAGTTGTGTATGGCTTGATTTGATAAGTGATGATATTCCGAGGAGCACATCCAACTCGGAGACAGCTTGAAAATGGCTTGAGTTAGTTGCCGTTAATAGAAGTCAAAGCCTGGGGGAAAGAAGGATCTAAGTTTTCTTATGAATAGTGAATCCAATTTTGCGGCTCCGCGCTGGTATGTGGTGCATACCAACGCGAAGCAGGAAGATAGAGCGGCGAAAAACCTGCGTGCTTGGCAGGTAGAGATTTTTAGTCCGCGGATGAAAGAACGGAGCTACAACCAGTTCACAAATGAGCCGACGCTAGTTACGCGCCCATTGTTTCCCCGCTATATTTTCGCGCGGTTCGCCTTTGAGCAACTGCTGCACAAAGTGTCCTATACCAGAGGTGTCCACAGCGTAGTTAACTTTGACGGTTCGCCGGCTCCAGTTGACGACGAGATTATCGCATTCATGCAGGCGCAGGTGGATGCTGATGGCTATATAAAGATCGGTGGAGAACTCAAAGCCGGCGATATGGTCAGGATTGACCGCGGCCCTTTCCAAAATCTGATTGGTGTTTTCGATCGGGAAATGAAGGAAGCGGATCGGGTTATGATCCTGCTGACATCTTTCACCTATCAGACCCGGCTGGTTATCGACCGGGGGCTGCTAAAGAAAGTTGCTACAACAAGCCACTGAGCTCTGCTCGCGCTTCTATGAGCAGGTGGCTTTTCAGTCACCCCATAAAAACTCAAGGAAGCTTTAAGCTTTAGGTTGTAGGCGGTTAGACAGGTAAGTAGTTCTGGTTTTGGGGAACCACGGCCCACGGCCAGGTAACCGCCGATTTCTCACAGAATTGTGTTTATATGAAATGCCTTTGGCGCAAACTGCGGTAGCTCTACCCAAATCTGACCTCACGACTTCTCACGTCTCCCTGCCCAACAAGTTCGCAATCCGAAGCAAACCCGGTTTATGGAATCAAGGCAAGACCCTGAACGATAACCAACCATCAGCTGATGTCAAAGCCGACTGGATGAAGTTTGCGGGTCGCAGCAGGGTTGATGATTAGTATCGCGTTTTCATAACTATCAGGTTGAAGGTAAACAAATGATGACTGAGTTTGAAATTCTAGATCTTCCGCCGGGCCTCAAGCCGTTCCACGCTCCCAAGGGAGACTACCTCATAGAGGAAGGAATATTGTCAGCCATTGGCAACACGCCGCTGGTTAGATTGTCGCGTATCACCGGTGAAAGCAACATTCGTCTTTACGCCAAGCTCGAGGCACTTAATCCTGGCGGGAGCATGAAGGATCGGCCCGCGCTTAACATCATCCGGCATAGCATTGAAGCGGGTGACATTCGCCCCGACACCATTGTGATCGAGTCAAGCTCCGGCAATATGGGTGTTGGTTTGGCGCAGGTTTGCTCGTATCTGGGCCTGCGTTTCATCTGTGTGGTCGATAAGAAGACCACGGACCAGAATCTCAGATTACTGAAGGCCTACGGAGCGGATGTGGAGGTAGTAACGGAACCCGACCCCATTACCAACGAGTATCTTAAGGCTCGAATTGATCGCGTTAAGGACCTGCTTTCGAAGAATGAAAACAGTTTCTGGCCGAATCAGTACGGCAATTTCCATAACCCCGCGTCCCACCACCAAACGATGCACGAGATTGTCACGGCGCTTGACGACGAAGTCGATTATATTTTCTGTGCGACGAGCACCTGCGGCACGCTGCGAGGATGCGCAGAATATCTGACGCTCCACAACTTGCGCACCAAGATTTACGCGGTTGATGCCAAGGGCAGCGTGATTTTTGGAGGACAAAAGGCCAAGCGCTTGATTCCCGGGCACGGCGCGGCAGTGCGGCCCGACTTGTTTCGACATGACCTGGCGGACAAGTTCATTCAGGTGTCCGACCTCGACTGTGTAGTGGGATGCCGGCGTTTAGCTCGTGAAGAGGCGATTCTGTGCGGCGGATCTTCGGGGGCCCTCATCTCGGCATTTGAGCAGGTAAAGGAGTCCCTCCCGTCAGGCGCAAGCTGTGTTCTTGTGTTACCTGACCGGGGAGAGCGATATCTCGACACGATCTACTCCGACAGCTGGGTGAGCGAACACTTCGGCGATGTCTCATATTTGTGGGAAAGCGCAGCGGAGGTCGCATATGCCTGAGAGCGACATTCTCCTTTTAAAAGGTAGCGACGTAGCGACGTTACTGGAAGGTAGGGAGTTGGAGTTGATCCAAACGGTACGGCAGGCTTACGAAACGCACCGCAGTGGTGATAGCTCGCTGCCGCATTCGACCTTTCTGCATTTCCCCGACGAATCCTGCAACCGGATCATTGCTCTTCCTGCCTACCTGGGCCACGAGTTTGACGTCGCCGGAATTAAGTGGGTCGCGTCTTTTCCCAATAACCTGAAGCTGGGTTCTGACCGGGCGTCGGCGGTTGTGATCCTGAATTCAGCAGACACCGGAAAGCCTGAAGCGATCATTGAAGGCTCAATCATCAATGCCAAGCGAACGGCCGCCAGCGCCGTACTTGCCGCCCAGTGTTTGTGGTCTGAGCCAGGAACGAGTTCGGCCGGAACGTCAGTCGGAATGATGGGCTGCGGGTTGATCAATTTTGAGATCGCGCGCTTCTTGCGAGCCGGATGCCCGACAATTCGTCGCTTTGTGCTCTTCGATCTTGATGAAACGCGCGCACGCAGTTTCGGGCAAAGGTGCTCGCAGACTTTCGGCGATATTGAGGTCGAGATCGCCGCTGACATGCGCGAAATGCTGCGCAGCTCTTCATTAATCAGTATGGCTACCACGGCAGCTAAACCGCACATTTCAGAACTTCCAGACCTCCCGCCGGGGAGCACAATTCTCCACGTCTCTCTCCGCGACCTGGCGCCGGAAATCGTGCTCTCTTGCGAAAACATCGTGGACGATATCGATCACGTATGCCGAGCGCAGACGTCGCTCCATTTAACCGAACAACAGGTGGGCCGGCGCGACTTTATCCGCGGTACCCTGGCAGATGTTTTGACCGAGGCCATACCGGCTCGCGAGCGAGCCGACGCGACGACGGTCTTCAGCCCCTTTGGTCTGGGGATCCTGGATTTGGCGGTCGGCAAGCTCGTGCGCGACCTTGGACGAAAGCAGGAGCGTGGCACGTTGATCAAATCGTTTTTACCCGACTCATGGAGCGAGATGGATAACCATTCATTCAAATCACACACTATGGAGGCAAGATGAACAGGGACGAAAAAGAAGACACCACCATCTACAAGGTGGTCGTGAACCATGAAGAACAGTATTCGATTTGGCCCGCCCACCGGGAGAATCCTCTCGGCTGGCGCGAGGTGGGTAAAAAAGGCCTGAAGGCTGATTGTTTGAGCTACATCAAAGAAGTCTGGACCGATATGCGGCCCCTCAGCTTGCGCAAAGTTCAGAATGCCACGGCCAAGTAAAACTGTTCCTCTTCAATCAAGAAAGATAAGACGTCTTTACATGGCTAATAACCCTACCGACTTCTATCACGAACGAGGGCAGTTCACTCCGACTGCGGTCGGCACATCCATCGGGCTTTCCTGGATCACCTCCGCGAAGCTACAACCACAGGCTCCGCTGCGGCTCTTTTGCTTTCCCTATGCAGGAGGAGCAGCGTCGGTCTTCAGCAAAGTGCTGAACGGCTTGCCATCTGAGATTGAGGTTTGCCCGGTCGAACTGCCAGGACGGGGCTCGCGGCTGTCGGAGCCACCGGTGAACGATCTGGAAAGTTTGGTTGAGATTATTGCAGAGGAACTCGCCCCGCATCTGGATCAACCCTTCGCTTTCTTTGGTCACAGCATGGGGGCGCTGCTTGGTTTCGAGTTGGCTCGCTACCTGCGACGCGCTCGCCGAGTCGAACCGGTTCACCTGTTGGTGTCTGCGGGGCGGGCTCCGCAGGTTCGGGCCAGTGGGCCCGTGACCTGGGATCTGCAGGACGATCAATTAGTCGACAAAATGCGGCGCCTCAACGGTACACCCCAGGCAGTGCTCGACAATCCGGAACTGATGGCCCTGGTGTTGCCGATCATCCGCGCCGACCTAGTCGCCATTGACAGTTATGTCTACCGGCACGAGCCGCCGTTGAGCTGTCCGATTACGGCTCTCGGCGGCTTGCAGGATTCGTCGGTGACGCGCGATGAGTTGTGCCCGTGGCGTGAGCAAACAAGCGAATCCTTCACCTTGCGAATGTTGCCGGGCGACCACTTCTTTCTGCATAGTGCCCAACAAACTCTAAGGGAAGTGGTGGCGCGTGAACTTCGTCAATATTGTTCGACCCGGCCAACGCCTCGAGACGTCATTGCGGACCGCCAAGCCATAGGTTCGTCAATCTAATGATTCCCCGTAACGAAGTTCACATTTGGAGCGCCCGCTTGGATCAGTCTGCAAGAACATTGGACCAGATGCGGTCGACGCTAAGCACTGATGAACAAGTGCGAGCCAATCGCTTCCATTTCGAGCGAGATCGCGAGCACTTCATCATTGCCAGGGGGCTGCTGCGAACAATTCTTGCTACTTATGTCGACGCTGAGCCCGCTCAGATTAATTTCTCCTACAGTGCCTACGGCAAGCCGGCGCTTACAACGAATCCATCTTCTCTCAGCTTCAATCTGTCCCACTCTCACGGTCACTGTCTGTTAGCGGTCGTCTCCGGCAGGCAAGTTGGAGTTGATATTGAGATGCTCCGTGATGACTTGGCTCATGAAGAGATCGCCGAGCGATATTTCTCGCCTCGGGAGGCAAGCAGATTCCGCGCATTGCCGAAGCAGTTATACACCGCCGCCTTCTTTAATTGCTGGACGCGCAAGGAAGCGTTCGTAAAGGCCCACGGTAAGGGTCTCTCACTCGGTCTGGACCAGTTCGATGTTTCGTTTGTGCCCGGTGAGCCAGCTCGATTGGAGTATGTCCAAGAGCCGCTGAACCTCAGCAACTGGTCGCTCTCTGATATCCATGTAGGAGACCGATACGCCGCGGCCGTGGTAGTGGAAGGCCCAGCTTGTCTTGTCCATAGCCGCGAATGGCCGCTCCCGGTATAGCAGTCACAAGTGAGGCCTCAGCAAATCGGCGCTAACAAGTTCAAGCAAACGGTAACTGCCAATCTCTTAAGCTCGCACTTCACCAATAGATACATGGACCAAACACATAACCAAATCTCCAGTTCATCGCTGTCTGATTCATTAACATTCCAGAGGTACTAATGTCGCCAATTGTTGAAGCGAACAACCTGCGTAAGCAATACAAATCAGCCGCCGGAACCGTGGCCGTCAAGGACGTTTCTTTCGCCATCGAACGCGGAGAAGTATTCAGCTTGTTGGGACCGAACGGCGCCGGCAAAACCACAATGATCTCGATGCTCAGCGGCCTGCTGCTCCCGAGTAGTGGCGACGCGATTGTCGACGGTCATTCGATCGTTCGTGAACCGCTGCGAGCAAAGCAGCGTCTAGGCATCGTGCCTGATGAAGTGTCTCTCTATACCATGATCAGCGCTCGAGAAAATCTCCACTTTTGGGGCAAGATGTATGGCCTGCGCGGAGCGCGACTAAAACAACGAGTCGAAGCGGTTTTGGAGATCGCCGGACTAACTGATCGGGGCGACGAAAAAGTCGATGCCTATTCTGGAGGGATGAAACGACGGCTGAACATCGCCGTCGGACTGCTTCACGAGCCGACGGTTCTATTTATGGATGAGCCAACTGTGGGCATCGACCCGCAAAGCCGGCGGCGCATTCTCGATACGGTTAAGGAGCTTAATCATCAGGGCCTTACTGTTCTCTACACTACACACTACATGGAAGAGGCCGAAGAACTCAGTCAACGCATCGGCATCATCGATCATGGTGAGATGATCGCTATCGGATCCCAAGCCGAGTTGAGTCAGATGGTTGGCGAACACGACACGATCAAACTCCAATTGCATTCGGAAAAGAGCAATGAGGAGTCGGCGAAAGCACTGGCTCAAATACCCGGTATCAATCGCGCCTACTGCGAAAACAGTCATCTTGTGTTGCAAGCCCAGCACGCGAACAGCTTGCTTTCCAAGATCGCCACCTGGGCCAACCTTGACGGGGCGAGTATCAAAAGTCTCGAAGTCCAGGAACCCAATCTCGAAACCGTGTTTCTCCATCTAACCGGCAGGGGACTGCGCGATTAGCCGGCAGGGATAAGAATATGAAAGCTTGGACCATTGCCTGGAAAGACGTTTTGATCCGTTTGCGAGACCGCAATGCGGTAATGCTGATGTTGTTTGCTCCCTTGGTAATCTCCGGCCTGATGGGCGCAGCCTTAGCCAGTGGGGTCAGTGGCAGGCTCGACAGCGCGCCTCCTTCTGAGCAGCCGAGCGCCGAGGGTCAGAGGGCCACGGTTAAGGATGATCAAGGGCATCAGGGCAGGGCATTGATTGAAGTAAGGCAGGTCACCGTTGCTGTCCAGGGCAATAGCAATCCTTTCGCCTTCTTCGCTCCCAGCATGGCGATCTTCTTTCTCATGATCACGATGTTTGAGGCCCCGCGATCGATCTTGATCGAAAAAGAGGAGGGCACTCTCGGACGCCTGATCAGGACTCCTACGGGCACCGCTGAGATTCTGGCCGGCAAAATGGGCGGGGCGTTTATGACCGGCATCGTACAGTTTGCCCTGCTGGTGGCAGCGTCCAGTTTGATCTTCCATTTGCAGTGGTCCAGTTCGCTTTCAGCGTTGTTGTTGATGGTTTGCGCAGTAGTACTCGCCGCCGGCAGTCTGGGAGCGCTGATCGCCGCGTTCTCCAGGGACCTTTTGCAAGCTGGCGCGATCGGTGGGGCCATTGCGCTGGTTTCTGCGGGACTGGGTGGAAATTTCTTCGACCTCGGCCATGCACCTTTCTGGCTGCGATGTGTCAGCCGACTAACCATCAATCGTTGGGCCCTCGAAGGTTTCACAAACCTAACAGTGCACGGGCTGGGG
>JAMQPH010000638.1 GCA_023717605.1 Pyrinomonadaceae bacterium
CCCTGGTAGGTATAGAGACCCAGGCCGAGCTGTTTGATTCGACGCAGCCTCTGAAATTCAGGTGCGTCAATTAAGCGCATCATCAACTCGCCTTCGTCCGTGTCGGTGCGGAGACGGATGATGTTGTGAACCGGATCGCGATAGATGCGTTCTGACATTGCGTCGTCGTCTCTTTACGGAAATGGCCAGCAGTCAGTCTAACATGAGTATTGCAACCCAACTGGCATGAGAGCGTTGTTTGAAATTTAGTTTGGTATCGCCGAGTTGCTTCGTGCGGACGAACAGATACGAATGGGCACACCAGTTCACGACATTGGCCAAAGCGAAAGGGCCAGCCTTACAATTTTCTTTTTTGTGCAGGTAAGTATTTGCGGTGCGCCGTTCGCGGGAGCCTTCACAGCTTGGCTTTCAATTTCTGAATGGCCTTTTGAATTCTGGCGGCGTTACCAGCTTCCGGATTTTCGCGCAGGTATGTTTCTAGTTCGTTTATCGCTTTCTGATATTGCTTGCGCGTATCGTAAATCGAAGCCAGGTAGAGATGTGCCGCTCTCGCTTGGGTGCGACCTCCGACTGCATAAGCCTGCTTCAGGGATCTTTCCGCCGCGTCAAGATCGCCCTTACCAATCAGGGCCATGCCCAGGTAAAGATGAGCGCAAAACAGCCTGGGATCGAGTGTCAGTGCAATGTTTAGTTCTTCCGTTGCCTCCTCCAAATGATCCAGGTTGACGTAAGCCATGCCCAGCCCAAGGTGAGATTGGGCGCCCTTGGAATTAATCTCGATGGCCTTCCTTAATGGTTCGATAGCTTCCAGGTACCTCTCTTTTTCTACGTGGAGAAGACCGAGTTGTTGGAGCGCAAGAAAGTAGGTAGGGAAGATCTTGACCGCCTTGTTGAGTCGGATGGTTGCTTCGTCTTTGTCGCCTTTCGCCAGGCTCTTGATTGCGACCAGGTATTCTTTCTCAGCCTCAGGAGGAATAGTTTGAGCGAAGACCGTCCCCAGTACCAGCGAGTCGCTGCGACGAGCAGCCGGTCTCAGGGAGAAATCAACCCTCTCTGTAGAGAAATTAGTTACGCCTACCGCCGTATTAATCAGTTCAATCCTTTGAAATATTTGTTGATATTCCGTCTCGTCCGGTTTGACGGAAATGAAATAAACGCCTGCGACGATTCCGCTGAACCGGTAGCGTCCGTCGCTGTTGGTCATGTCTTGATCAATTTGCGCTCGCGTGTGATTCAGTAGGGACATAACGACATTGGCGATCGGTTTTGAATTCGGCCCATAAACAGCTCCCTCTATCTCGTAGACAGTTTGGCCAACCGTGCTCTCAAAAGCCCCAGCGAAGAACAAAACAGCGACCACAACAAAGATTCGGCGTTGGCCTTCCATTTTCCGCCTCCCGTCGTTTGTAATAACAATCACCCCAAGCTCCAAGCAAGATGGACCGTCGCAATACATATGCCAACGAGCGTGCCGTCCTCGCTCGGCGATTAAGCTTAAATTTCCGGGAAAATTACTCCAGTTTAGGGAGGACAGAAAGTCTAGCGTCAATTGGATTCAGCGTTTCGCGGGCTGGCCAGGCCGCGGTCCTGGCACCCGCGTATTGATTTCTGGACAAACAACCAATTTTTCGGATTTAGAGAGGTCGGCCTTTGGCTGACTTCCTTTGCTAAGTGAGAGTAAATAGTAGGCTTAATCTCCTGGAAGCGTGCTGGCATACATGTTGCGCAAACCATTGCACTGGCAACCATTCCGCCAAGCCGACGTCTGCTGAAATTGTCTTTCCGAACCACGCGAATGCGGGCGATAAGGCGGTGAAGCTGTCGCGCACCTTCGAGGCTAATAAACCGGAGGCTTTCCAAACAAGCAAGTGAAGGTCAAGAAAGAGAGGAACCATGAATCGATCAAAGACTCAGTCTTCAATCTTCGGGTTTTTTGGATTTGTTTTGATGCTCCTGATTATTAGTCCTAGTGTCATGGCACAACACATACGTGGTGCATTGGAAGGCACCGTCATCGATCCCAAAGGAGCGGTCGTTCAAGGGGCGACGGTGACCCTGCGACATCCGGGCACCAGCAGTGAGTCTACTGTTACAACCGATGACCGCGGCAGATTCAACTTTCAAAACCTGGAGGCGGGCAGATACACCGTCACAATCGAGAAAGGGGGATTCCGCAAGTACGTAGCAACCGAAGTAACAGTTAACGTAGGCAGTGTCACACCACTCACCGCAAATATTGAGATTGGCGACACCAAAGAAGTGGTTGAGGTGGTGGCCAGTGGCGAAGCAATGGTTGATACCTCACGACCAACTGTGGATGGCGTCGTTACGCCCAGGCAAATCGAGAATCTTCCCTTGAACGGTCGCAACTTTCTCGATCTGGCTCAGCAGGAGCCGGGGGTTCAGGTGCGGGACGGGGGCGACTTCGATCCCACAAAGAACCAGTTTGTTGGTGTCTCCATGGGCGGTCGCAGCGGACGCTCAACGCGAATTCAGGTAGACGGCGTAGACATTACGGATGAAACTGTCGGTACCACGACTACCAATATCTCCAATGAATCAATTCAGGAATTCCAGGTTAGCCGCTCAACATTGGATGCAAGCACCGACCTTACCTCCAGCGGGGCCATCAACATCGTCACCCGGGGCGGCAGCAACGAGTTTCACGGTGCAGGCTTCGGCTTTTTCCGCGATGAAAGTTACGCCGCGGATTTGCGTTTGAACAAGACCCTGCCTACTACCCAGAAGCCACCCTTCGACCGGCAAACCCTGGGTGGCCGCGCCGGTGGTTTCTTCATTAAGAACAAGCTTTTCTGGCACGCTGAGTTTGAGAATAACAACCAGGATGGCCAGCAGTTTACCGATACACCCAGCTTTGCGGGATTCACCGAAGCTTTCGCAGTACCGCTTGATGAAAGACTCGGCGGCGCCCGTTTGGACTGGAAGATGACCGACAAGGCAAGCTTCTTCTATCGCTTCAACCACAACTACAACTTCGGGGTGACGGGGTTTGGGGGCCGCGACCTGAGCGCTTTTGGCAACCTCAATAACACCAACACCCACGTGGCGGGAATTGATTATTCAGCCGCGCGTTGGACCCATTCCGGCCGCTTCAGCTATCTCAATTTTAACAACTTCATAGTGGATGCCAATGAAGCAGCCGGCACCCCCACGACGCTTGATCCGGCGGGAAATCCAATACTCGTGCGGATTCTGAACCAGCTTCAAGATGTGGGCCCGGACCTCCTGGCGCCCCAATCAACATTCCAGGACAACACACAAGGCAAGTATGACGCTAGCCTAATCTCCGGCAATCACACGTTTCGCTTTGGTGTCTCGTACAACCATATTGAGGAGGCCGTCTTCGCCAACTTTTTTGGTCTGGCACCGCGCATCCGTGCCGCTTTTAACTCGACGACCGTTGCGTTTGCCGATGCCCAGGGAGGCAGCAGTGATCCACTCAATTTCCCGCTTAACCAGATCGTCGTAGGTAATGGGCTAGGCGCCTTCAGCGAAAGACCTGCATTGGGCTTCTCCAACGGTGGGACCACCAATCATCGCCTCGGTGTTTACTTCACTGATGCATGGAAAATAAGGCGTAACTTCACAATTACGCTCGGCTTACGATACGACTACGACAGTGCGCTTGCCGATAGCGATCTTGTTCGCACCGCCAAGCTGGCTGAATTCAGCCCGGCGCTCGCCGGATTCGTCAACAACGATGTCAACAACTTTGCGCCACAGGCCGGGTTTGCCTGGGACCTCAACGGCAATGGCAAAACAGTAATCCGGGGCGGCGCGGGTATCTACTACGACGGCAACATTATCAACAACATCTTGTTCGATCGGGTTCTGAACCTCCCCCCAGGTCTGGGCAACGATACACCGGTATTGAGCGCAGGCAGTCCACTCTTGCTCGATCCAGGAACAGGCGCCTGTCTGTTTAATGCCGCGAGTTTCAGAACGACCGTGGGCCAGTGCGGACCGGGCGGCGTGAACCTGTTCTCTCAGTCGCTGAGAAATGTAATTGGTCCTACCCAACAAATGCAGGCAGTGCTCCAGTCGGTGACGGGTGCGCTCGCGGCGAACTGGCCACCGCCCGGTATTCCGCCGTTGTTCGATCAGGTTCTGGATGCTGCCGGCAGTATTATCTTCAACGAGTACAAGCGGCCCTACGGGATTATGTTCAATATCGGCGTCCAAAGAGAGCTCAAGCCAGGTCTGGTCTTGACTGTGGACTATCTGCGCAATCGTGGCGTTCACTTTAATCAAACCACAGACCTCAACAGGATTGGCGCTGCCAACACGTTGGATGTGAATATCGCGCGTGACGCCATTATTGCAACTAACGACGACTTCGGTTGCCCGGCAAGTGCCAGCGCGGCCGCCATAAACTGCGCGATTGCCGCCGGGGCTACGATCTCCGATTACGCCGGTTTTGGTTTGGGTGCGGGCAGTGCGCTAGACGGGTTTGCTTTTCGCGGCCAGAATCCCAACTTCCGCGGAATGGGGCTGATCCAGTCCCTGGGTCTGTCAACCTACAACGCCCTGACCGTGAGCCTTCGCGGCAGGATGATCAAGAATTGGGGACCGATCAGGGAAATGACAGGTGGCGTCAGTTATGCGCTTTCCCGTTTTGAGTCTTCAGGTGTTGACCAGGATTTCCTTTCGGGCTCGGCCTTCAACGATGCGCCAACCAAGTTCTTTGGCCCCGCCGGGTTAGATCGTGCTCACCAGGTCACGTTCGGGTTCCTGACGAGTTTGCCCTGGGGCATCAACGTGAATACGACTACTCGCATCGCTTCTCCTCTGTCGCAGTCGGCTTTTATTGACTGCGTCGATTGTGGTGCGGGTGAGATCTTTATGAGCGATCTGGATGGAGATGGCATCATCGAGGATCCGCTCCCAGGCACGAATCGTGGTTCGTTTGGACGGGATGTTGGCAACGGCGCGGATCTAAATAACCTCATCAACGCCTTCAATACTCAGGTTACTGCCGGGACCTTAACACCTGCCGGCCAGGCTTTAGTTACGGCTGGACTCTTTACCGCGGCCCAACTCGGGGCTTTGGGCGCGACCTTTAGCGGTGGTGTGCCCGTCCCCCTTGCTCCGGCCGACCAGGTCGGTCTCGACTCGTTTAGTAATACCGACGTGCGCATCTCAAAGGTGTTCACGATTCGCGAGCGGGTGAAGATCCAGCCGATGGTTGAGATCTTTAATCTCTTTAATATCGCCAACTTTGATTCGCCCGGAGGTCGAATGGGTTCGCTTTTGTCAGGCACATCGGGCACGATTAATGGCACGACTCCGGCAAACCGCACCAACCGCTATGGACTGGGTTCAGGCTCATTCGCTCCGGGCATTCCGCGAGCCTTCCAGTTTGGTATCCGCGTCGACTTCTAGTGCGCTTTTCAGGAGCATTGTCCTAACCTGTTTCAGTTTTTCTTCGGCAAAGGCCTTGCAGTGCAGCGAGTTCGTAAACGTTCTCGCTGCACTTTTCATTTGCTAAGCGTGAACCTTCCACGGTGTGCTACCGCAGCGAGGAATCGCTGTAATAACCCGCCGATCTCAGTTTCCTTACTAAGGACCACCTGCACGGTCCAGGATTCATGATGGAAACCTAGAACCTTCTCCATGACATGCGAAAACGATCCATGGCCCACATCGTGAAGCAGGGCAGCTGCTCGGGCGGCAGCACGATCGTTAGGGTCGATCTGGTACCGCTCTTCCAGCCGATCGAGCACGCGGGTCATGAGGTGGAAAGCGCCGAGCGAGTGAGTGAAGCGCGAGTGCTCCGCACCCTGGTAGGTATAGAGACCCAGGCCGAGCTGTTTGATTCG
>JAMQPH010000641.1 GCA_023717605.1 Pyrinomonadaceae bacterium
CATGGAAGCGCGAAAGCTAAAGACTCCGGGTGCCTTGTTGGAGATCCAAGCGATTGCCGTGTTGAAAGAGTGAGGGGAATTGGAATATCGGAGTGATGGATTAATGGAGTGCTGGAGCATGAAGATTGCCACACTGTTGCCGATTGGTCTGTTGGCTCTCACTGGAGTGTCCGCCGGGCAAGATTTCAAGAAAGAATTTGTCGATCCGGTTCCGCAAGAGTCTCGGTCTACTGCAGTCAAGGTCAAAGGCGGTACGATGCTTTTCTTAGCCGGCCATACCGCCAGTCTGCCTCAGGTTAATGTAGAGCATGGCAACTTCGAGGCCCAATTCAAGCGAGTCTTCGATAAGATCAAGACGACACTGAGCCAAGCCGGCGCTACGTTTGACGATATCGTGACCATGTCGGTGTTTCTAACCGATCTCCGCTACATTCCTGAATTCAACAAGCTCAGCAAGGAAATCTTCAAGAAGGGCTTTCCTGCGGTTACCTTTGTAGAAGTTAGCCACTTGGCCCGGCCGCAACTCATCATGGAGATTCAGCCCATCGCGGTGATTCCTTAGAAAAACCTAAATTCCTCTTATGTCCTCATGTTACTGCCTGCATGGGTAGCGGCTTACAATACCCGCGATCCTGCACGTATCGCCGGTAAGCTTCAAGAATGAAGGCGATCGCCGGACCTAGAAGTTACCTGATCCTTCGCACCGGAAGACCCGCCAGTAACGGTATCGCTCGCGCAACAGCTTCGCCAGTGCGTCAGTCTGCGCGAGGCTTGAGACGACAAGTTCTTCCATCGTGACTGGTCTTTTGTCTGGTTCTGCCATTGTGCTTCCTCACTTGATGACCCGATCTGCCCTTGCGAGCACGTTGGGAGGGATGCTCAAGCCGATTTGCTTTGCTGCCTTGAGGTTGATAATGAGTTCAAACTTCGTGGGTTGCTCGACTGGAATATCAAAGGGTTTGCTGCCCTTGAGAATCTTGTCGATAAATACAGCGACACGCTTGAAACGTTCGGAATCGTCCGCGCCATAAGACATCAAGCCGCCGTTGGCAGTATAATCTTCCCGATCGGATATCGCTGGCAGGCGATACTTGCCCGCTAGATCGGCTATCCGCTTCTGATTGGCGCGGGCAGCAATAAATGCCCCCGCCGTCATAGCGAGAGCGCCGCTACGCGCCTTGATAGCTTCTTTGAACGCCGGCTCAAACTTATCAGGGCTCGTAACGTCCATAGAGTGTAGCTGCAAACTCAGTTCTCGTGCGGCAGCTTGACTTAATTTCCACGCGCGTGCGGAGTCTGGAAAATGCGAATTCCACAGTAGCGCGACGCGGGAGAGATTCGGAATGACTTCCTTGAGCAGCTCCAGCCGCTTGCCAGCCAACTCGTCTGTAATAGTAGTAAAACCCGTAAGGTTGCCGCCGGGCCGTGCCAGGCTCTCAACCAATCCATTCGCAACGGGATCGCCCAGGCCTAATCCAACAATAGGGATAGTCTTGGTGGCATTCTTGGCAGCGCGGGCATCGTTTATACCACCTGTAGCGATCAGGTCTACTTTGAGACGGACCAGTTCGTCGGCCAGCGCGGGAAGGCGATCAATTTTGTTTTCGGTGAAGCGAGATTCAATAATCAGGTTCTTGCCCTCAATATAACCGATTTGTTGCAGCTGAGCGGTCAATTTGGCCGTCCAATGGGTTGGACCTGGAAATCCGCCCGATAAAAATCCGATCCTATAGACTTTCCCAGCCTGCTGCGCTTCGGAGAGACGAACGGAAGCCAGGGCTAAACCGACTAGTAAAACACCGATAGTTTTGATTGCCATACCGGCCTGTTTACTGCGATTCATTGCCCGTTGTCCAGAACCTTTTTCTTGCCCCTTCTTCATCGGATATGGCATGGCTGGCAACCGTGTCATTGCCGTATTGCCCCTTCCCGCTTCGGCCTGAAACATCCCCGGCCACATGCTCTCTGCTCCCATCACGTATCAGGTCCTTCGGCAGGAAAGCCCCGAAGTATCGAGAAGGTAAAAGTAGTGCTGGA